>NZ_AMXD01000049.1 GCF_000310185.1 Thauera aminoaromatica S2 | reverse complement strand
CCGCGCCGGGCCGGCCCGCCGTGTCGAGGTGGACGGCAACCGCGCACCGTCCGCCAACCGCCGCCCGGAGGGTAACGCGCCCCGCCCCGCCGGCGCGAACCCGCAGCGCCGCCCGCAGCCCCGCGCCGCCCTGTTCGCCGCCAAGCCGGGCGGCGACAAGCGCTGAGCAGGACGACCGGAAACAGCGAGGCCGTCGGCGCGGGTCCGAGATTCGCATAACCCGCGCCGATGGCCGCATCGCGACTGGTGTCGCTCCCACGAAAACCGGCATCGCGACCGCGGCGCTCCCGTCCCCACCGCTGCACATCGCTTGCCTTCCCGCCCCAGCTTCGCCTATCCTTCGCTCCGCATTCGATCCGGGTGCCCTGTCATAACTTCATATGACAGGGTGAAACGGGAAGTCCGGTGACGTCGTCCGCCTTGCGCGCGCACGACCATTCCGGCGCAGCCCCCGCTGCTGTGAGCCTGACGAATCCGCCAACACGCCACTGAGCCTTGCGCTCGGGAAGGCCGGCGGAGGAGGAAGACGGCAAGCCAGAAGACCGGCCCGATCGAGTACGGAACCCGCACCCGCCTGCAAGTGGCGTCGTGCGCGGTTCCAGGTTGATGTGAGCCCCGGGGTGTGGGTTCGATCCGACTGGTTTTCCGCCGGCTGCCCGTGTGCGCCGGAAGCTCCAGCCGACTCGTCGTGCAAGCGGTCTCCAGGCAATGCCGTGCCCGGCGTGCGCTCGCGGTTTCACCGCGTGCGTACGCCCACCGGCAGCGCCGCGCCCGCATGCCGCCCCCCGCCCGCGTGGTTCGCATCGTCGTTCCATGCACTCGTGGGGAGTCATCATGCACATCGAACCCGGCATCCTTTCCGGCGCCAAGATCGCCGCCGCCAACCTCGCCGCCACCGCGCTCGTCGCCGCCCAGGCGCCGCAACTTCTCAGGAAGCCGCAGCGCTTGCTGCGCACCCTGCTCGCAGCCCTGTTCTTCTCCGTCTTCATGCAGAGCTTCCATACGCCCGCCGGCGCATCGGAGCTGCACTTCATCGGCGCCATGCCGATCTACCTGACGCTCGGCTTCGTGCCCACCCTGCTCGGCTTCGGCCTCGGCCTGCTGCTTCAGGGCGGGGTCTTCGAGCCCGCCGACCTGCTGCATCTCGGGGTCAATTTCCTCTCGCTGGCCGTACCGCTGGTGGCGCTGCATGCCACGCTCGGCCGCAGGCTCGCCAGCGGCGCCGCGACGCGGGTGGGATCGGTGCTGAAGCTCGACGCCGCCTACTACGCCGGCGTCGCCGTCATGGTCGGCTTCTGGCTGGCCATGGGCGAGGTCGCCACGCCCTTCGCGGCATGGGCCGCCTTCGCCAGCGCCTACCTCCCGGTGGCGCTGATCGAGCCGGTGCTGACGGTCGCACTCGTCCGCCTGCTGCAGTCGCAGGCGCATCGTCCCCTCGTGCGGCTCTGCTTCGCCGTGCCGGCGCGCGGCTGATGACCGCGCTGCCGGGTACGGTCTGGTTCGTCGGCGCGGGCCCCGGCGACCCCGACCTGATCACCGTGAAAGGCCGCCGCCTGCTCGAGCGGGCGGGCGCGATCCTGTTCGCCGGCTCGCTGGTCGACCGCAGCGCGACGCAGTTCGCGCCCGCCCACTGCGAGATCCGCGACTCCAGGGACATGACGCTCGAGGGCATGAGCGCCTGGCTGCTGGACGCCTGCGCCCGCCATCCCGTCGTGGTGCGCCTGCAGACCGGCGACCCCGGCCTGTACGGTGCCCTGGTCGAGATGACGCGCCCGCTCGACGCCGCCGGCATTCCTTGGCGGGTGGTGCCGGGCGTGTCCTCGGCGATGGCCGCGGCCGCCGCCGCGGGCGAGACCCTGACCCTGCCGGAGGTGACGCAGACGGTGATCCTCACCCGTGTCGCCGGGCGCACGCCGATGCCGCCGGGCGAGGCGCTCGAGGCGCTCGCCGCGCACCGCACGACGCTGTGCATCTTCCTGTCGATCACGCTGCTGCACGAGGTGCAGCGTGCGCTGCGCGCCGCCGGCTGGCCGGAGGACGCCCCCATCGTGGTGGTGCACAAGGCGAGCTGGGCGGGCGCGGAGAAGATCGTGCGCGGCACGCTGGCCGACATCAAGCGCCGTTGCCAGGACGAGAAGATCGCCAGCCAGGCCATGATTCTCGCCAGTCCGGCGCTCGGCGCCCGCCTGTGGCCCGACCTCGCACGCTCGAAACTCTACGACCCGGGCTTCGGCCACCGCTTCCGCAAGGCGTCGATGCCGGCCGCCGCGGCCGGCATCGCCACCGGAGAAACCGCATGAACAAGACCGCCATCCTTCTCGTCGGCCACGGCTCGCGCAACCGCGAGGGCAACAAGGAGATCCTCCACTTCGCCGCACAATGGCGCGAACGCCACCCCGGCTGGCGCATCGAGACCTGCTTCATCGAGCACGCCGACGTGCTGCTCGACGAGGGCCTCGACCGCGCCGCGCACGCGGCGCACCGTGTCGTCACGATTCCCTTCATCCTCAACGCCGCGGGCCACGTCAAGATGGAGCTTCCGGCTGCGATCGAGCGCGCCCGCGCCCGCCACCCCGGCGTCGCCTTCGCCTGCGCCCGCCACCTCGGCATGGGGCGCGAGCTCTTCGCCGTACTGCGCGGCCAGCTCGACCGCCTGCTGAGGCAGCTCGACATGCCCGACCCGCACACCACCGGCGTGGTGCTGCTCGGCCGCGGCTCCTCGGACGCCGGCGCCAACGGCGAGTTCGCCAAGATGGCGCGCTGGCTCTTCGAGGACGGCGACCACGAGCTGGTCGACCTCGCCTTCACCGGCGTGACCTGGCCGCGACTCGAAACCGTGGTGCAGCGCCAGGCCCGCCTGGGCATGACGCAGATCTGCATCGTGCCGGTGTACCTCTTCACCGGGGTGCTGATGGAGCGCATCCGGGCACAGGTCGAGCGCCTGCGGCGCCAGTACCCGCAGCTCGCCTTCGCGCTCGGCACCCACTTCGGCTTCGACGAGGGCATCTTCGCGCTGCTCGACCGCAGGGTCGACGACCACGAAGCACCCGAAGGCGGACTGCTGGAGTGCGACGGCTGCAGATACCGCCTCGCCGCCGAGGCCGTGCACCTGCACGAGCACAGCCCCACGCACGCCCGTCACGCCCCTGCGCACCACGAGCACGACCATGGCCATGCATACGCTCGCGCCCATGGCCACGCGCACGCCTGAAGCCGAACCCGCCATGCGCACCAACACCGTCACCGAACAGCTCACCGCCGCCGGGCGCGCGATCGAGCACGACTCCTTCGCCATCATCGACGCCGAGGTCGGCCGTCACGCCTACACCGCCGGGCAGTGGCCGGTGGTGCGCCGCATGATCCACGCCAACGCCGACTTCGAGTTCAACGGCCTCACCGAATTCCATCCCGATGCGGTGGACGCCGGCCTGGCCGCCATCCTCGGCGGCGGCGCGCGGATCGTCGCCGACGTCGAGATGATCTGTGTCGGCCTGTCCGCCTCGCGTCTCGCCCACTTCGGCATGCGCACGCACCAGTTCATCTCCGACCCCGACGTCGTCGAGCACGCCCGCGCCGAGGACAGCACGCGCGCGGTGCAGGCCATGCGCAAGGCGCACCGCCTCGGCCTGCTCGACGGCGCCATCGTCGGCATCGGCAACGCACCCACCGCGCTGATCGAGCTGGTGCGACTGATCCGCGACGAGGGCGTGCGCCCGGCGCTGGTGGTCGGCATGCCGGTGGGATTCGTGTCGGCGGCCGAATCCAAGGACCGGATGGCCGCGGTCGACGCGGTGCCATGGATCGTCATCCGCGGCCGCAAGGGCGGCTCCACCCTGGTGGTGGCGGCGATCCACGCCCTGCTCGGGCTGGCCGAGACACGGCAGCGACAGGCCGTCCGGGGCTGAAGCGACACGATGGCGGCAGGACATTCCCTCCCCGACAAGGTGCGCAAGGGCGACGCCAGGCGCTCGCGCGGCAATCGTACCGGCTTCACCACCGGCGCCAACTCGGCCGCGGCCGCGGCGGCCGCCACGCTCGGCCTGGTGCGCGGCGCGGTGCCCGACGCGGTGGAGTGCGTGCTGCCCAACACGACGCGGGTGCGCTTCACGATCCGCGACGGCCAGGTGGACGGCGACCACGCCCACGCGGTCTCGATCAAGGACGCCGGCGACGATCCCGATGCCACCCATGGCGCCCGTCTCACCGCCGACGTGCGCCGCATCCGCGGGGGCGGCGGCGTGGTGATCCTCGCGGGCGGCCCTGGCGTGGGCGTGGTCACCAAGCCCGGGCTCGGGCTGGCGGTCGGCGGCCCCGCGATCAACCCCGTGCCGCGGCGCAACATCATCGACAACGTGCGCGCGGCCGGCACGCCCATCCTCGAGGCCGGCGACGGTCTGGAGGTGACGATCTCGGTGCCCGGCGGCGAGGAGATTGCGCGGAAGACGCTCAATGCCCGCCTCGGCATCCTCGGCGGCATCAGCATCCTCGGCACCACCGGCATCGTCCGCCCGTATTCCACCGCCGCCTTCCGCGCCAGCGTGATCCAGGCCATCGATGTCGCCGCCAACCAGGGCCAGACCTGCGTGGTGTTCACCACCGGTGGCCGCACCGAGAAATGCGCGATGCGCGCCTTCCCGGACCTCGACGAGGCCTGCTTCGTGCAGATGGGCGACTTCGTCAAGGCCGCCTTCACCACCGCGGTGAGGCAGGGCATGCGCCACATCGTCGTCGGCGCCATGATCGGCAAGCTCACCAAGATCGCCCAGGGCCTGTCGGTCACCCACGCCTGGCGCGAGGAGGTCGATCGCGAGCTGATCGCCGCCGCCGCTGCCGAGGTCGGCGCGCCGCCCGCGCTCGTGGCCGAGATCCGCGCCGCCGAGACCGCCCGCTTCGCCGCCGAACGCCTGAGCGCGCTCGGCCTGGCCGTGGCCTTCCACCGCGCGCTCGCCGGGCGCGCCATCCGCAGCCTGCGCCAGCGCTACCCCGGCCCGCACCGGCTCACCGTGCTGGCGTGCAACTTCGAGGGCGTGCCGATCGTGAGCGTCGATGAGGCCGACCTGAAGGAGACCACGCATGCCTGAATCCACTGCCCCCGTCTGCAGCATCGTCGGCCTGCTCGACGACGGCTGGGACGGCCTCGGCGCCGCAGCGCGCCGGCGCATCGAAGCCGCCGCCAGCCTCATCGGCGCCGGACGCACGCTGGAACGCATCGCACCGCACGCCCCCAGCGCCCGCCTGCTGAACATGGACGGCGCGCTCACACGCGTGCCGGGCTGGATCGAGGAGGCCGTGCTCGAGGGCGACGCCGCCGTGGTGCTCGCCACCGGCGACCCCTTGTGCCATGGCATCGCCGGCTTCCTGATCGACAAGCTCGGCGCCGCGCGGCTCGAGGTACTGCCCGCAACCTCGACGCTGCAGCTCGCCTTCGCGCGCCTGAAGAGGTCGTGGCAGGAGGCCCGCTTCGTGTCTTGCCACGGCGCCGACGCCGACGAATGGCAGGCCGATCCGCGGCAACCCGGCCCCACGCCGGAGCACGGCCTGTACCGCGTGGTCCGCGCCGTCGCCGAACACCCGCTGGTCGCCTGCTTCACCAGCCCCGCCAACAGCCCCGACCGCATCGCCCGCGCCTTGCTCGCGGCTGGTCATGGCGCGCCGGGCTGCGACGAGGACCTGCGCCTGTCGGTGGTCGCCCGCCTGTGCCTGGACGACGAAGCGGTGTTCGCCGGGCTGAGCCTGCAGGAGGCCGCCAGCCGGCGCTTCCCGGAACCCAACGTCGTGGTGATCGAGCGCACGTGCGTCGGTACCGCGCTGTTCGGCGTCGACGACCTCGACTATGTGCAGCGCACACCCGAGAAGGGCCTGATCACCAAGCTCGAGGCACGCGCGGTCGCGCTGGCCAAGCTCGCGCTGCGCGCCGACAGCCGGGTGTGGGACATCGGCGCCGGTTCCGGCTCGGTCGGACTGGAGGCCAGCCGCATCGCCCGCCACGGCCACGTATGGGCGATCGAGAAGAACCCCGCCGACGCCGCCAATGCACGCACCAATGCCCGTCGGCTGCGCGCCAGCAACTACAGCCTGTTCGAGGGCAAGGCCCCCGCCGGTCTGGATGCCTGGCCCGACCCCGATGCGGTGTTCATCGGCGGCTCGGGCGGCGAACTCGGCGAGCTGATCACCCTCGTCCTGCGGCGGCTCGTTCCCGGCGGCCGGCTGGTGATGAACTTCGTCACCCTCGAGAACCTCGCCACCGCCACCTCCGTGCTGGCCGCGGCCGACACCGCCTGGGAGGTGACGATGCTCTCGGCCGCGCGCAGCCAACCCATCCTCGACATGCATCGGCTCGCCGCGCAGAACCCGGTGTGGATCGTCACCACCCGCAAGGAGGCTCCATGAATCCGCATCCCGCGAACACGGCTCGCTTCGGCCGCCTGATCGGCATCTCGCTCGGCCCCGGCGACCCCGAGCTCGTCACCCGCCGCGGCTGGGCCGCGCTGCAGTCGGACGCACGCTGGGCGTATCCGGTGAAGAAGGCGGAGGAATCCTCCTACGCGCTCGACATCGTCCGCCGCGGCGGTCTGTCCATCCCCGCGGACGCGGTGGAGCTCGTCTTTCCGATGACGCGCGACGCCGTCGCACTCGCCAAGGCCTGGGCGCGCGCCGCGACGCAGGTGGTGGCGCTGCTCGCGGAAGGCCGCGACCTCGCCTTCCTGGTCGAGGGCGACGCCTCCACCTATTCCACCTTCCGCCACCTCGCGCGCACGGTGCGCGAGCTCGCGCCCGAGGTCGAGGTCGACACCATCCCCGGGGTCAGTTCCTTCGCCGCCGCCGCGGCGGTGGCCGACCTGGCGCTGGCCGAAGAGGACGAGACGATGGCGGTGATCCCCGCCGCCTACGGCACCACCGTCATCGACCACCTGCTCGACGAGTTCGACACCCTGGTGCTGATGAAGGTGAAGCCGCTGCTCGACGAGGTGCTCGACCTGCTCGAGCGCCGCGGCCTGCTCGCCACGAGCTGCTTCGTCGAGAAGGTGGGGGCGCCCGCGCAGCGCGTGGTGCACGACCTTGCCAGCCTGCGCGGCGCGCAGGTCAATTACCTCTCCCTGCTGCTGGTGCAGAACCCCAAGCGCGCGCGCGGCGAGCTGCGCCGCGGCTGCCGCAAGCGCGCCGCGCAAGTGGAACCGCAAGCCACCGCGCAGGCCCCCTCCCCGGACACCGGAGGCGCCGCCGCGCACCCTGGCGAGTCCCCCGCGGCCACGGCCCTTTCCTGAGGCTCCGCCCGATGCCTTCGCAACCCCTCCAGCCTCTGCCCTTCCCCTGCACCCGCATCGCCGTGGTGGCGATCACCCGCCACGGCATCGCGCTCGCCGGTCGCGTCATCGCCGCCTTGCCCGGCGCCACGCTGTTCGCACCGCGGAAGTTCGCCGCCGAGGCCGCCGCAGCCGCACCCGGCGCCTTCGCCTGCTACGAGGGCAAGGTGGGCGACCAGGTGCCGGCGCTGTTCGCCGGCTTCGACGGCATCGTCGCCATCGTGTCGCTCGGCGCGGTGGTGCGCCTGATCGCGCCGCATCTCGGCAACAAGGAGACCGACCCCGGCGTGGTGGTGCTCGACGAGGCCGGGCGCTGGGCGATCCCGGTGCTGTCCGGCCACCTCGGCGGCGCCAACGCGATCGCCGCCGCGCTGCAGCAGGCGGTGGGCGCCACGCCGGTGCTGACCACCGCATCGGACGCGCGCGCGACGCTGGCGGTGGACCTGCTCGGCCGCGAGCTCGGCTGGACCTTCGAAGCCAGCCACGACGAGATCGTGCGCGCCAGCGCCGCGGTGGTGAACGACGAGCCGGTGGCGCTGGTGCAGGAGACCGGCAGCACCGACTGGTGGTCGCGCCACGCCAACGGCCGCAGCGGCCCGCTGCCGGCGAACATCCGGCGCTTCGCGCGCCTGGAAGACGTCGAGCCCGAACACTTCGGCGCCGTACTGTGGATCAGCGACCGCCCTCTGCCCACCGGCTACGCTGCACGCCTCGCCGGCAAGCGGGTGATCTACCGCCCCATCGCTGCGGCGAAGAAGCTCGCGCTCGGCCTCGGCTGCGACCGCGGCACGCCGGCGGCGACCATCACGCGAGCGATCGACGCGGCGCTCGCCCGCATCGGTGCGTCGCGCATCGACGTCGCCGCCGTGGCCAGCATCACGCTGAAGGCCGACGAAGCCGGCCTGCTGGAGGCGGCCACGGCCGCCGGCTGGACGCTGCGGTTCTACCCACCGGCCGTGCTCGCCGCGGTCGACGTGCCCAACCCGTCGGAGACGGTGCGCCGATACACCGGCACGCCCTCGGTCTCCGAGGCCGCAGCCTTGCTCGCCGCCGGCACCGCACTCGCCACCGACCCGGGCGCGCTGCGCGTCGAAAAGCACAAGCTGCGCGGCCCGGACGGCCGCAACGCCACCGTCTCCATCGCCCGCCTTCCCGCCTCCTCGCCCGCCCCGAACTGACGACCACCCCGAGCACCCGGCACCACCGCCGGGGCTCGACGCGCGCCCTCGCGGGCCGCGTTTCGCACCGGAGTCCCTCCCGCATGAACGCCCCCGAAACCATCGTCCCTCCCGGAACGTCCGCCCCCGCCGGCAAGATCATGCTCGTCGGCCTCGGCCCGGGCGCGCACGCCCACCTCACGGAGCGCGCGCGCGCCGCGATCGCCGAGGCCGACACGATCATCGGATACGTCACCTACATCCGCCTCGTGGCCGACCTGCTCGAGGGCAAGGAGGTCATCCGCAAGTCGATGACCGAGGAGCTCGACCGCGCCATCGAGGCGCTCGAGCGCGCCCGCCAGGGCCGCAAGGTGGCGCTCGTCTCCTCGGGCGACGCCGGGGTGTACGGCATGGCGGGCCCGACCTTCGAGGTGCTCTTCCAGGCCGGGTGGACACCGCCGAGCGGAAAGCCCGGCGACATCGAGGTCGAGATCGTGCCCGGCGCCTCGGCCCTCAACACCTGCGCCGCGCTCGTCGGCGCGCCGCTGACGCACGATTTCTGCGCGATCTCGCTGTCCGACCTGCTCACGCCCTGGCCGGCCATCGCACGCCGGCTCGACGCCGCCGCCTATGCCGACTTCGTGGTCGCGCTCTACAACCCCAAGAGCGGCCGCCGCACCGGGCAGATCGTCGAGGCGCAGCGCATCTTCCTGCGCCATCGCGACCCGGCCACGCCGGTGGCAATCGTCAAGTCCGCCTACCGGCCCAGGCAGCGCATCGAGTTCAGCACCCTCGAGCGCATGGCCGAGGCCGACATCGGCATGCTGACCACGGTGCTGATCGGCAACTCCAACACCTTCGTGCGCGACGGGTTGATGGTGACCCCGCGCGGCTACGCCAACAAGTACGCGGTCGACGGCAGCGAGCGCGCCACCCGCGCGGGCGAACAGGCCGGGCGCTCGCTGTCGAGCGGGCTCGACGGCTGGCTGGCGACGATCCGCGCCAGCGGGCGCAACGCCCGGGAGCTGGCCGCCGAGTACCGCCTGCCCGAGGACTACATCCGCGCCGTCCTCGCCCACCCACCTGCTTGAGCGCGCACCCTTTACCATACGACTCCGTATGGAATACCCGTATAATCGACTTCCTTCGACGCCAGATCACACGCCCGGGAGAACCGCGATGTCCAAGCTGCAGGCCCTCTACGACAGCAAGCGCATGACCGCGTCCGACGCCGCCGGCCAGGTCCGCGACGGCGACACCGTGGTCGTGCCCACCGGCGTGGGCGAGCCGCCGGCGCTGCTGCACGCCCTGTCCGCGCGCCGTCACGCGCTGCGCGACGTCGCGGTGAGCCAGATCCTGCCGCTGCGCAAGTTCGCCTATCTCGACCCGGAAACGCGCGCGAACGTGCGCCACGACGCCTACTTCTTCGGCGGTGCGAACCGCGCGGGCGGCCAGGCCGGCTGGGTGGACTACGTGCCGGCCTACTTCTCCGAGCTGCCGATGCTGATCGAGCGCGGCCTGTCACCGGCGGACGTGGTGGTGTCGCTGGCCTCGCCGATGGACGAGCACGGCTACTTCAGCCTCTCGCTCGCGCCCGACTACACCATGGCGGCGATCCGGCGCGCGCGCGTCGTGCTGCTCGAGGTGAATCCGAACGTGCCCTTCGCCAACGGCGACTGCCTGGTGCACATCTCCCGGGTCGCCGGCCTGGTGGAGAGCGACGACGAGCTCTTCGAGGTCGGCCTGCCCGAGATCGGCCCGGTGCAGCAGGCGATCGGCAAGTACGTCGCCGAGCTCATCGACGACGGCTCCACACTGCAGATCGGCTACGGCGGCATCCCCGACGCGGTGGTGGTGCAGTTGCAGCACAAGCGCGAGCTCGGCATCCACACCGAGATGCTCGGCGACGGAATCCTGTCGCTGATCGAGTCCGGCGCGGTCACCAACCGCAAGAAGACCTTCATGCCGGGCCGTACGATCGCCACCTTCGCGCTCGGCTCGCGGCGCCTGTATCGCACCATGCACCGCAATCCGGGCATCGAGATGCACCCGGTGGAGTTCACCAACGACCCCTACCTGGCCGCACGCAACGACAAGCTGTGCGCGATCAACGCCACCATGCAGATCGACCTGATCGGCCAGTGCGGCTCGGAGAGCCTGGGCCACCTGCCCTACTCGGGCACCGGCGGCCAGGCGGATTTCGTGCGCGCGGCCAACCGCTCGAAGGACGGCAAGGCCTTCATCGTGCTGCCGTCAACGGCAAAGAAGGGCACGGTGTCGCGCATCGCGCCGGTGCTGTCGCCGGGCACCCACGTCACCACCAGCAAGAACGACATCAACTACGTGGTCACCGAGTACGGCGTGGCGCAGCTGCGCGGCAAGACCGCGAAACAGCGCGCCGAGGCGCTGATCGGCATCGCGCACCCGGACTTCCGTGGCGAACTGCGCGATGCGGCGCGGAAGATGAACCTGCTTTGAGGGGGAGGCTGCGGGCAGGCGCGATAGGCGGTCCGGCAAGGCGATGCGCGTGGGTGGATCTCGACCGCTGCATTCGCGCCTTGCGGCGCTCCTACAAGAGCCGCCGCGTTTCCGGCCCCCTGTAGGAGCGGCGCAAGCCGCGAACACGGCGCCTACAGGATGACCGTGATCTCCTCGCGCCGCACCAGCTCGGCGCCGAAGGTGAGCGCATCGAGCTGAAGCGCATCGCGCGCGGTGACGACACCGAGCGGGCGGCGGTTGGCGTCGACGATCGGCACGTGGCGCACGCCGTTCTCGTACATCAGGTGCAGGGCGTGACCAAAGGGGCGGTCCTCGGTCAGCGTCACCGGATTGTGCGTCATCACCGCACCCACCGGCGTGGTGTCGGCGTCCAGGCCGGCGGCCAGCACGCCGAAGGCGGCATCGCGCTCGGTGAAGATGCCGGTGAGCACGCCGTGCTCGGTGACCAGGGCGGCGCTGCGCTGCAGGGCGTTCATCTGGCGGACCACCTCGCGCACCGGGGTGTCGGCCGACACGCCGACGAAGGGACGATCGGAAAGGATCTGATGGATCGGACGGCTGGGCATGATCTGTCTCCTGATGCTCGTTGTTGGACGGCACCCCATCCCTAGCTTCAATCGTGCCAGCTTCGGAGGTCGGCGCCGGGCATTCCGGACGGAACGCCAAGCCGCTGTTCTAGCATGGGATTCTTTCAGCATCGTGACCGCAGGATGACGCCAGGGAATGCCCGCCGGAGCCATTCCTGGACACCATCACGGTGCATCGGCGAGTGCTGGCGCACCATCGGAGGGCGCGCCCGACTTCGCACGCGCCATCGGCTCGCCCATCCGCACCGGGCCGCCCGGCGCCCAGTCGGAGCCGAAGCGCAGCACGTCCTGCGGGAACAGCATCACCACCGTCGAGCCGAGCAGGAAGCGGCCCATCTCGGCGCCCTTCTCCAGCACCACCTCGCCCTCTGCATAGCCGCGCTTGACGATGTCCGGCCGGCGCGGCGGATTGACCACGCCGTGCCACACGGTGGCCATGCTGCCCACGATGGTCGCGCCCACCAGCACCATCACGAAGGGGCCGAATTCGCCCTCGAACACGCACACCACGCGCTCGTTGCGCGCGAACAGACCGGGCACGCCGCGCGCGGTGGCGGGATTCACCGAGAACAGTTCGCCCGGCACGTGGATCATCTGCGTCAGCCGCCCGGCGCAGGGCATGTGGATGCGGTGGTAGTCGCGCGGCGACAGGTAGATCGTGGCGAAGTCGCCGTTCTCGAAGCGCGCGGCGAGCGCCCGGTCGCCGCCCACGAGCGCCGTGGTGGAATAGAAGTGGCCCTTGGCCTGGAAGACCTGGTCGAACTCGATCGGCCCGAACTGACTGATCGCCCCGTCGACCGGGCAGACGAAGTCCGCATCGGCGATCGGCCGCACGCCTTCGCGCAGCGGGCGGGTGAAGAACTGGTTGAAGCTCGCGTAGCTCGCCGGATCGGCGTTCGCGGCCTCGGCCATATTCACCCCGTAGCGCTTCGCGAACCAGCGGATCACCGCGGTCGTCGCCTTGCCCCCCTCCAGGCCGGCGAGCTTTCCGGCAAGCTGGGTGAGCAGGCGCTTGGGCAGGGCGTACTGGAGGGCGACGGCGAGGCGTTCGGACACGGCGGAGATCCTGATCGGTGCGCGCGAGATGCGCGAGGGCATCGATTATAGCGGGCCGGGTTCACACGCTCCGCCCCCCGAACGATCCGTTTCAGGACGAAACCGACGCGTGGAATGCGCGCTGCGGTCGACCGGGCGCTGTGTTCGCGCCTTGGGGCGCTCCTACAGGGGGTCCCGAAACGCGGTCGCTTCCGTAGGAGCACCGCAAGGCGCGAATGGGCGCTCACGCCCGCTCACCCCAGCAGCAGCGAGCCCGCGATCGCCCACAGCATCAGCGCCACCAGCGCATCGAGCACACGCCACGCCACCGGCTTGGCGAACAGCGGCGCGAGCAGGCGGGCGCCGTAGCCGAGCAGCAGGAACCACACGATCGAGGCGCTGATCGCGCCGACGGCGAAGAGCGGGCGCAGGTCCTCGGCCTGCTGGCTGCCGATCGAACCGAGCAGCACCACGGTGTCGAGATAGGCATGCGGGTTGAGCAGGCTGAAGCCGGCGGCCGCGAGCAGGGCCTGGCCGCGCGACATGCGCTTGTGCTCGGCCAGGTCCAGCGCGCGCCCACCGCGCAGCGCGGAGCGTAGCGCGCGCGCGCCGTACCAGGCGAGGAAGGCCGCCCCACCGTAGCGCGCCACCGTCATCAGGTCGGGGTTGGCGACGAACAGGCTGCCCACGCCGGCGATACCCAGGCCGATCAACAGAATGTCGCACGCCGCCGACACGCCGATCGTCAGCAGCACGTGCTCGCCGCGCAGGCCCTGGCGCAGCACGTGCGCGTTCTGCGCCCCGATCGCCATGATCAGGCCGAGGGTGAGGAGAAAACCGTTGAGGTAGACGTTGCTCATGATGCGTTCCGTTGTCGTCTCGTGTTGCCGTGGCCGCAGCCCTGTTCGCGACTGCGGGCGCTCCGGCAAGAACCGGCATGAGGCGGACCTGCAGAAGCGCCGGGAGGCGCGAATATAGGCGCCAGGCAGGCTTTTATTAAGTAGGATCGATTTATTTCGTTTTCGAGCAATAACGCTAATGATCGATCATCGCTTGCTGGCCTTCGAGGCGGTGCTGCAGGAGGGCGGATTCGAGCGCGCGGCGCGCCGGCTGGCGCTGACCCAGTCCGCGGTGTCGCAGCGGGTCAAGCTGCTCGAGGCCGAGCTCGGCCAGGTTCTGCTGGTGCGCAGCAAGCCGGTGCGGCCCACGCCGGCCGGGCGCAGGCTGCTGCCCTACCTTGCACAGCTGCGCCTGATGGAGGCGGAGGCGCGACGCGCGCTGTCGCCACGCCAGGTGGACGGGCCGCTGCGTCTCGCAGTGGGCGTCAACGCCGATTCGCTCGCCACCTGGTTCATCGGCGCGGTCGCCGAGGTGGTCCGCGACGAGGGCATCGTGCTCGACTGCGTGGTCGACGACCAGGACCACACCCACGCGCTGCTCGCCGACGGCGAGGTGCTGGGTTGCGTGTCCACCCGCGCCGATCCGATGCGCGGCTGCGCCGCCGTACGCCTCGGGGCCATGCCCTATCTGTGCGCCGGCTCGCCCGACTTCCGCGCGCGCTGGTTCCCGCAGGGTCTCACCCCGGCGGCGCTGGCGCGCGCGCCGGCGATCGTCTTCGGCCACCACGACGACATGCACGAGGCCTTCCTGCTGCGCCACTTCGGGCTGGATTCGCGGCGCTATCCACACCACGTCGTGCCCTCGTCCGAGGGCTTCATGGCCTTCGCGCTCGCCGGCCTGGGCTATGGATTCGTCCCCGAGATCCAGGCACGTGCGCACCTTGCGCGCGGCGAGCTGGTCGACCTGGCACCCGAGCGCGAAGAGGTGGTCCTGTACTGGCACCACTGGCAGGTACAGTCTCCGGTGATGGCGAGGCTGGCGCAGGCGATCGGAGATGCTGCAGGGCGGGCACTCGGGGGTGAGCGGCGCGATCCAGCCGGGCCGGGCTGAAGGCCTAATGAGACCGATGCCTCCCGTGGGAGCGACGCCAGTCGCGATTGCGGTGGCGAGATGAGCGCGGCGCGGACCGACGCGCCGATCGCGACTCGCGTCGCTCCTACGGCCCCTGATGCGCCGCGATGCCTCCCGTGGGCGCGACGCCAGTCGCGATTGCGGTGGCGAGGCGAGCGCGGCGCGGACCGACGCGCCGATCGCGACTCGCGTCGCTCCTACGGCCCCCCGATGCGCCGCGATGCCTCCCGTGGGTGCGACGCCAGTCGCGATCGGCGACACATCGGGTCGAGGCGCAATTTCGCCACGGACCCGATGGCAGACGGGTCATCCTCCGCCGAACAGCCCCGCCGCCGCCACCGGATTCGACGGGAACCAGAAATGCACGTACGAGGCGGTGATCGGGCCGCGACGGTAGATCGCCTCGCCCTCGCCGCCGTCGGGGCGGCGCGCGCGCAGCCAGGGCACCAGCGGGGTCTCCGTGCGCGAATAATGAAAGGTGTGGCCGGTGAGCCGACCGCCGGGCAGATCGACTTCCTGCATGCCGAGCGCGGCGAGCCTTTTCTGCATCACCGCCCGGCCGGGCAGCAGGCCGGCGAACGCGTGCTCCACCCCGACCTTGTCGACGATGGCATCGAGCAGGCTCATCAGGCCCCCGCACTCGGCGAGCACCGGCTTGCCGGCGGCCACATGCGCTCGCAGCCCGACCCACAACCCGGCGTTGGCGGCCAGCGCGGCGCCGTGCAGCTCGGGGTAGCCGCCCGGCAGCCAGACGGCGTCGCACTGTGCCGGCAAGCCCTCGCCGGCGAGCGGCGAGAAGAAGGCGAGCTCCGCACCCAGCGCGCGCAGGGTGTCGACATTGGCCGGGTAGAGGAAGCCGTAAGCGGCGTCGTGCGCGATCGCGATCCGCTTGCCGGCGAGCAGTGGCGGAATCTCCGCCACTGCCACGACGGGAAACGCCACCGTCGGCGGCAGCTCCGCGGCGCCGGTGCGCTCGAGATGATCGGCGAGGCGGTCGAGACGCGCACCGAGGTCGTCGATCTCCGCCGCCTGCAGCAGACCGAGATGACGCTCGGGCAGCGCCGCATCCACATCGCGCATCACCGCACCGAACCAGCGCATGCCCGCCGGCAGCGACTCGCGCAGCATGTCGGCGTGGCGCGCGCTGCCAACGTGGTTGGCGAGCACCCCGGCAAAGGGCAACCCGGGCTGGTAATGCGCCAACCCGTAAGCCACCGCGCCGAAGGTCTGCGCCATCGCGCGTGCGTCGATCACCGCCATCACCGGGATGCCGAAGCGGCGTGCGATGTCGGCGCCCGAGGGCGCGCCGTCGTAGAGGCCCATCACACCTTCGACCAGGATCAGGTCGGCCTCGCGCGCCGCGGCGTGCAGCCGCCTGGCGATGTCCGCCTCGCCGCACATCCCCAGGTCGACGTTATGCACCGGCGCGCCGCTCGCCACCGCGTGGATCTGCGGGTCGAGGAAGTCCGGCCCGCACTTGAACACCCGCACCCGCCGTCCCAGCCGCGTGTGCAGGCGCGCGAGCGCCGCGGTGACGGTGGTCTTGCCCTGGCCGGAGGCGGGTGCGGCGACGAAGAGTGCCGGGCACGAGGCCGCACCCGGGTCGACCGTTTCCGGCATCGCGTCCGCCACGCTCACTCGCCACCCTTTCCGTGCACCACCGCACAGCCGGCGTGCGGCAGCGGCGAGGCCTTGGGCTGCTCCTGCGGCTCGAACCAGGCCAGCCTGGGGTACAGGCCGACGACGCTGCCGACAACGGTCAGCGAGGGGGGACGCACGCCTTCGTCCAGCACGCGCTGCGCCAGGGTGGCGAGGTCGGCCACCACCACGCGCTGCGCATGGGTGGTGCCGCGCTCGATCACCCCCGCAGGCGTGGTCGGCGGCAGGCCGTGGGCGACGAGCTGGGCGCAGATGTCGGCCAGGCGCGAGATGCCCATGTAGATCACCACCGTCTGATGCGGACGTGCCAGCATCGGCCAGTCGAGGTCGACCTTGCCTTCCTTGAGGAAGCCGGTGGCGAACACCACCGACTGCGCGTGCTCGCGATGAGTGAGCGGGATCCCCGCGTAGGCGGAGACACCCGCCGCCGCGGTCACGCCCGGCACCACCTCGACGTGGATGCCGGCCTCGACCAGCAGCTCCATCTCCTCGCCGCCACGGCCGAAGATGAAGGGATCGCCGCCCTTGAGCCGCACCACGCGCTTGTTCCGCCGCGCCAGCTCGAGCAGCAGCTGGTTGATCTCGTCCTGAGGCAGCGAGTGGTCGGCCGCCTTCTTGCCGACGTAGATGCGCTCGGCCTCGACCGGCGCCAGATCCAGGATGGGCGGCGCGACGAGGTTGTCGTAGACGATGACGTCCGCGCCCGCCACCAGGCGCGCGCCGCGCAGCGTGAACAGCTCCGGGTCGCCCGGGCCGGCGCCCACCAGATAGACCCAGCCCGGCAGCGGGCCGGGACGATGAACCGCGAGATCGGGAACTGCCATTCTTACCACTCCATGCCGGGCATCGCCTTCACCCCCGCGGCGAAGGCGTGCTTGACCGGCGTCATGTCGGTGACGGTGTCGGCAGCCTCGACCAGCGCGGGCGGCGCCCCGCGGCCGGTGACCACCACATGCTGCATCGGCGGCCGGGCGCGCAGGTCGGCGAGCACCCGCTCCACGTCGAGATACTGGTACTTGAGCGCGATATTGAGCTCGTCCAGCACCACGAGGCCGACTTCGGGATTCTGAAGCATTTCGCGTGCCAGCGCCCAGGCGGCTTCGGCCGACGCGACGTCGCGGGCACGATCCTGGGTCTCCCAGGTGAAGCCCTCGCCCATCACGTGCCAGCGCACGCCGGGCTGGGTACGGAAGAAGGCCTCCTCGCCGGTGTCCGAGCGCCCCTTGATGAACTGCACCACGCCGACCTGCATGCCGTGCCCGAGCGCGCGCGCCACCAGGCCGAAGCCCGCGCTCGACTTGCCCTTGCCATTGCCGGTGTTGACCAGCAGCACGCCGCGCTCGGCCTGCGCGGCGGCGATCTTTTCATCGACGACGTCCTTCTTGCGTGCCATGCGGGCGTTGTGGCGGGTGTCGCGGTCGGGGGTCTGGGTCATGTCGGGCCTGTCGTCCTGTTTTCGTTGTGAAGTCGGCGCGCGCTGGCACGCATGCCAGCGGCGATCGTGGTGAAGACATCCTCGGGGAAGGCTGCCGTCAGCCCGGCCGCAAGCCCGTCGAGCTGCGCCAGCACCGCCTCGACGACATCCTCCATGTCGGTCCCGAGGCCGCACTTGTGCGCCATCGCGTTGAAGTGCCTGCGTGCGGCGGCCCGCGGCTACCATTCACGCTCCACCTCGGCGGGCTTGCGGTCGCCGAGGGTCAGCTCGAGCCCGAGCACGCCAGCGAGCGCAAGCAGGCGGTCGAAGGTGAGGCGCTCGGGGCGCGTCTCGAGTTCGGAGAGCCGGTTCTGACTGATGCCGAGCCGGGCCGCGACCTCGGCCTGCGACAAGCCGAGCGCCTTGCGCCGGCCGACGAGCAGCTCGGCGGCCTGTTCCGGAGAGTAAAGCCTGGGCATGGTGTCGTATCGATGATCCCGATAAATCCAGGATATCGCCTTTCTCGATAAACGCAAGAAATCGCCAATGCCGATATCGAGCCCGGCACGCGCTCCGGACACGCCCGCTCAGTCCGGCAGGAACACCGCCCTCCCCTCATGCTCGATCCGGCGCAGCGGGTGGCCGAAGGCCTGGCCGAGCAGGTCGGCGCGCAGCACGGCGTCGCGGTCGCCGGCGATCACGCCGCCACGGCCGTCGAGCAGGATGATGTGGTCGGCGTAGCGTGCGGCGAGGTTGATGTCGTGCAGCACCAGCACGCTCCCGCGCGCGGTACCCTGCTCGCGCAGCAGGCGCTGGAAGAGCTCGAGCGCGGCGATCTGGTGGTGCAGGTCGAGGTGGTTGAGCGGCTCGTCGAGCAGGAACAGGCGCGGCGCCTGCGCGAGCAGGGTGGCGATGCCCACGCGCTGGCGCTCGCCGCCCGAAAGCGTCTGCACGTCGCGCTGCTCGAAGCCGGCCAGCCCGACCGACTCCAGCGCCGCGCGCGCGATCGCCACGTCCTGCGGCCCCTCCCAGCCCCAACGCCCCAGGTGCGGGTGGCGGCCGACCAGCACGGTCTCGAGCACGCTCGCCGCGAAGGGGTCGGGCTGCTGCTGCGCGAGCAGGCCGCGGAACCGCGCCGCCTCCAGCGCCGGCCAGGCCGCATAGGGCAGGCCGCCGATGCGCACCTCGCCCACCGTGGGCTCGCGCAGTCCGGCCAGGGTGTGCAACAGCGTGGTCTTGCCCGCGCCGTTGGGGCCGAGCAGCACCAGGCACTCGCCCGCCGCCAGGCTCAGGCTGAACTCGCAGCACAGCCAGCGCTCGCCCACCTCGAGCGCGAGGCGCTCGGCCTCGAGCAAGGGGGCGTCATCCACGGGCAAGGCGCGGCGGGCGGCGTTCATGGCGTGCCGCGCGGGTTGCGCGAGAGCAGGAAGAGGAAGACCGGTACGCCGATCAGCGCGGTGAGCACGCCCACCGGCAGCTGCTGCGGCGCCATCACGGTGCGCGCGGCGGTGTCGGCCAGGGTCAGCAGGGTGCCGCCGGCGAGCGCCGCGGCGGGGATCAACACGCGCTGGTCATTGCCGAGCACCAGGCGCACCAGGTGCGGCACCACCAGGCCGACGAAGCCGACCGAACCGACCAGCGTCACCGAGGTCGCCGTGAGCAGCGAGGCCAGCACGTACAAGGCAATGCGCAGGTGGCCGACGCGCACGCCCAGCGCGCGCGCGCTGAGCTCGCCACGCGCGAGCACGTTGAGGTCGCGCGCGTAGGGCATCACCGCGACCAGCGCCAGCGCCAGCACCGCCAGCGCCGGCCACGGCCGCGCCGCCGCGCTGGCGTCGCCCATCATCCAGAACAGCATCGACATCACCCGCGTGTCGGGCGCGAGCGCCAGCATCAGCGACACCGCCGCGCCGCAGCCGGCGGCGACGATGACGCCGGTGAGCAGCAGGCGCGTCTGCGTCCAGCTGCCGTCGCCATGGGCGAGCCCGAAGACGAGCAGCATCGCCGCCAGCGCCCCGGCGAAGGCCGACACATCCACCCAGAACAGCGCCGCCCCGAGCATCATCGCCCCCAGCGCCCCCACCGCCGCCCCGCCCGAGATGCCCAGGATGTAGGGGTCGGCGAGCGGGTTGCGCAGCAGCACCTGCATCAGCGCACCCGCGGTGGCGAGCAGGCCGCCGCAGGCGAAGGCGGCGAGGGCGCGGGGGAGGCGAAGTTCGCGGATGACGGTCGCCCCCATGCCCTCCGCGCCGGCCAGCGCGGCGAAGACATCGGTCGCCGCGACCGGCAGGTCGCCGGCGACCAGCGCCCACAGCAAGGCCATGGCCGCCGCGGACAGCAGTACCGCAGCGATCGCCAGCGGCGCCCGCCTGCGGCGCATGGCCGGACTCAAGCGCGACTCCCCACGCAGGGCGACGGCGGGCATCGCCGGTCAGTGCATCGCGTAGCGCAGCGCGACGAAGGCACTCCTGCCCTGTGTTGCGAACCCCTTCGCAAGCTCATGGTCCTTGTCGAGTAGATTGTTGGCACGAACTTCGACGCTCCAGTCGCGCGCCACGGCGTAGTGCGCGTAGGCATCGACCAGACCGTAGCCGCCGAGGCGATTGGACACCGCGTTCGGCACCTGATCATAGCGCCGCCCCTTGCCGTTCCACTCCACACCCCAGGTCCACGCGCCCACCGCACGCTCCAGCGCGAGCGCCCCGCCGACGCGCGCGCGGCGGCCGAGCTGATCGCCGGTCTCGTCATCCTCCGCGTCGAGCAGGTCGACGCTGGCGCGCAGCCGGTAGTCGCCCAGGGTCGCGGACAGCGCCGCCTCGATCCCCTGGATGTCGGCCCTGCCCACATTGGAGGCGATGCCGGTGCTCCAGTCGATGAGGTTCTTGATGCGGTTGTTGAAATAGGTCAGGTCGACACCGACCCCGTTGCGCTCCCAGGCCAGGCCCAGCTCGCGGTTGAGCGCCTCCTCGGGCTCCAGGTCCGGATTGCCGCCGAAGCAGCCCCAGGCACCGTAGCACTCCACCGGGAAGTACAGATCGTTGAAGGTCGGCGCCTTGAACGCCGTGCCGATGCTGGCATGGGCGCGCCACTCGGGCGCAAGCCGATAGCCGTAGGCCGCGGCGCCGGTGGTCTTGCCACCGAACTGCGAGTTGCGGTCGTGGCGCGCATTGAGCTGGACGTTGTGGCGGTCGAATTCACCACCCCAGCCGAGCAGGAAGGCGTTGATGTGGCGACGCGTCTTCTCGAAGTCGGAGGTGGTCTTCACGCGCTGCTGCAGAAACTCGTACGCCGCCATCAGCGAGCCGCCACCTACGGCGACGTCGTGCTGCCAGCTCAACTGGCGCTGCGTGGTATCGAAGCGGGAACGCGTGCTCGCGTTCGACTGGTTGTCGAGGGCATCCACCCCGTGACCGAAGCGCAGGGTGCTGGCCCAGTCGGCGGAATGCTGCTTGCGCAGATACGCGCCGAAGGTCTCGGCACGCTTGTCGAGGTAGGAGTCGAAAGGCTGTGCCGCGTCGTACCAGTTGCGCATGTCGGAATACAGCAGGTTGGCGCCGAGCTCGTCATTGCCGCCCAGGTCCAGCACCAGCGACGCGCCCAGATAATCCCCGCGGAAGCCGTCGTCGTCGGCATCCGCGGCGGTCGCCGAATTCGGCCTTGCGTTGAAGCCGTCGCTGCGCTCGTGACCGGCGGTCAGGCTGTAGCGCAGACGCTCGTTTCCACCCGCGAGCGTGGCGCTCGCCTCGCGCGCGCCGTCCGTGCCGGCCCCGACACGCACGGAGGGCTGGAAGCCCTCGCGCCCCTTGCGGGTGAACACCTGGATCACGCCACCGAGCGCATCCGCGCCGTACAGCGCACTTCCGGGGCCGCGCAGGATCTCGATACGCTCGATGAGTTCGAGCGGGATCGTCTCCAGCACCGGAGAGCCGCTGGTAGCGGAGCCCATGCGCACCCCATCGACCAGCACCAGCGTGTGTCCGGAGTTCGCCCCGCGGATGAAGATGCTGCCGCTCGAACCAGGACCGCCATTGCGTGCCATCTGCACGCCCGGCCGCGAGGAGAGCAGGCCCAGCAGGCTCGAATGCCCCGCGCGGGCGATTTCGTCGCGCTCGATGACATCCACGCTGGCCAGGGCCGCATCGGCACTGATCGGCTGGCGAGTGGCGGTCACGACGACGTGGCCGAGCTGGGCATCGGCCGCATGAGCGGCCGGTGCGAGGAAACAGGCAAGCGCGCATGCCGAGGCGAGCGCGGAAACACGGATCTTCATTGGTTTGAACTCCCTTCGCCACACCGCGCGTCCCCGCACGCCATGGCAACCTCACATGGACGCACCGCGACCCAGGTAGAACCGAAGAGAGCAAGACAAACCGCGCCCGTCGCCGCCACCCCGCGGCACATCCGCCAATCCGCGTTCCGGCCGGTCTCCGGGCTCGTGCGCTGTGCCGGCGGGGCCGGACGGGTGAGTCGCCTTCCCGGGCATGGATGCCCAGTGGCTGCATGACGCACCTTGCGCGCACTTACCGTTGCGGGGGCAGCACAGGCATTGCGGCCTCGTTTGCGAGGGGCCGCGCACCTGTTTCCCGTTTAACCCGGGGCGAGAAACGCCCGTGGGCACCGATAACGCGTTGCCCCTTCCGGGGCAGTGGGGGCGGATGATACCGTACGGCCCGGTATCGTGCACTGCAAAAAAACGACGACGAATCCTCCATGCAGGACCCGCAAAGACCATGACCTGCGAACTCATCCTCGGCGGCGCCCGCTCCGGCAAGAGCCGCGAAGCCGAACGGCGTGCTGTCGAAACCGGCCTGGCGGTGACGGTGATCGCCACCGCCGAGGCCCTCGACGAGGAGATGGCGGCGCGCATCCGCCGTCACCAGGCCGACCGGCCGGCGGGCTGGCGCACGGTCGAGGCGCCGCTGGCGCTCGCCGATACATTGCGACGCGAGGCCGCGGCCGAGCGCTGCCTGATCGTCGACTGCCTCACGCTGTGGCTCTCCAACCTGCTCGCCGACGCCCACACCCTTCCCGCAGGCGCCACGGCCGAAGACCTGCCGCGCTTCCGCCACGAGCGCGACGCGCTGCTCGCCGTGCTGCCGACGCTGCCCGGCCGCATCGTCCTCGTCGCCAACGAGGTGGGGCTCGGTCTGGTGCCGGAGACGCCGCTCGGACGGCTGTTCCGCGACGAGGCCGGACGGCTCAACCAGATGGTGGCGAGCGCATGCCGCCGGGTTGTCTTCGTCGCCGCCGGCCTGCCGCTGGTGCTGAAGGAAGGCTAAACTTCGGGGCGAAGCACACTTTCCGGGAGAGGGCTGTGGGGCTGCCTGCACAGAAGCACAAGATGACGCTGGAAGACTTCCTGGCCTGGGAGGCGGAGCAGCCCGAGCGCTGGGAGTTCTTCAACGGCGAGGCCTTCATGATGGCGGGGGGGTCGGACGTGCATAACGTCGTGACCGGAAACATGTACATGGCTTTGCGGATCGGGCTGCAGCACACGCGCTGCAACGTCTTCATGTCCGACGTCCGTCTGCGCCTGGCCGAATCGGACGACCTCTTCTACCCCGACGTCTTCGTCACCTGCACCGACGCCGACCGCGCCCGCCGCCAGGTCAAGGAAGACCCTATCCTCATCGCCGAGGTGCTGTCGCCCTCGACCGAGGCCTATGACCGCGGCGACAAGTTCGCCGCCTATCGCCGCTTTGCGGGGCTGAAAACCGTGCTCTTCCTGTCGCAGGACCGTGCCCACGTCGAGTGCTTCACCCGCGGCGAGGACGGGCGCTGGGTGCTGAGCGAGGCGAGCGGAGAAACGGCCCGCCTCGCCCTGCCCGCCTTCGACTTCGAGCTCGCGCTCGCCGACCTCTATCGCGACCTGCCGGACGCGGACGCCTCCGACCCGGCGCCCATCCCCCCTCCCTCCACACCACCCCCGCCACCTGCCGCATGAAGCCCTACGCCATCGCCTCGCCCGACCCGCTGCTCTCCGCCGCGATCCAGCACAAGATCGACCGCAAGACCAAGCCGCGCGGCGCGCTCGGCCGCCTGGAGGCGCTCGCGCACCAGATCGCGCTGCTGCAGCAGACCCTGGAACCCGAACTGCGCCAGCCGCACATCGTCGTCTTCGCCGGCGACCACGGCGCGGCGCGTGCCGGCGTGTCCGCCTACCCGCAGGACGTGACCTGGCAGATGGTGGAGAACTTCCTCGCCGGCGGCGCGGCGATCAACGTATTCACCCGCCAGCTCGGGCTGGATCTCACCGTGGTCGATGCCGGCGTCAACCACGACTTCGGCAAGCGCCCGGGGCTGATCGACGCCAAGATCGCGCCCGGCACGGCCAACTACATCGAAGAGCCGGCCATGAGCGCCGCGCAGCGCGACGCAGCGCTCGAGCGCGGGCGCGGCGTCGCCCATGCGCTCGCCGACAACGGCTGCAACTGCATCGGCCTGGGCGAGATGGGTATCGGCAACACCGCGTCGGCCTCGCTGCTCACCCACTGTCTGGTGGGCGCCGAGCACGACGCCGAGCTCTATACCGTCACCGGCCGCGGCACCGGCCTGGACGACCCCGGCCTGTTCCGCAAGCGCAGCATGCTCGCCCAGGCGCTGCAGCGCGGTGGTCGACCACACGACCCGCTGGAGGTGCTGGTGCAGTATGGCGGCCTCGAGATCGCCATGATGGCGGGCGCCATCCTCGGCGCCGCCGAGCGCCGCATGCTGGTGCTGGTCGACGGCTTCATCGTCACCTCGGCCGTGCTCGTCGCCCACGCCCTGGCACCCGCGGTGCTGTCGTGCTGCGTCTTCGCGCATCGCTCGCAGGAGCCCGGCCACCGCGTGCAGCTCGACTTCCTGCAGGCCGAACCGCTGATGGAGCTCGACCTCCGCCTGGGCGAAGGCACCGGCGCGGCACTCGCCTTCCCGCTCGTGCAGGCGGCTGTGAATTTCATCAACGAGATGGCGAGCTTCGAGTCCGCCGGGGTCAGCGACCAGGGCCGCAGCCCGGGCTGATGCGCTACCAGCTCGAACTCTTCTTCACCGCGCTCGGCTTCTTCACCCGCCTCCCGGTGCCCGCCTGGGTGCCGTGGTCGTCCGAGCGCATGCACCATGCGGCGCGCTACTTCGCACTCGTGGGCTGGGTGGTGGGCGGCGCAGGCGCGCTCGGCTACCTCGCCTTGGCCTGGCTGCTGCCGCCCGCCGTGGCGGTCGTCCTGTCGATGGCGCTCACCATCCGCCTCACCGGCGCCTTCCACGAGGACGGCTTCGCCGACAGTTGCGACGGCCTCGGCGGCGGCTGGGACAAGGCACAGATCCTGGCGATCATGAAGGACTCGCGGATCGGCAGCTACGGCACCATCGGCATGGTGCTGATGCTGCTCGCCAAGGCGGCGGCGCTGGTGGAGCTGGCCGGCCCGGCGGTGCAAGGGGCGGGCGTGGCGCTCGCCCTGCTCGTCGCCCATCCGCTGTCGCGCCTGGCCGCCACCGTGGTGCTGCACCGCCTGCCCTACGTACGCGCCGACGATTCGGCCAAGTCGGTCGCCGTCGCGCGCCCGCTGGCACCGGCCGGGCTCGCGCTGGCCGTCGCCAGCGGCCTGCTACCCCTGCTGCTGCTGCCACCCGCCG
>NZ_AMXD01000048.1 GCF_000310185.1 Thauera aminoaromatica S2 | reverse complement strand
GCTGCGGCGAGGCCTCGAACACCGGCGCGGGGGCCTGCTGCGCGGGCACGGGCGGGGGCGGCGCCTGCACCTGGGGCGCGGGCACCGGCACGACCTGCGCCGCCGACGAAGGCACGTTGTCGCCCTGCGGCAGGATGCGGTAGAACTCGAAATCCTGCTTGGCCACCGGGCGGTCGCCCGGCTTGCCGGGCAGCGCCGCCGGCCCCTGCTCCGCCGGCGCCTGCACGCGCGGCGCCACCGGCGCAGCCTGGAAGGGATTGCTGCGGGTGAAGTACCACGCCGCGCCAGCCGCGATCAGCGCACCGAAGACGAGGCCGATGAAGATGCCGATCAGCGTTCCGCCGGCGCTCTTGGCCGGTGCGCGCGCCGGCTTGCGGACCGGGCCGCGATCTCGACTCACGATTGCCCCCCCTGCATCACATCGACTCGGGCGCGGACACGCCCAGCGTCTTCAGGCCGGTGACCAGCACCTGGCGCACCGCCGCGGCGAGCGCGAGGCGGGCGAGCTTGAGCGCCTCGTCCTCGACCAGCATGCGCTCGGCGTTGTACCAGCTATGGAAGTCGGCAGCGAGATCCTTGAGGTAGAACGCGATCTGGTGCGGCGCGTAGCCGGCGGCGGCGTCCTGCACCAGCTCGGCGAAGCTCGCCAGACGCGCGCACAGCGCGAGCTCGCGCTCGTTCTGCAGCAGGCCGAGGTCGGCACCGGCCAGCTCCGCGGCCTCGCCGCCCCACTGGTCGAGCACCGAGCACACGCGGGCGTGGGCGTACTGGACGTAATACACCGGATTCTCGTTGCTCTGGCTCTTGGCGAGGTCGAGGTCGAAGTCGAGGTGCTGGTCGGACTTGCGCAGCACGTAGAAGAAGCGGCAGGCATCGTTGCCCACCTCGCGGCGCAGCTCGCGCAGGGTGACGAACTCGCCCGAGCGGGTGGACATCGAGGTCTTCTGGCCGTCGCGGTAGAGCACCGCGAACTGCACCAAGGCCACGTCCAGTCGGGCCGGATCGAGCCCGAGCGCGGCGATCGCGCCCTTCACGCGCGGGATGTAGCCGTGGTGGTCGGCGCCCCAGATGTCGATCATGCGGTCGAAGCCGCGCTCGTACTTGTTGAGGTGGTAGGCGATGTCGGAGGCGAAGTAGGTGAAGAGGCCGTTCTCGCGCTGCACGACGCGGTCCTTCTCGTCGCCGAAGGCGGTGGAGCGGAACCACTTCGCGCCGTCCTGGAGATAGATGTGACCGGCCTTCTCGAGCTGGATCACCGCGCGCTCGACCAGGCCGGTGTCGAACAGGCTCTGCTCCGAGAACCACTTGTCGAAGCGCACGCCGAACTCCTGCAGGTCCTCGCGACCATCGCCGAGCTGCTCGTTGAGCGCGAAGCCGTGCACCCAAGGGTAGTCCTCGCCGAGCAGCTTCTTGGCGTTGGCGATCAGCGCGTCGAGGTGTTCCTCGCGCTGTTGCTTGGCCTCGTCGTCCTTGCGATCGGAAGGCGGCAGGCCGGGCGTCCCGGCCAGGATCTGCATGGCGGTGACCTTGGCGAAGCGGTCCTGGTGGGCGTCGCGCATCTCGCGACCCATGTCGACCACGTAGTCGCCCCGGTAGGCGTTGGGCGGGAAGGGAATCTCGATGCCGAAGAAGGCGAGGTAGCGCAGCCAGGTCGACAGCGCCAGGATGTCCATCTGGCGGCCAGCGTCGTTCACGTAGTACTCGCGGCTGACCTCGTAGCCGGCGAAGGCGAGCACGTCCGAGAGCGAGGCGCCATAGGCGGCGCCGCGACCGTGGCCGACGTGGAGCGGGCCGGTGGGGTTGGCGGAGACGAACTCCACCTGCACCTTGATGCCCTTGCCTGCCCCGCGGCCGAAATCCGCGCCCCTGGCCAGCACCTCGCGCACCACCGCGGTCTTGGCGTCGGAGGCGAGCGTGAAGTTGATGAAGCCGGCGCCGGCGACCTCGGCCCTGGCGACCAGCTTCGAGGGCGGCAGCTCGGCGAGCAGCAGGCCGGCGAGCTCGCGCGGGTTGCGCTTGAGCGGCTTGGCGAGCTGCAGCGCGAGGTTGGTGGCGAAGTCGCCGTGGCTCGCCTGCTTGGGGCGCTCCAGCAGGATGGGGGTGGCTGCCAGCTCCGGCGCCACGCTCTTCAGCGCAGTCTGGAGCAGGTCGGTCAGCAGGACTTTGGGGTCGGCGCTCATGGCACTCGGGATGAATTCGAAACGCGCGATTATAGCGGATCGGCGCAGTCCGACCCGGCGAGGATGTGAGTGCAGGTTGCGAGCCCCTAGCCTTCGGGCGCGCTCCCGCCCGTTCCCCCGCCGGCGCTTTCGGGCTAAAGTCCGCGCTTTGCCTCGTCCGGCCCGACCACCGTGCGCCTCTTCCGTCTCGCCAAGATCGTCTCCGTCAGCCTGCGCTTCGGCCTCGACCGCATGGTGCTCGACGCCGACAGCAGCGGCCGGCTGGCGCACGTGTGGCACAAGGTCTTCTTCTGGCGCACCTTTTCCGAGTCGCGCGGCGCGCGCCTGCGCCAGGCGCTGGAGTCGCTCGGGCCGATCTTCGTCAAGTTCGGCCAGATGCTGTCGACCCGGCGCGACCTGCTGCCGCCCGACCTCGCCGACGAGCTCGCCCTGCTGCAGGACCGCGTCCCGCCCTTCCCGACCGAGCAGGCGCTCGAAGTGCTGGAAGGCTTCTACGGTCGTCCGATCGACGAGGTCTTCGACGACTTCGAGCGCACGCCGGTGGCCTCGGCCTCGGTGGCGCAAGTGCATTTCGCGCGCCTGCCCGACGGCACCGACGTCGCGGTCAAGGTGCTGCGCCCGGGCATCGAGCGCGTCATCGAGCACGACCTCGCCCTGCTCGAAGTCGCCGCGGTGCTGCTGGAGAAGATCTGGCCCGAAGGCCGCCGCCTCAAGCCACGCGAGGTGGTCGCAGAGTTCAGCAAGTACCTGCACGACGAGCTCGACCTGATGCGCGAGGCGGCCAACTGCTCGCAGCTGCGGCGAAACTTCACCGACTCCTCGCTGCTGATCGTGCCCGAGGTGTATTGGGACTGGTGCGGCAGCAAGGTCATGGTGATGGAGCGCATGCGCGGCGTGCCGATCTCGCAGACGCCGGCGCTGCTCGCCCAGGGCACCGATTTGAAAGCACTCTCCCGTGCCGGCGTGGAGATCTTCTTCACCCAGGTCTTCCGCGACGGTTTCTTCCACGCCGACATGCACCCGGGCAACATCTTCGTGCATCAGGACGGGCGCTACATCGCGCTCGACTTCGGCATCATGGGCACGCTCAACGAGGTGGACAAGAACTACCTCGCGACCAACTTCCTCGCCTTCTTCAAGCGCGACTACCGGCGCGTGGCGCTCGCCCACATCGAGGCCGGCTGGGTGCCGGCGAAGACGCGGGTGGACGAGTTCGAGGCGGCGATCCGCACCGTGTGCGAACCGATCTTCGACAAGCCCTTGAAGGACATCTCCTTCGGCAAGACCCTGCTGCGCCTGTTCCAGACCGCGCGCCGCTTCGAGATGGAGGTGCAGCCGCAGCTCGTGCTGCTGCAGAAGACCCTGCTCAACATCGAGGGTCTGGGCCGCCAGCTCGACCCCGAGCTCGATCTGTGGAAGACCGCCAAGCCCTTCCTCGAGCGCTGGATGGACGAGCGCATGGGCGTGCGCGCGCTGGTGCGCGGGGTCAAGGAAGAGGCGCCGGCCTGGGCCGGCACCCTGCCGCAGCTGCCGCGCCTGGTGCATCAGGCGCTCACCGAATCGGCCCGTCACCAGAGCGCTCAGCAGCAGCGCCTCGAAGAGCTCGCCGCCGGGCAACGCACCCAGGGCCGCCTGCTGCTCTTCATCGGCGCCGTCGCCATGGGCCTGCTCGGCCTGGAGCTCTACCGCCTGTTCGGCTGACGCGCGCCGCGGCATTCAACGCCGACGTTGCGCCCATGCAATAAAGCGCGAACGATCAAGCCCTTGGCGCGCGCATCCCGCCCCCCGCGGCGGCGTTCTGTTGGTACACTCGCGCCCTCTTTTTTCGCTCACCGCGCGCGGATGCGCCAACACGAAAGGCCCAACCATGCTGCTCTGGCTTGTCGTCGCCTACCTGGTCGTCTCCATCGGCATCGGCCTGTATGCCGCCACCCGGGTGCACAATGCGCGTGACTACATCACCGCAGGGCGCAACCTGCCGATGATCGTCGTGCTGGCGATGGTGTTCGCCACCTGGTTCGGCGCCGAGACCGTGCTCGGCATCTCCGCCACCTTCCTCGAGGAAGGCTTCCACGGCCTGATCTCCGACCCGCTCGGCGCCTCGGCCTGCCTGGTGCTGTTCGGCCTCGTCTTCGCCCGCCCGTTGTACCGCATGAACCTGCTCACGCTGGGCGATTTCTTCCGCGTGCGCTACAACCGCACGACCGAACTCGTGCTGTCGATCTGCATCGTGCTCTCCTACCTGGGCTGGGTGGCGGCGCAGGTCACCGCGCTCGGGCTGGTGTTCAACGTGCTCTCGGGCGACGCGGTCACGATGAACCAGGGCATGCTGATCGGCGCCGGCGTCGTCCTCGTCTATACCCTGTTCGGTGGCATGTGGTCGGTGGCGATGACCACCTTCGTGCAGATGATCGTGATCGTGATCGGCCTGGTCTGGGTGAGCTGGATCGCCGGCGACATGGCGGGCGGCTTCGACAACGTGATCGCCAAGGCCGCGGCCGAAGGCAAGTTCGAGTTCCTGCCCGCGCTGGACGCGGTCGAGATCGTCGCCTGGATCGCCGCGTTCGCCACCATGGCGCTCGGCTCTATCCCGCAGCAGGACGTGTTCCAGCGCGTGAATTCCTCCAGGAACGAGCGCGTCGCGATCTGGGGCACGACGCTCGGCGGGGTGAGCTACTTCTTCTTCGCCGCGGTGCCGCTCTTCCTCGCCTACACCGCCAACATCATCGATCCCGGCATGGTCGAGCGCCTGATGGAGCAGGACTCGCAGCTCATCCTGCCGACGCTGATCCTGCAGTACATGCCCTTCTACGCCCAGGTGATCTTCTTCGGCGCGCTGCTGTCGGTCATCATGTCGACCGCCTCCGGCACCCTGCTCGCCCCCTCGGTGACCTTCTCCGAGAACGTGCTGCGCGGCTTCTTCCCGGGCATGGGCGACCGCGCCTTCCTGCTCAGCACGCGCGTCACCGTGGTGCTGTTCACCGCCTTCGTCACCTGGTACGCCACCAGCACCGAATCCTCGATCCACGAGATGGTCGAGAACGCCTACCGCGTCACCCTGGCCGGCGCCTTCGTGCCGCTCGCCGCCGGCCTGTTCTGGAAGCGCGCCAACAACCTCGGCGCCGCGCTGGCGATCATCCTCGGCCTGTCGACCTGGATCCTCTTCGAGCTCTTCGTCCCCGAAGGCGACATCGAGCCCCAGCTCTACGGCGTGGCGGCGAGCGCGCTCGGCATGCTGGCGGGTGGACTGATCGGCCGGCAGCCGCACCACCGCCCGCACATCGGCGGCCACCATGCGGCGGCGGGTACCCACCACACGCATCGCTGACCGTCCCGCGCCCGCCCGGGTGCGTGCAGCCCGCACCGGCGGCCGACGCGTTTGATGGTGATCAACGCGTCGGTCGCCGGTCTCGTTTATGGTTGCGGCGTTTTTTTCCTCTGGAAACCCCGCTCCATGTCCGTGTCTTCCCCGATCGAACTCGTCTGCCCCGCGGGCAGCCTTCCGGCCCTCAAGACGGCCATCGATCACGGCGCCGACTGCGTCTATCTCGGTTTCAAGGACGCCACCAACGCACGCAACTTTTCCGGGCTCAATTTCGATCCGGCGCAGGTGCGCGAGGGTGTCGCCTATGCGCACGCACGCAAGCGCAAGGTGCTGCTGGCGCTCAACACCTATCCCCAGACCGACAACTGGTCGTCCTGGACACAGGCGATCGACCGCGCCGCCGACTACGGCGTTGACGCGGTGATCCTCGCCGATCCCGGGCTCATGGCCTACGCCGCAAAGACCCACCCGCAGCTGCGCCTGCACCTGTCGGTGCAGGGCTCGGCGACCAGCTACGAGGCGATCAACTGGTACCGCGAACGCTTCGGCATCCAGCGCGCGGTGCTGCCGCGCGTGCTGTCGATGGCCCAGGTCGAGAGCGTGGTCGCCAACACCCAAGTCGAGATCGAGGTGTTCGGCTTCGGCGGCCTGTGCGTGATGGTCGAGGGCCGCTGCGCACTGTCGGCCTACGCCACCGGCGAGTCGCCCAACTGCAACGGCGCCTGCTCGCCGGGCAAGCACGTGCGCTGGGAAGACACCCCGCGCGGCATGGAGACGCGGCTCAACGGCATCCTCATCGACCGCTTCTCCGAAGGCGAGCGTGCCGGCTATCCCACCCTTTGCAAGGGTCGCTTCGAGGTCAACGACGAGACCTACTACGCCCTCGAGGAGCCCACCAGCCTCAACACGCTCGAGTTGCTGCCCGAACTCGCGCGCATCGGCATCCGCGCGATCAAGATCGAGGGTCGCCAGCGCAGCCCGGCCTACGTCGCCCAGGTCACCAAGGTGTGGCGTGCCGCGCTCGACAAGTTGAACAGCGGCGGCGGCGCAGGTTTCAGCGTGCTGCCGGCGTGGATGGCCGAACTCAACAAGGTCTCCGAAGGCCAGAGCCACACCCTCGGCGCCTACTACCGCCCGTGGAAGTGAGCCTCGCGCCGACCGCCCGCGCCGTCCCGACCCGATCCGATCGCCGCCGCGCGGAGCAGGCGCCCGCAGCGCGCCCGCCCGCGGCGTCGAGCCCCCCATCCGAATGAGAACCGCCCGATGAAACTCGCCCTCGGCCCCCTGCTCTACTACTGGCCCCACCAGAGCGTGCTCGACTTCTACGCCGACCTGGCCGAAGCCCCGCTCGACAGTGTTTACCTCGGCGAGACGGTGTGCTCGCGCCGCCACGAACTGCGCCTGGACGACTGGCTGGAGGTCGGCAAGGTTCTCGCCGCCGCCGGCAAGGAGGTGGTGATCAGCTCGCAGGCCCTGATCGAATCCGAGTCCGACCTCAAGACCCTGCGCCGCATCGTCCGGCAGCACGACTTCCGCGTCGAGGCCAACGACATGGGCGCGGTGCGCCTGCTCGTCGAGGCCGGCGTGGACAACTGGATCGCCGGCCCCACGCTGAACATCTTCAACCCCACGACGCTGCAGCTCATGATCGACTCGGGCGCGACGCGCTGGGCGGTCGCCCCCGAGATGTCGGGCGCGGCGCTCGCCGAGGTGCGCGCCGCGCTCGCCAGGCCGATCGAGACCGAAGTCTTCGCCTACGGTCGCCTGCCACTGGCGCACTCGGCGCGCTGCTTCACCGCCCGTCACTTCAACCTGCAAAAGGACACCTGCGAGTTCCGCTGCCTGTCGATCATGGACGGGATCACGCTGCGCACCCGCGAGGGCGCGCCCTTCCTGACGCTCAACGGCGTGCAGACCCAGTCTGCACGGGTGCACAACCTGCTCGGCGACCTGCCCGCCGTGCGCGCCAGCGCCGAGGTGCTGCGCATCAGCCCGCAGGGCGCGCACACTCGCCAGATCGTCGAACTCTTCCGCGCCGCGCTCGACGAGCAGCGCGGTCCGGCGGACGCGCTCGCCGCCAGCCGCGAGTGGATGGTCGAGGAGCCCTGCAACGGCTTCTGGCACGGCCGCGCCGGCGTCGAACAGTACGTCGCCGCCTGACCCCTTTCCGACCTGCTGCAAACCCGGAGTCCGCACATGCCCGCACTGCCTGCCCTGCCCCGCCCGCCGCTGCCTTCGCACTTGCTGCCCGGCAGCCTGCGCCAGCGCATCGGCGAACGCCTCGCCACCCTGCGCATCCCCGACTTCACCGTGCCCGCCCCGGTGGCGAAGCTGGTGTCGCGCCTGCCCCAGCAGCCGCCGACCCACGTGCTCACGCTCGCGCTCAACCTCGCGCTCGACCGCATCCTGCCGCGCGACACCCTCGAACCGCTGAGCGGCCGCCACCTGCAGATGCGTGTGCTCGACGCCGGGCTGACGCTCGACTTCACCCTCGGCGAGCGCGGCTTCCGCCGTGCCACCCCGGCCGCGGGCGCCAGACCGGACCTGATCCTCTCCGCCACCACGCGCGACTTCATGGCGCTGGCACTGCGCGAGGAAGACCCCGACACCCTTTTCTTCAGCCGCCGCCTGCGCATGGAAGGCGACACCGATCTCGGCCTGCTGGTCAAGAACACGCTCGACGCGGTGGACTGGGACGCCCTCAAGGCGAAGCTGCTCGGCCGCCACGGCTGACCCCCTGCAGGAGCGGCGCAAGCCGCGAACCGGCCCCTCCGGCCACCGCCGCGCATCGACCGCAGCGCGTCCGTCCGCATCCGCGGTAAGCTCGCGGTCCGCTGCCCGACGTTTGCCGCCATGCCCTCCGAATTCGACCTGATCCGGCGCCACTTCACCCGCCCCGCGCGCCACACCGAGCTCGCCGTGGGCGACGACGCCGCCCTGCTAGCGCCGCGCCCCGGCATGCGGCTGGCGGTGTCCACCGACATGCTGGTGGCCGGCACCCACTTCTTCGCCGACACCGACCCGGAAGGGCTAGGCTGGAAGACGCTCGCGGTCAACGTCTCCGACCTCGCCGCCATGGGCGCCGAGCCGCGCTGGGCCTTCCTCGCGCTCGCGCTGCCGCAGGCGGACGAGGCCTGGATCGCTGCCTTCGCGCGCGGCTTCTTCGCCTGCGCCGACGCCTTCGCGATCGACCTCGCCGGCGGCGACACCACGCGCGGACCGCTGACGCTTTCAGTGACCATCGTCGGCGAGGTCCCGGCCGGCGCCGCGATCACCCGTGGCGGAGCGCGCGCGGGCGACGACTTGTGGATCTCGGGCCAGCCCGGCCGCGCCGCGCTCGGGCTCGCGGCGCTGCGCGGCGAAACCGGCCTGGACGCCATCCACCACGCCGAATTCGTCGACGCCCTGCAACGGCCGCAGCCGCGCGTAGCGCTCGGGCTCGCGCTGCGCAGCCTGGCGAGCGCGATGCTGGACGTCTCCGACGGCCTGCTCGGCGATCTGCGACACCTCCTCGAATGCTCGGGCACGGGTGCCATCGTCGAGGTCGCGGCGCTGCCGCTCGCCGCGCTCGCCGCCAGCGGCGCCGATCCCGCGCTGTGCCGGCGCTGCCTGCTCGCGGGCGGAGACGACTACGAGCTGCTGTTCGCGGCTGCGCCCCGACACCGTGCCGAGATCGATGCCTTGTCGGCCCGACTCGACCTCCCCCTGCATCGCATCGGCGAATTCACCCCCGCACGCGAGCGCCTGCTGCTGCGCGAGGCCGACGGCGGCCTGGCGGCCCCGGCCGCATGCGGCTACGATCACTTCGCCTGAGGCCCGATCCGGCCCACCTCTCGAAACGACCATGCGCCCCACCGCCCGCCTGCTGATGAGCCACCCCGCCCACTTCATCTCGCTGGGCTTCGGCGCCGGGCTGTCGCCGTGGGCGCCGGGCACGGTCGGCACCCTGCTCGGGTGGGCGATCTACCCACTGATCCGCACCCCGGTGTCGGAGTTCGTCTTCCTCGCACTGCTCGCCAGCTTCTTCCTCGCCGGCGTGCTCGCCGCCGAGCGCACCGGGCAAGCGCTGGGGGTGCCAGACCACGGCGGCATCGTCTGGGACGAGATGGTGGCGATCTGGCTGGTGCTGCTGTTCACCCCCGCCGGGCTGCTGTGGCAGGCGATCGCGGTCGCACTGTTCCGCTTCTTCGACATCGTCAAACCGCCTCCGGTGCGCTGGGCCGACCGCAGCTTCAAGGGCGGCTTCGGGGTCATGTTCGACGACCTCGTCGCCGCCGGCTACACCCTGCTGGCGCTCGCGGTGCTGGTTCACCTGCTGGGGAGCTGAGACCATGACCGATCACGAACTCGACGCCCTCGCGCGCAGGGTGGGCGAAGCCCTCGCCAACCGCAGGCTGTGGCTGGCCACCGCGGAGTCCTGCACCGGCGGCTGGATCGCCGAGGCCGTCACCGCGGTCGCCGGCAGCTCGGGCTGGTTCGACCGCGGCTTCGTGACCTACTCGAACGACGCCAAGGCCGACATGCTCGGCGTGCGCGCCGCGACGCTGGAGACGCACGGCGCGGTCAGCGAAGCCACCGTGGGCGAAATGGCCGCGGGCGCGCTCGACCACAGCCGCGCCGACCTCGCGGTGGCCGTGTCCGGGGTCGCGGGACCGGGTGGAGGCAGCCCCGCCAAGCCGGTCGGCACGGTCTGCCTCGCTTGGGCACGGCGCGACGGCCCCACCGGGGTCGTCACCGTCCATCTCGACGGCGACCGCGCCGCGGTGCGCCGGCAGACGGTGATCCTCGCCCTGCAAGGCGTACTCGAACACTGCGTCTGAGGGGCGCAGGGCGCACGGGGCCGGGAAATCCGAACCACCACCCTTGCCACTTCGCCGGACGCAGCCCCGCGCCGGAAATCCCCATGACATGTTTGCTGTAATTGCATACAGGCTCTACACTTACGGCATCAGGCCTGCACCCCGCATGTCTGCAATCTTTGTGCCATAATCAGGCAATCAAACAGGACGCACTTCCATGGACGAAAACAAGGCCAAAGCCCTCTCCGCGGCGCTGTCGCAGATCGAAAAGCAGTTCGGCAAGGGTTCGATCATGCGCATGGGCGACGGCAGCATCGAGCGCGACATCCAGACCGTCTCCACCGGCTCGCTCGGACTCGACATCGCGCTCGGGCTCGGCGGTCTGCCGCGCGGTCGGGTGGTCGAAATCTACGGCCCCGAATCCTCCGGCAAGACCACGCTCACCCTGCAGGTCATCGCCGAGATGCAGAAGCTCGGCGGCACCGCGGCCTTCATCGACGCCGAGCACGCGCTCGACGTGGGCTACGCGGAAAAACTCGGCGTCGACATCGAGGATCTGCTGATCTCGCAGCCCGACACCGGCGAACAGGCGCTCGAGATCGCCGACATGCTGGTGCGCTCGGGCGGCGTGGACATCGTGGTCATCGACTCGGTCGCCGCGCTCACGCCCAAGGCCGAGATCGAGGGCGAGATGGGCGACCAGCTCCCCGGCCTGCAGGCCCGCCTGATGTCGCAGGCACTGCGCAAGCTCACCGCCAACATCAAGCGCACCAACACCCTGGTGATCTTCATCAACCAGATCCGCATGAAGATCGGCGTGATGTTCGGCAGCCCGGAGACCACCACCGGCGGCAACGCGCTCAAGTTCTACGCCTCGGTGCGCATGGACATCCGCCGCACCGGCACGATCAAGAAGGGTGACGAGGTGGTCGGCTCCGAGACCCGCGTCAAGGTGGTCAAGAACAAGGTCTCGCCACCGTTCAAGGAAGCCCACTTCGACATCCTTTACGGCGAGGGCATCTCGCGCGAAGGCGAGATCATCGACCTCGGCGTCGAGCACAAGATCGTTGACAAGTCGGGCGCCTGGTACGCCTACAAGGGCGACAAGATCGGCCAGGGCAAGGACAACTCGCGCGAGTTCCTGCGCGCCAACCCGGTGCTGGCCCGCGAGATCGAGAACAAGGTGCGGGTCGCGGTCGGCCTGCCCGAGCTGCCGCCCGCCGCCGCGTCCGCCCCGGCGCCGGCCGAGGCCTGACCCCGTCGACGCCGACATGGGCGAGCCGAGCCTGCGCGAACGTGCGCTCCGCCATCTCGCCCGGCGCGACCACTCGCGCGCCGAACTTGCGCGCAAGCTCGCACCCCATGGCGAGCCGGCCGAGATCGAAGCGGTGCTCGAGCGCATGCGCGAGCTCGGCCTGCAGTCCGACGAGCGCTACGCCGAGGCCTTCGTGCGCGGCAAGGCGGCGCGCTTCGGCACCGCACGATTGCGCAACGAGCTCGTGCGGCGAGGCATCGACCGTGACCGGATCGACGAGGCGCTCGCCGACGAGTGCGTAGAATCCGAGATCGAGCGGGCGCGCGCGGTGCTGCACGGCCGCTTCGCCACCCCACCCGCCGACGCACGCGAATGGGCGCGCCAGGCGCGCTTCCTGCAAACCCGGGGCTTCGCCCCCGAGCTGATCCGCAAGCTGCTGAAAGAGCCCTACGATGAGTCTGCTTAAGGTCGCCGGCCTGCAAAAGCGCTACAAGGCGCGCACCGTGGTGCATGACGTCGGCTTCGAGGTCGGCTCGGGCGAGGTCGTCGGCCTGCTCGGTCCCAACGGCGCCGGCAAGACCACCTGCTTCTACATGATTGTGGGTCTGGTGCGCGCCGACGGCGGCCAGATCGCCCTCGACGGCACCGACCTCACCCACCTGCCGATCCACGCCCGCGCGCGTTTGGGCCTGTCCTACCTGCCGCAGGAGATGAGCGTGTTCCGCAAGCTCAGCGTGGCCGAGAATATCCGCGCCGTGCTCGAACTCCAGGGGCTCGAACGCCGCCAGATCGAGGAGCGGCTCGAGGAACTGCTGATGGAACTGGGCATCCATCACCTGCGCGACAACACCGCGATCTCGCTCTCGGGTGGGGAGCGCCGGCGCTGCGAGATCGCCCGCGCGCTCGCCACCGACCCGCGCCTGATCCTGCTCGACGAGCCCTTCGCCGGGGTCGATCCGATCGCGGTCATCGACATCCAGAAGATCATCCGCTTCCTCAAGGAGCGCGGCATCGGCGTGCTGATCACCGACCACAACGTGCGCGAGACCTTGGGCATCTGCGACCGCGCCTACATCATCAGCGAAGGTCGCGTGCTGGCGAGCGGAGAGCCTACCGAGATCATCGAGAACGAGCGCGTGCGCCAGGTCTACCTCGGCGAGCACTTCCGCCTGTGAGCCCGCCCTCCTGCCGACCGCGATGAAACCCAGCCTCCAGCTCAAGCTCTCCCAGCACCTCACGCTGACGCCCCAGCTGCAGCAGTCGATCAAGCTGCTGCAGCTGTCTACGATCGAGCTGAACCAGGAGATCGAGCGCGTGCTGCTCGAGAATCCCATGCTCGAGCGCGAGGATGGCGACGGCGGCGTCGACTACGCCCCCGCGCCGCCGCCGGGCAACGCGCCCGAGCGCGAAGCCGCGCCGGAACCCGCCGCCGAACCGGCGGGCGAGTCGATCACGCACGAGGGCGGCGAAGGCAGCAGCGAGGACGAGGGCATCGACTGGTCCAACGTGGGTCAGGGCGCGTCCAGCCGCAGCGAGGACGACGAGGACGGCGACTACCAGGACATCCAGGCCGCCGGCGTGTCGCTGCGCGAACACCTCGACCAGCAGGTCGCCCTCTCGCCCCTGTCCGACCGCGACCGCGCGCTGGTGCGCTTCCTGATCGAGGCACTCGACGACGACGGCTACCTGCACCAGCCGCTGGAAGATCTCCTCGAGCTGTTGCCGCAGGACGCCGAGGTCGATCTCGACGAGCTCGCCATCGCCCTGCGCCACGTGCAGAGCCTCGAGCCGGCCGGGATCGGCGCGCGCAGCCCGCAGGAATGTCTGGCCCTGCAGCTCCAGGCCTTGCCCGAGTGCCCGATACGCCCTCTCGCTCTCGAGATCGTGACCAGCCACCTCGAACTGCTCGCGGAGCGCAACTTCGCCCGTATCCGCAAGCTCACCGGCTGTGACGACGAGGGTCTGCGCGAAGCGCAGGCCCTGATCTGCAGCCTCGACCCCCACCCCGGCTCGCGCTACTCCACCGCCGAGACGCGCTACGTGCTGCCCGACGTCGTCGTGCGCAAGCTGCGCGGCCAATGGACCGTGAGCCTGAACCAGGAAGCGATGCCGCGTCTGCGCATCAATCGCCTCTACGCCAGTCTGCTGCAGCAGAACCGCGCACAGGGCGGCGGCCTGGGTGGGCAGTTGCAGGAGGCGCGCTGGCTGATCAAGAACGTCCAGCAGCGCTTCGACACCATCCTGCGCGTATCCCAGGCCATCGTTGACCAGCAACGGCAGTTCTTCGATCATGGGGACGTGGCGATGCGGCCACTCACCCTAAGGGAGATCGCAGACCAGCTCGAGCTGCACGAATCCACCGTCTCGCGCGTCACCACGCAGAAGTACATGGCGACGCCGCGCGGAGTCTTCGAGCTCAAGTATTTTTTCGGCAGTCATGTCGCGACCGACACCGGCGGTGCGGCTTCCTCCACGGCGATTCGTGCGCTGATTCGCCAGCTGGTGGACGCGGAGGACAGCAAGAAGCCGCTGTCCGACGCCAAGATCGCCGAAATTCTCGGCCAACAGGGAATCGTCGTGGCGAGGCGCACGATCGCCAAGTACCGCGAGTCCCTCAACATCCCGCCGGTCAGCCTGCGCAAATCCCTCTGACAACAACAGGAGTCATCCATGAATCTGAACATCACCGGGCGCCACGTCGAAGTCACCCCCGCCATCCGCGAATACGTGACCTCCAAGCTCGATCGCGTCATCCGCCATTTCGACAACGTCACCAGCGTCACCGTCATCCTGTCGGTCGAAAAGCTCAAGCAGAAAGCCGAGGTGACGCTGCACGTGCGCGGCAAGGACCTCTTCGTCGAAGCGGACGACGCCGACCTCTACGCGGCGATCGACGCGATGACCGACAAGCTCGACCGTCAGGTTCAGAAGTACAAGCAGAAGCAGTCCGACCATAACCACGAGTCGCTCAAGCACCAGGTCCCCGAGGCCTGAGGACCGGCTTGAAGCTCCCCGTCCGGGGTGTGGTTATAATGCGCGCGTTTTCACGAAGCGCGGCCGCACACGCCCCGGACCGGATTCCCGCCCCCCTGGCGGCAGCTGACGGAAGAGTGCGCGAGCCCACCTGCGAATGAGCCTGATATCCCAACTCCTGCCGCTTTCCAACGTGGTGATCGATCTCGACGCGAGCAGCAAGAAGCGCGTCTTTGAACAGGCCGGCCTGCTGTTCGAGAACAACCAGGGCATCGCCCGCAGCACCGTGTTCGACAGCCTGTTCACCCGCGAACGCCTCGGCTCGACCGGACTGGGTCAGGGCATCGCCATCCCGCACGGCCGCATCAAGGGGCTCAAGGACGCCGCCGGCGCTTTTCTGCGCCTGGCCACCCCGGTGCAGTTCGATGCTCCCGACGGCCGTCCGGTGGACATGCTGTTCGTGCTGCTCGTGCCCGAGCAGGCCAACGAAACCCATCTGCAGCTGCTCTCCGAACTCGCGCAGATGTTCAGCGACCGCGAGTTCCGCGAGACCCTGCACGGCGCGACGGATGCCGCACAGATCCACAGCCTGTTCGTGAATTGGGGTGCCGATGCGGCAAACCAGCCTGACCCGGCTGTATGAGGCGCACCGCGAAAGCCTGAGCCTCGTCCACGTCAGCGGGCCGATCGGTGCCCGTCTGTCGGTCGCCGAAGAGCGCATCTGGCCGGCCGACCTCGTCGGCCACCTCAACCTGATCCACCCCACCCGGCTACAGGTGCTCGGCGCCGCAGAGCTCGCGTGGGCGCAACGCCAGGCGAACGAGAAGGTCGCCCACCACCTCAACGAGATCCTCTCGGCGCACCCCCCCGCGATCATCGTCGCCGACGGCTGCGAGATCCCCAACATCCTCCACGGCATCTGCGAGGCGCACGACGTCGCGCTGTTCACCGCGCGCCACCCCTCGGCGAGCGTGATCGACCAGCTCCGCCTCTACCTGTCGCGCGAGCTCGCCGAGAAGGTCTCGCTGCACGGCGTGTTCATGGACGTGCTCGGGCTCGGCGTGATGATCACCGGCGATTCCGGCGCGGGCAAATCCGAGCTCGGCCTCGAGCTGATCTCGCGCGGCCACGGCCTCGTCGCCGACGACGTGGTCGAGCTGTCGCGCATCGCGCCCACGGTGCTCGAGGGCCGCTGCCCCGAGATGCTGCAGGATTTCATCGAAGTGCGCGGCCTCGGCCTGATCAACATCCGCACCATCTTCGGCGAGACCGCGTGCCGGCGGAAGATGCGCCTGCGCCTGATCTGCCACCTCGACCGCCGCCAACCCGGTCCCGACGACCCCTGCCGGCTGCCGCTGCAGCAGGAGACGCAGGACATCCTCGGCGTGAAGGTCGCCCGCGTCGTGCTGCCGGTGGCCGCGGGACGCAACCTCGCGGTGCTGCTCGAGGCCGCAGTGCGCTCGACCATCCTCAAGCTGCGCGGCATCGACTCCACCCAGGAATTCATCGACCGCCAGGCGCGCGCGCTGCACGCCGAAGAGGCCTACCGCGCCGACTGAGCCACCCGCACTTGCGGCACGGCGCCGCCGGCTGTTACGCTCGATCGCTTTGCAGCAGCCTACTGGCCGGCCATGAGCTCCACTCCCGATTACCTGGAACGCATCCTCAACGCGCAGGTGTACGACGTCGCCGTCGAGACCCCGCTCGACCTCGCCACCAACCTGTCGGCGCGCACGCACAACCGCATCTACTTCAAGCGCGAGGACATGCAGCCGGTGTTCAGCTTCAAGATCCGCGGCGCCTACAACAAGATGGCGAACCTGTCGCCGCAGGCCTTGAAGCGCGGCGTGATCTGCGCCTCGGCGGGCAACCACGCCCAGGGCGTGGCGCTGTCGGCGGCCAGGCTGGGCGTGCGCGCGGTGATCGTGATGCCGAGCACCACGCCGCAGATCAAGATCGACGCGGTCAAGGCGCGCGGCGGCGAGGTCGTGCTCGCAGGCGAATCCTATTCCGACGCCTACACGCACGCGCTCGAGCTCGAGAAGAGCGAGAAACTCACCTTCGTCCACCCCTTCGACGACCCCGACGTGATCGCCGGCCAGGGCACGGTGGGCCTGGAGATCCTGCGCGCGCACCCGAAGCCGATCCACGCGGTGTTCTGCTGTGTCGGCGGCGGCGGGCTGATCGCCGGCGTGGCGGCCTACATCAAGCGCCTGCGCCCGGAGACGAAGATCATCGGCGTCGAGGCGGTGGACGCCGACGCGATGACGCGCTCGCTCGCCGCGGGCAAGCGCATCGCGCTCGAGCAGGTCGGCATCTTCGCCGACGGCGCCGCCGTCAAGGAGGTCGGTGCCGAGACCTTCCGCCTGTGCCAGCAGTATGTGGACGAGATGATCGTGGTCGACAACGACGCCATCTGCGCCGCGATCAAGGACGTCTTCGAGGACACCCGCTCCATCCTCGAGCCCGCCGGCGCGCTCGCCGTCGCCGGCGCCAAGGAGTACGCCCGCCGCAACAAGCTGCGCGACAAGAGCCTGGTGGCGGTGGCCTCGGGGGCCAACATGAACTTCGACCGCCTGCGCTTCGTCGCCGAGCGCGCCGAGCTCGGCGAGCAGCGCGAGGCCGTGCTCGCGGTGACCATCCCCGAGAAGCCGGGCTCCTTCCGCAAGTTCATCAGCGTGCTCGGCAACCGCAACATCACCGAGTTCAACTACCGCTACGCCGACGCCGAGCGCGCCCACATCTTCGTCGGCGTCACCGTGCACAACCGCAGCGAGGTCGGACGCCTGGTGGAGATGCTCGAGCGCCACGAGCTGCCTGCGCTCGACCTCACCGACGACGAGATGGCCAAGTCGCACGTGCGCTACATGGTGGGCGGACGCGCGCCACAGGTGGAAAACGAGGTGGTCTACCGCTTCGTCTTCCCCGAGCGCCCGGGCGCGCTGATGAATTTCCTCTCCAACCTGCGCTCGGACTGGAACATCTCGCTGTTCCACTACCGCAACCACGGCTCCGACTTCGGCCGCGTGCTGGTCGGCATGCAGGTGCCGCCGGCCGACAAGGACGCCTTCGACGCCTTCCTGCAGCGGCTCGGCTACGACTACGTGGCCGAGACCGACAACCCCGCCTACCGCATGTTCCTGTCCGGGAGCTGAGCCCCGCAGGCAGGCCGTGCAGGGTTGCAGCCGCCGCTCAGGCGCGCGGCTTCGCCACCCCCGCCTCGGTCACCAGCCAGTCCATCGGGCGATCGAACTCCTGCGGCAGCGTGTCGGGCACGCGCCCGACCTCGAAGCCCACGCCCACCGCCACGGTGCGCAGCACCGCCAGCGTGCGGTCGAAGTAGCCCCCTCCGTAGCCGAGGCGGTAGCCGCGTTCGTCGAAGGCATTGAGGGGGATCAGCACCAGCTCGGGCTCGACCGCCTCGCCGTCCGCCGGGTGGGGGATGCCATGGCGGTCGAGCGGCATCGGCACGCCCGGCGTCCACGCGCGGAACATCATCGGCGCATGGCGCTCGAGCACCACCGGCAAGGCCGCCACCCGCCCGGGCGCGGCCGCACGCCAGGCCTGCACCCACGGGCGCAGGTCGGGCTCGGCGCGGTAGGGCCAGCAGAAGGCGAGCCGGCGTGGCTGCAAGCGTCCGACCAGGTCGTCGAGATGCTCGCCGATTGCCGCGGCGAGGCGCTCGCGACGCTCGGCAGGCAGGCGCTCGCGCAACGCCAGCGCATGTTCGCGCATGCGCTGGCGACGCGCGCCGGGATCATGGGACAAGGGGGCGAAACTCATCTTCGATATGGTATGGTTGGCGGTCAAACGGAGGCATCACCTGGCATGAAGAAGGCACTGGTTGCGGCGCTCACGGCCGCGACGTTCCTCGCCCCCGCCGGCGCGTTCGCGCAGATTGGCGGCGAGTCCGGCGACGGGCGTATCGTCGCCGCTCGCGAGGCCCTGCGCAAGGGCGACCGCAGCACGCTCGAACGCCTCGCAGCCGTGCGCGAGGCCCACCCCCTCGACGCCTATCCGCGCTACTGGCTGCTGATCAACCGCCTCGCGCGTGCCGAAGAACCCGTGCCCGTCGCGGCCCTGCAAGCCTTCCTCGCCGAAGAAGCCGGCTCCAACCTCGCCGAACGCCTGCGCGCGGACTGGCTGCGCCGCCTCGCCAGGGACGGCGACTGGAGCGGCTTCCTCGCGGTGTACGCGGACCTGCGCAGCCCCGACGCCGAATTGCGCTGCAACGCATGGAGCGCGCGCATGCTGACCGGCGAGCGCAGCGTCTTCGCCGAGCTCGCGCGCGAATGGGACACCCTCGCCGACGCCGATCCGACCTGCGACACGCCGCTGCGCGCGGCGGTCGACTCCGGCGCGGTGGACGAAGAACGCGTGTGGTGGCGCATCCGCCGACAGATCGACACCCGCAAGCCCGAGGCTGCGCTCGCCAGCCTGTCGCTGCTGCCCGCAGCGAGCGCACCGGCCCACGCCGATCTGGCGCAGGCGATCCGCTCGCCCGCACCCTGGCTGGATCGGCTGCAGCCCAACTTCGCCGTGAGCCGCGCCGGCCGCGAGCTCGCGCTCGCCGCACTGGTGCGCCTGGCGCGCGAGGACGTCTCCGCCGCGCGCCTGCGCCTGCTGCGCATCCAGGACCGCCTCGGCGCGGCCGAACGCAACTACGCCCATCTGGCGCTCGGCATGCACGCCGCGCTCGACCGCCTGCCCGAGGCGAGCGCGCTCTACGCCGCCGCCGGCGACATCGAGACCACCGCCCAGCAACGTGCGTGGCGGGTGCGTGCGGCGCTGCGCATCGGCGACTGGCACGCGGTGCGCGAGGCGATCGAAGCCATGCCCGCCGACGAACGCGAAGCCGCCGACTGGATCTACTGGCTGGGCCGCGCACACGCCGCGGCCGGGCGCCGCGACGCCGCCGAGTCGCTCTACGTGCGTATCGCCGGCGAGCCGCACTTCTACGGCATGCTCGCGCGCGAGGAGCTCGGCGAGGCCTTCCCGCCGCCCCCCGCCACCGCGCCGCTACCGCGCGCCAAGCTCGAGGAGGCCGAGCGCGACCCCGGCCTGCAGCGCGCACTCGCGCTCTACCGGCTGGAGCTGCGCACCGAGGCGCTGCGCGAATGGGTCTGGGGCGTGCGCGAACGCGACGAGCAGTTCCGCCTCGCCGCCGCCCACCTTGCGCTGCGCAACGAGCTCTACGACCGCGCGATCAATACCGCCGAGCTGGCCAACCCGCGCAGCAACTTCGAGCTGCGCTTCCTGACCCCCTATCGCGACCTCATCGAGCCGCAGGTGCGCGCGCAGGGGCTCGACCTCGGCTGGGTGTACGGCCTCATGCGCCAGGAGAGCCGCTTCGTGGTTCCGGCACGCTCCAGCGTCGGCGCCCAGGGCCTCATGCAGGTGATGCCCGCCACCGGCAAGTGGGTGGCGGATCGGATCGGCCTCGCCGGCTACAACCAGCGCCTGCTCACCGACCCCGAGACCAACGTGCTGCTCGGCACCAGCTACATGCGCCTGATCATGGAGGGGCTCGACGCCCACCCCGTGCTCGCCAGCGCCGGCTACAACGCCGGCCCCGGGCGGGCGCGGCGCTGGCGCGACGCGGCGCCGCTCGAGGGCGCGATCTATACCGAGACGATCCCGTTCGACGAGACCCGCGACTACGTCAAGAAGGTGCTCGCCAACGCGGTGATCTACGCGGCGATGCTCGAAAAACGGCCGCAATCGCTCAAGGCGCGACTCGGCACGATCGCGCCCGGGGCTGCCAGCGAGTAAGCTTCCGCGTGCGCCATCCCATTCCATCCACAGCAACAGCACGGTCCAGTCGAAACATGAACCCGAAACGCGTCGTCATCGTCGGCGGCTCCGGCTTTATCGGCAGCGCCATCGCCAATCGTCTCTGCAAGGAAGGCGTCAAGGTCCTCATTCCCACCCGCCGCCGCAGCCGCGCCGGCCATGTTCTGCTGCTACCCAACGTCGAGGTGGTGGAGGGCAACGTGCATGACGTCGCCCTGCTTGCGCGCCTGTTCGAGGGCGCCGACGCCGTGGTGAACACCGTCGGCGTCCTGCATTCGCGCCCGGGCAGGCCCTTCGGCCCCGACTTCGCGCGCGCCCACGTCGAGCTGCCGCAGAAGATCGTCGCCGCCTGTCGCACGGCGGGCGTGCCCCGCCTCGTGCACATCAGCGCCCTCGGCGCCTATTCCGACGGCCCGTCGGAATACCAGCGCTCGAAGGCGGCCGGCGAGACCGCGATCCGCACCGGCTCGCCCGAGATCGCGTGGACCATCCTGCAGCCTTCGGTGGTGTTCGGCCGCGGCGACAGCTTCCTCAACCTCTTCGCCGACCTCGCGCGCATGTTCCCGGTGCTGCCGCTCGCCGGCGCCACCGCGCGCTTCCAGCCGGTGTATGTCGAGGACGTCGCCGAGGCGGTGTGGCAGAGCCTGACGCGCGACGATGCAGGCGGGCAAACCTTCCAGCTCGCCGGACCGACCGTCTACACGCTGCGCCAGCTCGTCGAGTACGTCTCCGCGCTCGTGGGCAAGCCGCGCCCGATCTATCCGCTGTCCGAGAAGCTGGCGATGTGGCAGGCGCGCCTCATGGAGCTCGCCCCCCAGCCCCTGATGAGCCGCGACAACGTGCGCTCGATGAAGGTCGACAACGTCGCCAGCGGCACCCCGCAACCCTTCGGCATGGTGCCTACCGCGCTCGAGACCGTGGCCCCGGCCTGGCTCGGCCAGGCGGCGCCGCGAGCCCGTTACTACCCCTTCCGCCGCCACGCGCGGCGCTGAAGAGCAACTCTCTACGGAGTCCGCGATGAAGCTGATCATCGGCAACAAGAACTATTCCTCCTGGTCCCTGCGCGCCTGGCTGGCTGCGCGCGAGGGCGGCTTCACCTTCGAGGAGATCCACATCTCCCTGTTCATCCCCGGCAGCCGCGAGCGCATCCTGTCGCACTCGCCCTCGGGCAAGGTACCCTGCCTGAACGACCACGGCGTGGTGGTGTGGGACTCGCTCGCGATCGGCGAATACCTCGCCGAGAAGCGCCCCGGTCTGCTGCCCGCCGACCCGGTCGCACGCGCGCTGGCGCGCTCGGTCACCGCCGAGATGCACTCCGGCTTCCAGAACCTGCGCAGCCGCATGCCGATGAACGTGCGCAAGGACTACACCGGTTTCGGCCACAGCCCCGAGGTCGATGCCGACATCGCGCGCATCGTGGCGATCTGGAACGACTGCCGCGCGCGCTTCGGCGCCGTGGGCCCCTACCTCTTCGGCCGCTTCAGCCTCGCCGACGCGGCCTTCGCGCCGGTGGCCTTCCGCTTCCAGACCTACGCGGTGAAGCCCGCGGGCGCGGCCGGCGAGTACCTCGCCACCCTGCTCGCCAACCCGCACATGCAGGAGTGGGCGACGGCGGCACGCGCCGAGACCGAGTCGATCCCGGAAGAGGACCTCTACGGCTGATGCAGGCCTATGTCGTGGGCGGAGCGGTGCGCGACGCCCTGCTCGGCCTGCCGGTGAAGGATCGCGACTGGGTGGTGGTCGGCAGCACGCCCGAGGAGATGCTCGCGCGCGGCTTCCGCCCCGTCGGCCGCGATTTTCCGGTCTTCCTGCATCCGCACACCAACGAGGAATACGCGCTCGCGCGCACCGAGCGCAAGTCGGGCCACGGCTACACCGGCTTCGTCTGCCACGCCTCGCCCGAGGTCACGCTCGAAGAGGATCTGCTGCGCCGCGACCTCACCATCAACGCGATCGCGCGCGCCGAGGACGGCCGCCTGATCGACCCCTGCGGTGGCCGGCGCGACCTCGCCGCGCGCGTCTTCCGCCATGTGTCGCCCGCCTTCGCCGAGGATCCGCTGCGCATCCTGCGCGTGGCGCGCTTCTCCGCGCGCTTCACCGACTTCGAGCTGGCACCCGAGACCCTGGAACTGATGCGCGCGATGGTCGTGGCCGGCGAGGTCGACCATCTGGTCGCCGAGCGCGTCTGGCAGGAACTCGCGCGCGGGCTCATGGAGGCGCGCCCCTCGCGGATGATCCGCGTGCTGCGTGCCTGCGGCGCACTCGCACGCCTGCTGCCCGAGCTCGACCGCCTGTTCGGGATCCCGCAGCCGGAGAAGTACCACCCCGAGATCGACACCGGCGAGCACGTGCTGATGGTGCTCGACCACGCCGCCGCCGCGGACGAGCCGCTCGCGGTGCGCTGGGCCTGCCTGCTGCACGACCTCGGCAAGGGCGACACGCCCGCCCACCTGCTGCCGCACCATTACGGCCACGAGGCCGCGAGCGCGCGCCGCGCGCGCGAGGTGTCGGAACGCCTGAAGGCCCCCGCCGACTGCCGCGACCTCGCCGAGATGGTGGCGCGCGAGCACGGCATCCTGGCGCGCGCGCACGAGCTGCGCGCCGAAACCATGGTCAAGCTGATCGAACGCTGCGACGGCCTGCGCCGTCCGCAGCGCTTCCTCCTGATGCTGCAGGCGGCCGCCTGCGACCACGCCGGCCGCGGCAGCGGCGCGGAAAACGCGTCGGAATGGAGACCCTTGTCACGCTGGCAGGCCGCGCTGCAGGCCGTGCGCGCCGTCGATGCCGGTAGAATCGCAACCGAGTGCAGCGACAAATCGCTGATTCCTCAGGCCTTGCACACCGCCCGCGTGGCGGCCGTGAAGGCCCTGGACAAGGACCCCGCATGAACGCAACCCGCTTCGGCGAACTCGAGGTGCTGTGTCACGCACCCGAGCGCGCCACCCATGAACACCCCCTGCTCTTCATCCACGGCGCCTACGTTTCGGCATGGTGCTGGGACGAGCACTTCCTGCCCTGGTTCGCCCGCCGCGGCTGGCAGGCCTATGCCGTCTCGCTCTCCGGCCATGGCCGCAGCCGCCAGCGCGAGCACCTCGACTCCTACTCGATCGACGACTACGTGCGCGACGTCGCCGAAGTCGCCGCCCGCCTGCCTGCGCCGCCGGTGCTGGTCGGCCACTCGATGGGCGGGATGGTGGTGCAGAAGTATCTCGAGCAACACGACGCGCCCGCCGCGGTGCTGATGTCCGCCGTCCCGCCGCAAGGCCTGATGGGCTCGGCCTTCGGCCTGATCTTCAAGCGCCCGCACCTGCTCTCCGACCTCAACCGCATCATGTCGGGCAACGACGTGGACATCGACAGCCTGCGCGAGGCGCTCTTCCATCAGCCGGTGGCGGCCGACGACCTGCAACGCTACTACCGCCTGAGCCAGCCCGAGTCGCACCGCGCGATCTGGGACATGTCGCTGTTCAACCTGCCGCAGCCGGCACGCATGCACCGCGTGCCGATGCAGATCCTCGGCGCCGAGCACGACGCCCTGATCCCGCCCGACCAGGTGCACATGACCGCCATGACCTACGGTCGCCAGGCCGAGATCCTCCCCGGCATGGGCCACGGCATGATGCTCGAGCACGACTGGGAGATCGCCGCGATGCGGATCGCCGACTGGCTGGCCGAGCGCGCGCTGTAGCCGACGCCGGGCCGCCTCAGAGCGCGTGCGTGCGATCGCCGCGCGCGAAGCCGAGCAGCGGTCCGTCGATCGCGCGCGACAGCGCGATCACCTTGAAGAGCTCCCCCATCTCCTGCGGCGCGGTCAGGCGCTGCACCGCGCGCGCGGCGCGGATGTAGTCCGCGCTCTCGCGGGCGCCGCGCCGCTCCAGGCATTCCAGCACGCCGCAGTTGAAGAGGAACTGCGCCTGCGTGGTGTAGCCCTGCACGTCCAGCCCGGCCTCGAAGCCGGCCTCGGCCACCGCGGTGAAGTCCACGAAGGCGGTGATGTCGTTGAGCCCCGGCCACAGGAAAGGGTCGCCGTGGGCATGGTGGCGGTAGTAGCACAGCAGGGTGCCGCCCGAACGCGAGGGCAGGTAGTACTCGGCGCGCGGATAGCCGTAGTCGATCAGCAGCAGGGCGCCCGCGTGCAGGCGCTCGGCCCAGGCCGCCACCCAGGCCTTGCCGGCGAGGTTCAGCTCGGTGACGTATTCCCCGCTCTGCGGCACCGGCAGGGCGAGCGCCCGCGCTCCTTCCGCCACCGCGCCCGCCGCCGGCACGTCCGCCCAGCACAGCCGGCGTATCCCCGCGGCATCGGTGGCGATGGCGACGCCGCGCTCGAAGAGCCCCTCGGCGCGCGACACCAGCAGATGCACCGGCATCACGTCGAGCACCTCGTTGGCCACCACTGCACCGGAGAAGCGCTCCGGCAGCGCGTCCAGCCACTGCACGCGCGCCGCCAGGTGAGGAACCTTGGCGGCCAGGGTGTCGAACTGGCGTTCGCGCAATTCGCCCGAGAGCTCGAGGATGCCGTAGCGCTCGGGCAGGCAGCCGCGGCGTTCGAGCTCGAGCAGCAGGTCGGCGGCGAGCAGGCCGGTACCGGCGCCGACCTCGATCAGCGCGGGCGCGCTCGCGCGCATCACCTGCTCGACCTGGGCGGCGAGCGCCTGGCCGAAAAGCGGGGTAAGCTCGGGCGCGGTGATGAAATCGCCGCCGGGGCCGAACTTTCGCGCGCCACCGCTGTAATACCCCAGCCCCGGCGCGTAGAGCGCGAGCTCCATGTAGCGCGCGAACGGGATCCAGCCAGCGGCCGCGGCCAGCTCGGCCTCGATGTGTTCGAGCAGGCGGGCGCTCTGGGCGAGCGCATCGGCGGAAGGCTGGGGCAATGAAGACATGATCGTTCTGCAGGACAGGAGGGCGAGGCCGCGATTGTAGCGGCACGCCCGCCCAGCCGCCCGGTCAGCTCCGGGCCTCACGGTGAATCCGATGCGCACGTCTCCTCCCGAACCCGAATCCACCGCGGCACCGCTGATCCTGGTCACCGGCGCCGCGCGCCGCGTCGGCGCGGCGATCGCACGCCGGCTGCACGCCGGAGGCGCCCGCC
>NZ_AMXD01000047.1 GCF_000310185.1 Thauera aminoaromatica S2 | reverse complement strand
ACGCATCCACGCGCGCCTGCGGCTGAGCCCGGCCTGGCAGGCCGGCGCGCAGTCGGCCCCGGCCGGCACGGCCCGCGTTGCCGCCGCCCCCGATCCCTCACGCTCGGCGCGCCACAGGACCACCCTCGAGACCCTGTCCACCGGCGACCCCGCGCTGCAGTTCGTGCTCGACCGCTGCGCGCGCATCGTCGGGCGCAGCATCCCGATCCTGATCCAGGGCGAGTCCGGCTCCGGCAAGGAACTCCTCGCGCGCGCCTGCCACAACAGCGGTCCGCGCGCGGACGGCCCCTTCGTCGCGGTCAACTGCGCGGCGATCCCCGAGAACCTGATCGAGTCCGAGCTCTTCGGCTACGTCGGCGGCGCCTTCACCGGCGCGCGCAAGGAGGGGGCGATCGGCCGCATCCAGCAGGCCCATGGCGGCACGCTCTTCCTCGACGAGATCGGCGACATGCCGCTGGCGATGCAGGCGCGGCTGCTGCGCGTGCTGCAGGAGCGCTGCGTGCAGCCGGTGGGCGCGGGCTCCGCGGTACCGGTCGATATCGCGCTGCTGTGCGCGACCCACCGCCAGCTCGGCGAGCAGGTCAAGGCCGGGCGCTTCCGCGAGGATCTCTACTACCGGGTCAACGGCCTCGGCGTGCAGTTGCCGCCACTGCGCGCGCGCAGCGACCTGCAGGGCATCGTGCGCCGCCTGCTTGACGGCAGCAGCCACCACCCCGAGCCCGCGCGCGTCGACGTCGCGCCGGAGACGATGGCGATCCTCGCGGCCTACCCCTGGCCGGGCAACATCCGCCAGCTGCAGAACGTGCTCGAGGTCGCGCTCGCGTTGCTCGACGAGGGCGAGACGCGCATCCTGCCGGTGCATCTGCCCGAGGAAGTGCTGCAGGCGGTCGGCGATGCGCCGGCGCTCGCCCCGTCGGCAGGGACCGAACGCGGCGAGCCGCGTTCCGCGCGGCCCGCCGACGATCCCGACCCGCTACCGCTACCGCTGCGGCGCGCGCGCGCGCTCGACGACGACGCCATCCGCGCCGCGATCGAGCGCTTCGACGGCAACCTCTCCGCCGCCGCCCGTCACCTCGGCGTCGCGCGCAACACGCTCTATCGGCGGATGGGACGGCCGTTCTGAGCGGCGTATTGCGCGCGGTGCAGGGTGCGAAGCCGATCGCGACTCGCGTCGCTCCTACGGCACCGCAAGTGCGGGTTCTCGTATCACGGCCGATCGCGACTTGCGTCGCTCCTACAGCGCCGCAGCCGCTCGGGTTTTCGTGGGAGCGACGCAAGTCGCGATCGGCGGCGTTCCGGTCCGCGTCGTGCTTCCGCCGCTGCCCTGCCTGTATCGCGGCCGCAATCGCGACTCGCGTCGCTCCCACGGCGCCGCAAGCGCGCGGGTTCTCGTATCACGGAGGATCGCGACTCGCGTCGCTCCTACAGTGCCGCAGCCGCGCGGGTTTTCGTGGGAGCGACGCAAGTCGCGATCCGCCGCCGATCCGCGATGGCGGCGGATCGTCAGGAGTCCGCGCCGGCCGTCGCTCAGAACCGGTAGCTCGCGCTCACCCCGGCATACACGCTGCGCTCGGGACCGGGCTCGTAATAGCGCTTGTTGCTGTCGCCGACGATCACCGAGCCGACGTATTCGCGATCGAGCACGTTGTCCACCCGCAGCAACTGGCCGAAGGTCCACGGCCCCTGGCGTTGCTCGGCGGACAGGCGCAGATTGACGAGCGTGTAGGCCGGTGCGACGTGGTCGTTGTTGAGGTCGCTGACCTCGACCTCGCCGCGATGCAGCACCTCGCCCGCGAGCGTCACGCCCGGCGTGGCTTCCCAGGCGAGCTCGGCGAAGGCCGCGATGCGCGGAACACCCGGAATGCGGTTTCCGGCCGCCACGGTGGTCCCGCGGCTGCTGAACGCCTCGTCGTACTCGGCCTGCATCCAGGTCAGCGAGGCCCGCGCCGTCAGCGTGCGGGTGAGCTCGGCCTGGGCGGCCAGCTCGAGCCCCTGGCGCAGCGTGCGCCCGGCGTTCTGGTAGCTGGTCCGGCCGTCCTCCGAGGCCAGGACGACGATCTCGTCGTCGGTCTCGATGCGGAACAGCGCGGCGTTGATCCGCGCGTTGTCGCTCACGAAGGTCTTGATGCCGATCTCGGCCTGGCGGCTGGTGCTCGGACGCAGCCCGAAATTGAAGCCGGTGGTCGGGGTCGCGTACGACAGCTCGTTGAGCGTGGGCGTCTCGTAGCCTGCACCCACGCTGGCGTAGAGGTTGGTCGCGGGGCTCAGCGCATAGCTCACCCCGAGCGCCGGGGTGGTCTTGCTGAAGCGCACGCTGCCGCTGTCGTCGGGGTTGTCGGTCTTGATGTAGCGGTCTTCCACCTTGAACGAAACGCGCGAATGGCGGGCGCCGAGCGACCACTGCCACGGTCCGCTCTTCCACAGCGCCTGGACATAGGGATCGATGCTGGTGATGGTGTCGAGCTCGTCGCGGCGCAGCGCTCCCTTCACCCCGAGCGTGCTGCCGACGAAGTTCTCGTAGCCGCGCCGATCGTCCTCGGAGCGGTCGTAGTCGATGCCGGCGGTCAGGGTGAGCTCGCCGCTCCCCAGCGCGCGTTGCGAAATCCAGCGCAGGCCCATGCCGTGGAAGTCGCGGTCGAAGTCGACCACGCCGCCCGCATGGCGCGGGCTGGACTGGAAACCCCTGGAGAAGGACTGGTACTGGGTGACCGCGCGGCTGCCCGCGTAGGCCGACACCTGCAGGCGATCCTCGCCGAGGCGGCGCTCGTAGGTGGCCCCGCCCTGCACGTGGTGGATGCTCTTGCGCGTGTTGTAGCGGTCCGCGTAGGAGCGCTTCGGCGTGGCGGGGTCGAGCGGATCGATCGTGAGCGACTGCGGATCGCGCTCGTAGGTCTCCCAGGTCACCCCCAGCGGATCCTGCGTCTCCGGCTGGCGCAGCCCGTTGGCCACCAGGGTCAGCGTGCTGTCCTCGTCCGGGTTCAGCGTCAGCTTGGCGAAGCCCTGGTCGCGGCGGGTCTTGCTGTGGTCGCGGTAGCCGTCGGTGTCGAAGCGCGAGGCGTCGAGCACGAAGCCCACGCCATCCTTCTCGCCCTCTGCGCCGATGCCGAACTTGGTCGTCCCCCAGCTGCCGCCGAGCGCGCTCGCGCGCACGCGCGGTGCGCCTTCACCGGTGCGCGAGAAGAGCTGGATGACCCCGCCGGCGTGGTTGCCATAGACGGTGGAGAAGGGCCCGCGCATGACTTCGATGCGTTCGGCGGTGTCGAGGTTGAAGGTGGCGGCCTGGCCCTGGCCGTCCGGGTTGGTGGCGGGGATGCCGTCGGCGATGAGCTTGACGCCGCGCACGCCGAAGGCCGCGCGCGCGCCGAAGCCGCGCACCGAGATCTGCAGGTCCTGGGCGTAGTTCTGGCGATTCTGGATCACCAGGCCGGGCACGCCGGCGAGCGCCTCGGAGGCATTCACGCCGAGGTTCCCGGCCTGGTTGGCGCGCATGTCCACCGAATCGACCGAGTAGGGCAGGTCGAAGCTCTCGGTGGCGGTGGGTGCGCCGGTGACCACCACCGGATTGAGCGTCACCGCCTCCGCGGCCGCCGGCGCGGCCTGCTGCGCGCCGGCGAGGCAGGCGAAGCCGGCCAGCGCACCCGGAACGCCAAGGTGGAGCAGGGAGGCGAGCTTCTTCGCGCGCGGCGGCACGTGGCCGGCGATGGGGGCGATGGGGGCGGCAGGGACTGCGCGGTGCTCGGGTTTCACGGTGAGACTCCTCGGCGGGCGTGACTTTCCGGAGGATTGTCACCGATCGTCGACGCTGCCCGCCTCGACGCAAGCTCCAGCGCGCCCTACAGAAAATCATGAGTCCTGCGCCCGTCGCCCCACGCGGTGCCCGCAGGGGCCTCGCGATCAGGGGCGTTCCGGGTGCACGCGCGTGACCGCCTTGCGGACGAAGCGTCGATCCTTGCGCACGAAGTCCCACTGCTCGACGAGGCAGCTTGCACCCTCCGCCGCGCCGCACCGCGCCGGGTGCTCGCGCGCCGCGGCGGTCTCGCCCCAGCGCAGGATGTTCACCGAATTGGGCACCTCCGCACGCGTGCGCCACGAGACCGCGGTGCCGGCCTGGAGCACCCATAGCCGCCGTGCAAGACCGGGCGGTGCCAGCGTGTAGGGCAGATGGATGTGTCCGCCGAGGACGAGATCGGCCCCGGCGACCGACCACGCCCGCAGGGCGGCCTGGTGGCCGCGCACCAGGTCGGCCCGGTCCCCCGGACAGGACACCGCCGCGGGCTGATGCACCACCACCACGCGCAACTGCTGCGGACTCGCCGAGGCCAGCAGACCTGCCACACGGTCGACCTGCGCGGCCGACACCTCCCCGTTCTTGTGCCGCCAGGCGCGCGTGGTGTTGACCCCGACGACCAGCAGGTCCGCCGACGCGTGAACCGGCTCGAGGTCGGCGCCGAACACCTCGGCGAAGCGCGCGTACGGGCGGGTCAGGCGCGCCCAGAGATCGAACAAGGCGATGTCGTGGTTGCCGGGCACCGCCAGGACCGGCGCCCCCAGTCGCTCGACGAAGGCCTTCGCCGCACGAAACTGGGCCGGTCGTGCGCGCTGCGTGACGTCGCCCGCGAGCACCACCAGGTCCGGCCGCTGCTGCGCTGCGAGGGCGACCAGGGCCTCGACCACCGGCGGCTGCTCGGTGCCGAAGTGGGTGTCGGCGATGTGCAGCAGGACGCTCATGCCGCAGCCCTCATGGCCCGGCCTCGGGCGTGCCTGCCGGGTCAGGGGCCTGGAGCAGGTACAAGGGCTTGTCCAGCACGCGGATCTCGATGGGCGCGCGCATCCGCGCCACCTCGCCGTCGAAGGCCACCACGACCTCCCTGCGACCGGGCGCCAGCCTGGGCTTCACCACCATGTGGGTGAACTCGAAGCTCTCCACCCCGGCGGCTTCACCCAGCCGGCCCATCGCCCCATGAAGCATCAGCCCGAGCATCGACAGGGTGCCGATGGGCCGCAGCATCAGCGCGGCCAGGCAGCCATCGCCGGGCGTGCCGGCGAGGGTGTCCGCGGGCTCCGCGCCGAACTGCTGCAGCTGCAGCCGGTTGTTGCCGACGAAGAGGGTCAGCGTCTGCACGTCGCGAACGGTGGAGCCGGTCTCGATGTGCAGGCGCAGCCGGCGCTGCGCACGCAGCAGCGTCGCGCAGCCCGCGACGAACGCCACCCAGCGGCTACGGCCGAAGCGGGCCTTGTAGGCCTCGCGATCCTGCAGGAGTTCGGGATAGACGCCCAGGCTGGCATTGACCAGGAAGACGCGGTCGTTGATGGCCCCCACCTGCACTGGCCGCGGGCGCGCATCCAGCAACTGCCGCGCCGCGGCCGCGGGCTCGGTGGGGATGCCGTGCGTCCTCGCGAAGTAGTTGAAGGTCCCGTACGGGATGACGCCCATCGGGCAGCCCGCCGCGTGCGCGGCCTGGGCGACCGTGCCGAGGCTGCCGTCGCCGCCCACGGCGACCACCGCCGTGCCGCGCGCCAGCGCCGCCGCTGCGGCCTGGGTGGCCACGCGTGCCAGATCGTCCGGGCCGCAGATCAGCAGTTCGCCCCTGCGGCCGTGGGCGGCGAGGGTCGATTCGATCACGGCACGCTTGGCGTCGACGTCGTGCGCGCCCGCGGAAGCGTTGATCACGAACACCAGGGCGGACTCCGGGTCGAGACGCGGGATCGGCATCGCGGAGCGCCGTGCGCCGTCGGCGTCGATCGACGCGGGCTGGAAACCATCGCTCATGCTGCACCAGGTCGGCGAACGTGGAGGAGAGCCCCGCAGCGGGCGGGCTGCGGGCGAGGGGACCCCAACCGTACCACCAAAACGTTCTCGTGATCGCGGCCCGCAAGCGGCTCGCACGGGGAGTGCAGGCCGGCTCCGCGGCGGGTCGCGACGCGGGGGAACCGGCGGACGCCGGGACTGGTCCGACCCCACAGGAAAAACGTGAAGCACGCGTTCCCGCACAAGCGAAGACACCGTCGTGTCCCGTTCCGATCGATCATCTCCGGACCGTCATGGAAGACCAGGACCCCCGCGCACCACGTCGTCGAGCCGAATACCCCAGCGAGAAGCGCCGCGCGACCGTGCAACGGATTGCCGGGGCGCATCTTGCGTCCATGGACGGCACGATGGCGGATGCCCTCGGCCGCAGCAACCGGCAGCGGCTGGTGTGGCTGTCCTTGCTGGCGATGCCGCTCCTTTTCCCGGTCGCGCTCCCCGGCATGGCCTCGGTGGTCGGCGCCTTCTGCCTGCTGATCGCGTTCGGCCTGTGCATCGGCCAGCCCGTGCCCTTGCCGCGCTGGCTCGCCAGGCGAGAGATCGACGGTCGTGCCCGGGCGCTGCTGCAGCGGATGTTCGGCCGCGTCGTCGGCATCGTCGCGTCCCTCGGCCGCCCCCGCCTGCTGCGCCTGAGCGACCGCCGCGTGCGCGTGCTCAACGCGTCGATGCTCTCCATCGCCGGACTGTCGATGATGACGCCCGTGCCCATCATCAGCTTCGACAATGTGCTGCCCGCGCTGGCCATCGTGCTCATCTCCTGGGGGTTGCGCCTCCGCGACGGCCTGATGCTCCTGGCCGGCTACCTGGTCACGCTCGCGGCGGCGGCCTCGGTGCTGCTGCTGTGGTGGGGAGGCGCCGCCGCCGTCGCCGAATTGCTGTCGTGGGCGGGGCTCGCTTCCGGGGGCTGATCGCGGGAGGCGGAGCGGGGGACCGGGAAGCACTCGGCACCACTTCATCCTCCGCCCGTCCGGCATCGCGGAAGGCCTGCCGCGCGGTCGAGCGGCTCGCGTTTCATTTGCGCATCTGTTCGCGACCGGGGACGCGCGGGCGCTGCCCGAGGATGTTTGCAAGCGCTAAGGCGGCTATCTGGTCTTCCGAGGCTCAGCCGGTTCTTAAGGGCGGCAGGCTCGTGCTCGGCCAGACCCGACACTCATGGTTTGCGTCGACCCGCGATCAACGGCAGCTATCCGGACGCGTTTCCCAATAGCGGCAGCCGGCCACAAGCAGCCGTTGGGTGGTGCGTCCGGAAGCGGACGTCGATTACCCAGACCAGCTCATTGCATCAAAGCTTCGATCAATGGGCAGGTGGGCGGAGCGGGCGTCGGCGCCTAGCTAGCTGAAGGGTAATCGCGTGTCGCCGAGGGCTGAACCTTCGACATGCGAAGCGGGGCCGGGACGTTAGCGGGCAGCCCCAGCGGTCGCATCTGCCTGGGCGATGAACGCCAGCAACGCGGGCGTCGACTGCTTCTCACGATGCACAACCAGATGACATTGCCGAAGCTGCCGCGGCAATGTCGTGGAGACGCGGCACAGACGTCCAGCTTCCAGCGCATCGTTCACTACCCAGGCGGACAGGCAAGCCACCCCCAACCCTTCCTGAGCGGCACGCTGGATGGCTTCCGAACTGCCTAGCTCGATGCTGCGCCGGTAAGAACGCAGGTGGGGCAGCAAGCTCTGGTCGGTGGCCTCGCGCGTGCCAGAGCCCGTTTCGCGAACCAGCCAGACCGCCTCACGCAGCGTGCGCAGGGGAATGCGCTCGCCTGCCGTACTCGACCGGGCCAGCGCACTGTCGGGCGCAGCCACGACCACCATCTCGTCTTGCAGCCAGGGGGTGACCACCAGCTCCGGCTGGTGGCTGGGCCCCTCGATCAGCCCCACGTCGAGTTCGAAAGCGGTCACGGCATCGCAGATGGCGGCGGTGTTCCCGATAACGACCTTCGACCGCCAGGCGGCGGCGCTGCCGGGCTGCTGTGCCCCCATGAAGCCAGCGAGCAGCTTGGGCAACACGTAGTTGCCAATCGTCGTGCTGGCGCCGATGCGCAGCGACTGCGCCTGCGCGCTGCCGTCGCGCGACATCTGCTCGATGCCTGCGGCGCCGTCGAGCAAAGCCAAAGCCCGCGGCAACAGCGCGCGGCCGTTGTCGTTCAACAGCAGGCGTTTGCCGGCGCGGTCGAACAGGCGCAGCGACAGCAGGCGTTCCAGCTCGTTGACGGCCGAACTGGTGGCCGATTGCGACAGCGCTATCTCAGCGCTGGCCGCCGTGGTGCTGCCGCTGCGCGCCACGGCGACAAAAATCTGCAGCTGACGCAGGGTGAGTCGAAGCACGTCCACGGTGATTGCCGTTGTTATCGATTTCGCAGGTACATCTTAGTCATACAACCCGTTGGACGGGTTGATTGCCAAGCTCTAAATTTGCCTGGCCGCTCGATCACGGGGCGGCGGCCCGCCGCGCCACCACCGGCATCTGGAGCCCGACATGCTGACCCTTGAACGAACAACCCCACGCCCCGCAGCACCCGGCCCGCTGGCCCCACAGGCACTGCATGCCCTTCAATGGGTTGCTGCCCGGCGGCCAGTGGCGGGCTTCATGGGGCCGACCCGCGACGTGGCCCATGCCGTCTCGACCACCTTGGCCGCCGACAGCAGCATCGACCCGCAGGTGCTGCGCTGGATGCCGGTCGCAGTGCCGATGGCGGCCGTGCTGCTGTGCGCCGGCATCGCCTTGATCTGGGTGCTGGCGTGATGCACGCGCGGTCGACCTCACAAGCCAGCCCTGGCCCGTCAGCCGGCCACCGGGCAGCGCGGTTGCGCTTGCAGTTGGCAGCCCTGCTGCCCGGCCTCGCCTTGAGCGGCGCCCTGGCCGCGACCGGCATCGCGCTGGGCCACATCGGCTGGCTGCAGGACCACGGCTTCAGTGCGCTGACGCTGGCCATCGTGTTGGGCATGCTGGTGGGCAACACGGTCTATCCGCTGGTGCCGCGCCTGGCCGCGGCCAGCGGTGCCGGCGTCAACGTGTCCAAGCAGAACCTGCTGCGCCTGGGGGTCGTGCTGTACGGCCTGCGGCTGACGGTGCAGGACATCGGCCACGTCGGCATCGCCGGCGTCGCCATCGACGCGCTGGTGCTGGGCTCGACCTTCGCGCTGGCCTGCTTCATCGGCACGCGCTGGTTGGGCCTGGACCGCAAGACGGCGATGCTGATCGGCGCCGGCAGCTCCATCTGCGGCGCCGCCGCGGTGATGGCTGCCGAACCGGTGGTCAAGGCGCGAGCCGAGCAGGTCACGGTGGCGGTGGCCACGGTGGTGGTGTTCGGCACGCTGGCGATCTTTCTGTACCCGGCGCTGTTCGAGCTGAACCAGCACTGGGCGCTGATTCCGGGTGGCGCCAACGGCTTCGGCGTCTACGCCGGCTCGACCATCCACGAGGTAGCCCAGGTGGTGGCCGCGGCGCGTTCGGTGGGCCCGGACGCGGCCAACTCGGCCGTCATCGCGAAGATGGTGCGGGTGATGATGCTGGCGCCGTTCCTGGTGATGTTGTCGGCCTGGCTGGCACGTGACGACAAACGCCACGCCCACACTTCCGCCGCCACGGGCCAGGCCCCAGGCAAGCTCGCCGTGCCCTGGTTCGCCTTCGGCTTCGTCGCGGTGGTGTTGTTCAATTCGCTGCAGTGGCTGCCGGCCTCGGTGGTGGCGGTGACCACCGAGATCGACACCGCGCTGCTGGCCATGGCCATGGCCGCACTCGGCCTGTCCACGCACATCGGCGCCATCCGCAAGGCCGGTGCCAAGCCGCTGTTGCTGGCGCTGATCCTGTTCGGCTGGCTCATCGTCGGCGGTGCCTTGATCAACCGCTGGGTACCGGCCCTGCTCGGCTGAAGCCTCGAATTCACGGCCCGACGGAATAAACCACGGGCTCTCCTCGTCCACGACAGCAAGCCTTTCCCTCTTTTCTCAACACTCTCCGAAAGACATCCCATGAATACCTTCTTCCGCACCACCGCGCTGGCCTTGTGCAGCACCTTCGTCCTCGTGACGGCCACCCTGCCCGCAGGCGCCGCCGAAGCAACCCCGGCCCGCGTCACCTTCGACGGCCAGATCCGCAACAACTCGCTGGCCCTGAGCCCCGACGAGGCCACGGCCGTCGTGTCCTACAGCGAACGGCCCGATGTCATCGTCTACGACCTGGTCACCGGCGCCGTGCGCGGTGTGCTGCGCGGCTACGTCACGCCGCGCAACATCGTCTTCGCGCCCGACGGCAAGAGCTTCTATGTCTCCGACAGCAGCCTGGGCACGGTGACGCGCCTGGACACCACCACGCTCAAGCCGCTGGCCACCGCGTCGACGCTGGCGGCCGGCCCCGGCGCCTTCGGCACCGCGCTCAGCAAGGACGGCAGCGCGCTGTACGTCAACAACCAGGCCAGCAGCACCGTGACGCGACTGGACACCGCCAGCGGGCAGGCCAAGGCCGTGATCACCGGCTTTGCGCAGCCGCGCCAGGGCGTGCGCCTGAGCCCGGACGGCGCAAAGCTCTACGTCACCAACTTCCTGGGCGATAAGGTCACCATCGTCGACACGCAGACCGACAAGATCGAGGGCGAGATCGCGGGCTTCAACAAGATCCGCGCCATCTCGGTCACCGCCGACGGCAAGACCCTGTTTGCGGCCAACAGCGGCAGCAACGACATCGCGGTGGTGGACATCGCCGCGCGCCGCGTCACCAGTACCGTGCCGGTGGGCCGCGACCCCTACGGCGCTGCGCTCACGCCGGACGGCCGCTTCATCTACTCGGGCAATCTGGCCGATAACACGGTGTCGGTGATCGACGTGGCCACGCTGAAGGTGGTGGCCACCATCGCCGGCTTCAAGCAGCCGCGCCAGGCCATCGTGTTCACGCGCGACGCCAAGACGGCCTACGTGCTGAACGAGGACCTGAGCATCTCCAAGGTCGAGCGTGCCGGGCAGCGAATCGTCGCCACGGTGGCCGCTGCGCAGGCGGTGGCGGCGTACTGAAAACCGGGAACTGTCAGAGAACCGGCGCACCGCACGACCGAGCCGGGGGCTTGCCGCTTCCGGTTCGCCCCGTTGTCGCCCCGCCCGCACAAAGGATCGAATGAAAACTCTGGCCAACCCCTGCCGGCGCCGCTTGGCGGCACTTTGTCTGGCCATGTGCACGCTGCCCGCCGCGTTCGCAGCTCAGGCCCAGACGGCCGCCCCGCCGGCGCTGGAACTCGTGGTGCTGGGCTCGGGCGGCCCGGGTGCCACCGGCCGCGCGGGCTCGGCCTTCGTGGTGTTGGTGGATGGCGTGGCGCGTGTTTTCGTCGACGCCGGCCCGGGATCTTTCGTGCGCCTGGGTGAAGCCAAGCTGGCGCTGGGTCGGGCCGACATCGTGCTGCTGACGCACCTTCATGTGGACCATGCCGGTGGACTGCCAGGCCTCTTTAAGGCCCGTGCGGTGTCCAACCGCGGGCCGGTCGATTTCAAGATCTTCGGGCCGGCCGGGCGGCGTGCGCTCGATGCCGACGATGCCGACTTCCCGGCCACCAGCCGCTTCATTGACCTCTTGTTCGGCAAGCAGGGCGCCTTCGGCTACCTGAAGGACTTCTCAACGCCGCTGCGCTTTCAAGTGACCGACATCGACGCACCCGCCACGGCGGCGGCGCTGCCCGAGGTGCGCACCTTGTTTGATGAAGGCGGCCTGCGCATCAGCGCCGTGGCCGGCCACCACCGCGACGCGCCGGCCGTCGTCTACCGCATCGACCACGCCGGCAAGAGCATCACCTTCAGCGGCGACATCGACGCCAGCGGGCTGGCGGGTCTGCGGCGAATCGCCCAAGGCACCAGCCTGCTGGTCTTCAACAGCGTGGTGCTCGACCCACCCGGCTCCCCCGACGTGCTGTACACGTTGCACACGCCGCCCAAGGCAATCGGCGAAGTGGCCGATGCGGTGCGCGCCGGTCAGCTGCTGCTGAGCCACTTGTCGCCCGCGCTCGACGCGCAGCGTGACGCTGTGAAGGCGTCGATCACCGCGCACTACGCCGGCGGGGTGGTGTTCGCGCAAGACGGTCAGCGGCTGGCGCCCTGAGGCGCGCAGCCGCCGGCAATAGTGGCAGTACCAGCCCCGAGTTCGACGCCCGTGCCTACCAACCCCACGAAGGTGATCACGCGAGCCATGCCGTCGGGCCACAGGAACACGGCGGCGTCGAACTTCATGCGCTGGCCGACCGATGGGCTGCCGCTCACGAAACCTTCGGTGCCGACACCGCGGTCCAGGCCCCGCAACTAGAAGGCGCCCGCCGTGGTGCCGAGGGCGTCGGCAAAGGTGCCCGAGAAGCTGAAGGTGTCGCTGGCCGGGTCGTAGCCGGCGAACGCGCTCGCCACATCCACGTCGCCGTTCTGCGGACCGATGTACGTGGGCAGTAGGTCGCCAATGGGGTCGGTGATGCCTTGCGCCAGCGCACCGGTCGCGGCGGTGAACAAGCTGGCCAGCAGCAGGAAGGTCAGGGTTCGCTTCATCGGAGCAATTGGTGGAGCGTGTCGGGCGGGTCAACTGCCGATGGCGTGACAGAAAAAGTTTTTGCGTGGGCCGGAATAGACCGCCTGCCGGCGCCGTCTGCCCTTGTGTCGGGACCTCATGGACCCTTCATCCACCACCGACCACCCCTCACTTCACATCAAGCCTTCAACGGAGCCCTCCATGTTCAAGACATTCGCCTTTGCTGCCACTGCCCTGACGCTTGCCGCTGGCAGCGCCTTCGCCGCCCCTTCCGACGACGCCCGCACGCACTTCCAGGCCATCGCTTCGGGCGACACCCAGATCGTGATGCGCGCCTACGCCGACCAGGCCCAGCTGAACTGGGTCGGCGGCCCGCTGGACGGCACCTACGCCACCACCGACGCCATCCGCGGCACCTGGGAAAAGTTCGGCAAGGCCGTCGGCCCGCTGAAGCTCACCATCGGCTCCATCGAAGAATCGGCCAACCCCAAGGGCTCGACGGTCTCCGCCAACGTCGTCTTCGAAGGCAAGATGCCCATCAAGGTGCGCTACGTGCTGACCTACCGCGAAGGCAAGATCGTCAGCGAAACGTGGCAGATCGACCCCAAGTTGAACGTCGCCCTGGCAGCCACGGCCGAAACCGCCGGCAAGACCGCGACCTACTGATCCACCAGCGCCGCGCCGCACCGGGCCAGACCGGGGGCGGTGCGCACCTGCGTCGTTCGGGTTCATTCCCCGCAGTTGACAACGGAATACCCGCAAGCGCCCGTGCGTCGACCTGATTGAAGTGGTTGACGCACTGCTCACCCATCCACCCAGGAGCTCCCCATGCGACACCCGCTTTCCAAACTTTCGGCCGTGCTGATGCATGCTGCCCTCGCGGCCGCGGCAGGCCTTGCTTCACTGCCCGGCCACGCTGCAGACGGCGCTGAATCGCTGACGTATCCGAACATCATCAAGATACGGGACGGCATGGGCGCACGCGGCGACCTCGCACCGATCGCACGCATCGTCTCGCCGCTGGCGGATTCGCAGATCGTGCCGGGCGAAGGCCGCATTGGCGCAGGCAGCGTGAATGGCACCGGCTTCGTGTTGAACATCGAGGTCGTCACGCGCGACGCGACACCGATCGCCGCGAAAGAATCGCTCAACATCAGAAACACCGCGCTTCTCGGCCAGGTCAACCCGAACATTCCGGGCCTCTATGTCTTCCTCGACACCGACCTCGTCAAGCCCGACGGTGGCGTGATCCCGAAGAACACCAACCTGGCGAACCTCTTCAACATCCTGGGCACCGACGACACGCCCGGCGCGGGCGTGACGCTGTGGCTGGGCTGGCACGTGCTTGAATCGCTGCCGCTCGACACGAGCCGCTTCAACATCACCACCGCCGTGGTCGACACCGCCGGTCGCATCGGCTTCGACAGGGTCTCGATGGCGGTGCTGCGCGGCGGTATCACATCGGGGCAGGCACTGACGCCCCTTCCGATCGATGTGTTCGATGACGGCATCGACGACGCGGACGGACCGGAGGTGACGATGATCGCGCCCCGCGTGCCGTCGCGTGTGTCACCCGGGCCGCAAACCGGCAATCCGACGCCGCCTGCGAATGCATCGCTGTTCTTCATTCAAGTGGCGGCGCTGGACCGCTCGCGTCACGGCATCGGCGTCAGCGAAAACGGCCAAGGCACGGCGGCCCGCTCGGTGTTGGGAACCATCCTGGATGGCAGCCAGATCCAGAACCCGATCACGCATCCCAGCAACGGCACGAACCGCAATTTCCCGGGTCTGAACGTGACCTTCGACGTGCCCTTGCGCCAGCCCAACGGCAACGTGGTGCCGGCGGGCTCGAACCTGGCGCCGATCTTCAACGTTGCCGGCAGCGAGCTGGACGCTGACGGCTATGTCGTGACGACGGCCGATTGGGTGGTGGGCGGATCGCTCCTGATGCCCGCGGGCAAGCGTTCGGTCACGATCACCGCCCGGGTCACCGACAACGCCAATCGCACCCGCAGCGTCAGCCACGTCGTGGGCATCAGCCCAGTCGAGAACGGCCAAAACCTGACGCCCGAACCCTGAGAACGAGGCCGCGCGGCTCCGACCATGGAGCCGCGCTCGACGCACAGGGCAGGGGCAGCCCGCCACCCTGCACAACCAACACCCCATCTTTTTTTCACGCCTGCGGAATAAAAGGCCTGAGCGTGCCGTCTGCCCCGATGTGAGCAACATCTCACCCACGCTGCCCAATCCGCCACCACCTCCACGGAGCTTCCCATGTTCAAAACCCTCGCCATCGCCGCATCTGCGGCAACGTTTCTGGTCACTGCCGGCTGTGCCAACATGGTCGAGCCGCCTGCCAAGGCGCCCGCCATGTTGTCTGGCGGCGCACTCGTCACACCCGGCGGCATGACCCTCTACACCTTCGACCAGGACGTGGCGAACAGCGGCAAGAGCGCCTGCAACGGCGGCTGCGCCGCGCTGTGGCCGCCGATGATGGCCACCGCCACCGACCAGACCACGGGTGCCTACAGCATCGTCACTCGCGACGATGGGTCACGCCAGTGGGCCTACAAGGGCAAGCCGGTGTACACCTACAAGGCCGACCAGAAGGCCGGCGACCGCAGCGGCGACAACTTCAAACAGGTCTGGCACATCATCAAGGAATGACGCCTGTACACCCGCCTGCACACCCAGCTTCGCGCGGGCTCACCCCATCGTCAACATCTTGATGAACGACGACCATCAACTGCTGAGCTGGGTGCCGCGTTTGCGCCGCTATTCCCGGGCGCTGGTGAACAACCGTGACGACGCCGACGACCTGGTGCAGGACACGCTGGAGCGGGCCTGGGCCAAGTCGGGCCTGTGGGGCAGCGTGGCGGACATGCGCGCCTGGCTCTTCAGCATCATGCACAACCTGCACGTCGATGGCGTGCGCCGGCCCAGGCTGCACACCGTGACCATGGACGATGACACCCCCGAGGTGCCGGTGATGCCGACGCAAGGCGACAGGTTGGCGGTGCTGGACCTGCAGGCCGCGCTGGACCTGCTGCCCGTCGAGCAGAAGGAAGTGCTGCTGCTGGTGGCGCTGGAAGACATGGCCTATGCCGACGTGGCGCAGGCCCTGGGCATTCCCATCGGCACGGTGATGTCGCGCTTGTCGCGCGGCCGTGAGCGCCTGCGCGGCCTGATGGAAGGTCGTGCCGAACCCGTGCGGCTGAAGGTCGTCAAATGAATGCATTGCGAAGCACCCTATGAGTACCGATCGCCCATCGCCGCCCACCCTCCCGCCCACCCCCCCGGTCACCGAGGCCGAGCTGCATGCGTTTGTCGATGGCCGTCTGCCCGCAGAGCGTGAGGCCGAGATCGCCGCCTACCTGGCCGCGCGCCCCGACGATGCGCAGCGCGTCGAGGCCTACCGTGCGCAGAAGCGCGAGCTGCACGCCCTGTTCGACCCCGTGCTGGACGAGCAGCCGCCGCAACGCCTGCTGAAGTCGGCGCGCCCGCGCGCCGTATCGCCGACGCCTTGGTACCTGCAGCGCTTGGCCGCCGGGCTGGCTATCGCCGTCATCAGCGGCGCCACGGGCTGGGGGCTGCGCGGCGTCGGACCTGGAACAGCCGGTGACGATGCCGCCCGCATGGCGGCTGTGCAACCGGCCCCAGGTGGTTTGACTTTGGTGTCTGCGGGTGGCTTCGCGCAGCGTGCCGCCGTCGCGCACGCGGTCTACAGCCCCGATGTGCGCCGGCCCGTGGAAGTGGACGCCGCGCACGAAGACCAGCTCGTGGCCTGGCTGTCCAAGCGCATGGGCGCGCCGATGAAACCGCCGCACCTGCAGGCGCAGGGCTACACGCTGGAAGGTGGGCGCCTGCTGCCAGGTGGCCAGGGGCCGGTGGCTCAGTTCATGTACCGCAACCAGCAGGGCAGCAAGCTGACGCTGTACGTGTCCAATGACGTGGCCGACGTCGGCAGCGCCGCGGGCTCGGGCGGGGCCGCGAAACCGGATGCGAAACCGGGTGCGAAGAACGCTGACACCGCCTTCCGCTTCGCGCAGGAAGGCGCCGTCAACGTGTTCTATTGGGTCGACGGGCCCTTCGGCTATGCGCTGTCGTCCGACGCCGACCGCAGCGTGCTGGCGCGGGTGTCGGCCGAGGTCTACCAACAGCTGGGCGCACCGCGCTGAAGGCCACGGCAAGTCCCGCAGCGCAGGCGGTTTGCACCGCCATGGAATGAATTGGCCTGAAGCGCGCTCTTTGCTGCGAGCGCCTGACGCACCGACACAGCCCTTCGTTGGGTGCAAGGTCGCGCGTCACGGGCCCCAGTCCACCTTTGCACTGAACAAAGAAAGCACCCATGACCACCCAACGTCGCGACATCCTCAAATACTCGCTGGCCGCCGCGGCAGCCAGCGCGCTGCCCGCAGCACAAGCCCAGGCACCGGCCGCCAGCACAAGCACCAGCACGACAGCGCCTGGCCCCGGCATCGACCCGCGCGACCGCGTCTTCATCACCAACGAAGACTCCAACACGCTCGTCGTCATCGATCCCAAGACCAACACCGTCGAGAGCACGATCAACCTGACCAGCTTCGACGAAGACCCGCGGCCGCCGTTCCGCTACGTCACCGCCGGCGTGGCGCCCACGCACGCGGCGATGATCCACAAGCCGCTGTACCACGGCTGCATCGACGCCCACGGCGCGGTGCCGTCTCCCGACGGCCGCCTGCTGGCCACCAGCGGGCGCGGCTCGAGCAACATCTACCTCATCGACGCCGAGCAGCGCCGCGTCATCGGCAACACGCCGAACCCGGCTGCCGGCCCCACCACCAACCCCGAACGCCTGAGCAGCGGCCTGCTGCTGGGCCGAGAACCGCACGAGCCCACCTTCACGCGCAACGGCAAGGAGCTTTGGGTGACGCTGCGCGGGGAAGACCGCATCGCCATCGTCAACGTCGAACTCGCCCTGCGTCAGTTGAAGGGCACCGACAACACAGGTTCGACGGCCATCCGCCAGTTCCTGCCGACGATCAACGGCCCGGCCCAGGTATGGTTCAACCGCGAAGGCACGCTGGCCTTCGTGGCCAGCCAGAAGGTGTCGCAGGTCGACGTGTTCCGTGTCAACCCGGGCGCCGATGGCCACAGCCAGCCGCAGCGCGTGACGACACTGGACATCAGTGCGCAGGACAAGCCCGGCTTCACGCCCTTCATGAAGACCACGCCCGACGGCGCCGAGGTGTGGTTCTCGCACAAGCTGGCCGATGCGCTGTCTTCTCGCTCGACGCGGGGCGGTTTCGACCTCATTGACAGCGTGCCGCTGGGCATGGGCGCGCGGCCCAACCACGTCGAGTTCGTCAGCAACGCGCGCGGCAGCGTGGTTTACGCCAGCCTGGCGCGCATCGACGACGGCGGCCCCGGCGGCGTGGCCTCCAGCCCCATCGCCATCATCGACCGCAGCGCCGCCGGCGGGCAGCGCAAGGTGGTGGGCAGCTTCTTCAGCCACGGCCGCGAAGCCCACGGGCTGTGGACCAACCCCGAAAACACGCTGCTCTACATCGCCCACGAGCAGGACGAACTGCCCGGCACGCCCAACGCCGGCCAGACAGTGTGCAGCGCCTTCGACGTCAGCGACCCGCTGAAGCCGGTCTTCATCGCGCAGATTCCGCTGGGCAACCTGACCCTGCCTTCCGGAGCGCTGCGCAACAAGAAGAGCATCAACCTGGTCTACGTGCGCGTGGGTGCCAAGGGGCAGACTGCATGAAGGGCATGAAGGGCATGAGGGGCGGACACGCCCAACATGGAGTCAGTGCCTTCGAGCGCGAGATGGACGCTTCGATGGCCCGCATGATGCAAGACATGCACGGCCCGGGCTTCGTGGGCCAGGCCGACATCGACTTCCTGGCGATGATGATTCCGCACCACGCCGGCGCCGTCGACATGGCGCGGCTGGTGCTGCAGCACGGCCGCGACCCGGCCACGCGGCAACTGGCGGAGGAGATCATCGCCGGCCAGACCATCGAGATCGAGAGCATGACGCGGCGGCTGGCGGCCTTGCAGCAGCGCTCTAGCGCGGGTTCGGCAGCCGAATTTCCATCGCTGGGTGGCACGCGCGGGCCGTGATGCCCAGCCTGAGGGTAAGCACTGACGATGGCGATGGAATGAACCGCAGCGCTGTCCGCTCTTGATCACCATGCTGTTCCAGTCTGCCGAGTCCCGCTACAACCAATGGGTGCGGGACCATTACCGCTTCCTGCTGCGCAGCGCCTGGGCGCTGACAGGCTCGCGTGCCATCGCCGAAGACGTGGTGCAGGACTGTTTTGCCAACGCCTGGAAGCACCGCGAGCAGTTGCGCGATGCGGCCTTGGCGCGGGCCTGGCTGTTCCAGATCATGCGGCGCGCCGCCTTCCGCCAGGCCGCGCCGGGCATGCAGTCGCTGGACGACGACGAGCAGCCCGAGCAGGCCGCCCCCGACGCCGGGCTGGACGACAAGCTGGACGTGGTCAAGGCGCTCGCGCGGCTGGCGCCCATCCACCGCGAGGTGCTGGTGCTGTTCTATTTCGACGACATGCCCACCGCGCAGATGGCCGAGGCGCTGGAGATTGCGCCCGGCACCGTGCTGTCGCGCCTGGCTCGCGCGCGCGACGCGCTGAAGCAGGTGATGGGCGTGCCAGTGCGGGCACCCGGCGGCGCCCAGGTCACGCCCTTGCGGAAGACCCCGTCATGAAGCGCGAACTCCGGCCGCCCGAGTTGCCCGACAGCGCGTTCGACTTGCGCACGCGCGCCGAACTGGCGCTGGCCTTCGAGCCCATCGACGCCCCGCCGCACTTGTACCGCAAGGCGCAGCCGCTAATGGCGCGGCGCAGCTTCCAGCGCGCCGTGCTGGGCCTGCTGCTGGCAGGCAGCGGCACCGGCGCCGTGCTGGCCATGCGCCCGCCAGAACTCGTGCGCGGCGCCATCGAACACGAATACTTCGAGCGCACGCTGCGCGGCACCTTCATGGCCAGCGCGCCCTTGCTGCAGCACCTGGGGCTGGCCGGCCAACAGGTGGTGCCCGGCTTCCCGCAGCTGATGCGGCCTTGCGACATCGACGGCCACCTCGTCTACCACCTCACCACCTTCTTCGAGAAGGGCGGCATGGTCACCGTGTTCGCCTTCGACAAGGCGGTGGCACTGACGGAGGGCAGCGGCTGGTGGGGCAACGTGCACTGGAAAGTCATCACCTCGCGCGACGGCAAGCCGCTGGTGCTGGTGGCGCAGAAGAAGCAGGCCCTGGCCGTGGCGCAAAGCCAGTTCGGTCCAGCCACCGACATGTCCCCACCGAATTCCACACCGACCCCCAAGGAGACCCGATGAACAAGACCTTGAACTCGCTGCCGCGGCGCCAGATGCTGGCCGGCAGCGCCAGCGCCCTGGCCGCGGCCGGCCTGGCCACTTTCACGCGCGGTGCCGCCGCGGCTGGCGAAACCCCAGTGGCCAGCGCCACGCCCAAGCCGCTGCCCGCCTACGTGGCGTGGAAAGACCCGGCCAGCGTCATCGTGCACAGCAGCACCACCATCGAGACCAAGCGCGCAGCCTTCGGCAGCGGGGTCATCACGCCGGGCGAGCAGCTCTACATCCGCAACAACCTGCCGGCGCCCGACGCGTCCATCGTCGCCGACCGCGACGCCTGGCAGGTGGCCATCGAAGGCGTGAAGGCGCCGCGCACGCTGACGCTGCGCGAGCTGAAGACGATGGGCGTGGAGACGACCGCGATGGTGCTGCAGTGCTCGGGCAATGGTCGCGGCTACTTCCCCAGCAAGCCCAGTGGCACACCCTGGCAGGTGGGCGCGGCGGGTTGCGTGATGTGGACCGGCGTTCCGGTGCGCGTGGTGGCCGAAGCGCTGGGCGGCGTCGTGCCGGGCGCCGGTTACCTGACCGGCACCGGCGGCGAGAAGCTGCCCGAAGGCCTGGACCCGCTGAGCATCATCGTCGAGCGCTCGGTGCCGGCCGCCGCGATGGCCGACGCGCTGCTGGCCTGGGAGATGAACGGCGTGCCGATCTCGCTGGCCCACGGCGGGCCGCTGCGCCTGATCGTGCCCGGCTACACCGGCGTGAACAACATCAAGTACATCAAGCGCCTGGCCTTCACGGCCAAGGAAACCGAGGCGAAGATCATGTCGCACGGCTACCGCATCTCGCCGCCGGGCGGCAAGGGCGACCCGAGCCAGCCGTCGGTGCAGGAGATGTCGGTCAAGTCGTGGATCAACTCGCCGGCGCCTGATGCATCCAGCGTCAAGGCCGGCCTGGTGCAGGTGCAAGGCGTGGCCTTCGGCGGGCTGAACGGCATCAAGCGCGTCGAGGTGTCGCTGGACGGCGGCAAGACCTGGAACGACGCGCGGCTCACCGGGCCCGACCTGGGCCGCTATGCCTGGCGACAGTTCGTGCTGGCCGCGAAGCTGCCCGCTGGCAGCCACACGCTGGCCAGCCGCGCCACCGACACGGCCGGCAACGTGCAGCCCGAACAGCGGATGGAAAACGCCGGCGGCTACAACAACACGAGCTGGGCCGACCACGCCGTGAAAGTGACGGTGGCCTGAACATGCGCAACACCATCCACCAGCACTTCGTGGTGCATGCCTTGAAAGTCGCGTCGGTGCTCGTCGCAGGCCTGGCACTGCCCGCTCTGCCCGCGCTGGCGGCCGACGAAAGCGCGCAACTCGCCCTGGGGAAGAAGCTCTTCCTGCAGGGCGTCGTCCCGTCGTGCGCCGTGTGCCACACCTTGCAGGCCGCAGGTGCCGAGGGCGCCGTCGGCCCGGTCCTCGACGAGTTGAAGCCCGACGCTGCGCGCGTGGCGAAGGCGCTGCGCAACGGGCTGGGCCAGATGCCCTCGTACAAGGACAAGCTCACCGAAGCAGAGATTGCGGCGCTGGCGCTCTACGTGTCGAAGGCCAGCGGGGGTGCCAAGTGAAACTTCAGGTGGGTGGAATCTGTGGTGCATCCCCACCGATAAAGGCTCGTCCGCGCGGGCCGCAAGACGCTGACTGGCACCGAAACGCAGGGCATCTTCATCGGTCGCCGCCGTCGGCAGCGACTGCTTCTCAACTCCTCGACAGACTGGATTGGGTCGTCAGGGTGAATTGGCGTTTCGGGTATGCGGACACCCTATTCGCATGCGACCGCGCAGAATCGAACGGAAGGAATGGCCGACGACCTGACCGACGCCCAACACCGCCGAGCGACAAGTTCCCGAGCGCTTATCCGCCCCTCACACTCATCCATCTTTCGCGACCACCGTGCCTCGCCGTGGTCGCAATCCGCTATCGGAAACCGCCTGCGCATAGCAACCATTGATTGCGGACGCAATAGCTCCCCGAGCGACCGCGCAGGCCGACGACCACCGGGCCACCGGAGCCCTCTCATGGTGCTCGTCGATCCCCAGGAGATCGCGCCCCACGGAGCCCGGCACCTTGCCGCCGCGGCCGGTCAGTGCGCGCCGCGCAGCTTCTGCACCACCATCACCGCCGCGAGCACGATCGCACCGGCGACGATGCCGACCCCGGCGCCCGCGCCGGTGTTGATCAATGCGCCGCCCACGCCGCCGAATCCCGCGGCGAAATGCTCCACCGCGTGCGCCGCTGTCGGCCAGCCGTGCAGCAGGATGCCGCCGCCGACCATGAACATGGCCGCGGTGCCGACCACCGACAGCGTCTTCATCAGCCACGGTGCGAAGCCCAGGATGGCGCCGCCGATGCGGCGGGTGAAGGCCGAGGCGCTGCGCTGCAGGTGCAGGCCGAGGTCGTCGAGCTTGACGATGCCGGCCACCAGGCCATACACGCCCACCGTCATCACCAGCGAGATGCCGACCAGCACCGTCACGCGCTGGCCGAGCGAGGCGGCGGCCACGGTGCCGAGGGTGATCACCACGATCTCGGCCGACAGGATGAAGTCGGTGCGCACCGCGCCCTTGATCTTCTCCTTCTCGTAGGCGACCAGGTCCACGTTGGGGTCGGCCACCGCCTCCAGGGTCTCGCGGTGCTCGGCCTCGGCCTCCGCCTTCGAGTGCAGGAACTTGTGCGCGAGCTTCTCGAAGCCCTCGAAGCACAGGAAGGCGCCGCCGAGCATCAGCAGCGGGGTGATCAGCCACGGCGCCAGCCAGCTGATCAGCAGCGCCGCCGGCACCAGGATGGCCTTGTTCACCAGCGAGCCCTTGGCCACCGCCCACACCACCGGCAGCTCGCGGCTGGCCTGCACGCCGGTGACCTGCTGGGCGTTGAGGGCGAGGTCGTCGCCGAGCACGCCGGCGGTCTTCTTGGCGGCGACTTTGGTCATGGTGGCGACGTCGTCCAGGAGGGTGGCGATGTCGTCGATGAGTGCGAGCAGGGTGGTTCCGGCCATGATCTACCGTTGTTGGGAGGAAAGGCGTGATGGTGACAGAAATCCGCCGGGTGCCGGGCAGGTCCGCATGGCGCTACCATGGGCGCCTTGCGAGTTCGAGAAGGGGGGCCGATGCCGGTCGATCTGCTGTTCGCCATGCTGCGCAACCCCGCATCGACCGGCGCGGTGCTGCCTTCCTCGCGCACGCTGGCCAATGCGATGGCGGGCGCGGCGGTTGGCGCCGACACCGTAATCGAGCTCGGCGCCGGCACCGGCCCGGTGACCGAGGCCTTGCTGCGCCGCCTGCCCGGCGTGCCGCTGATCGCGGTCGAGCTCCAGCCCGCGCTGGCGCGGCGGCTGCAGGCGCGCTTTCCGACGGTCGATGTGCGCCAGGCGGCGGCGAAGGAGGTCGTCGATGGCCTGATCGAGCGCCCCGGCCGCCTGGTGCTGGTTTCCAGCCTGCCTTTCCGCTCCCTGCCCAAGGAGGTCGCGGCGGCGACGGTCGACAGCCTCTGTCGTTTCCTCGCCCACGACGGCGAGCGCAAGCTCGTGCAGTTCACCTACCAGCCGCGCGCGCCGTTCGCCGTGCCGCGGCAGCTGCGCTGGCAGCGCCGCGCGGTGGTGTGGCGCAACACGCCGCCGGCGGGGGTGTGGGAGCTGCAGGCGGTGCGCTGAGGCCTTCGCGGCGGCAAGTCACCCGTGAAGCCGTGCCGTGTCCGCCACGCCGCCGCCCGGCGGTGCTCGCGCGGTGGCCGCTCAGCGGTCGACCATGGCCTCGTGCTCGAAGTCGCCCTTCAGGTCGGCCTCGGCCGCTTCGACCAGACCCGGGTGGTGCTCCCACATGTCGGCGACGAGCGCCTCGAAGGGGAAGTCGTCGAAGGTCCCGCGCTCCTTCACGTACTCCATGTGGCGTTCGTCGCGCGCGTTGTAGGGGTGCATCAGCGAGTCGTTACGGCCGTCGAATTCGAGCGGATGGACGTCGAAGCGCTCGCACATCTGCAGGTTGAACGCCGGCGTCGCCTTCACCCAGCGGCCTTCCAGGTGCATGGCGACGTAGCCGTGCCAGCGATACACGTCGCCACCGACGAGCTGGCGCAGGCGCTCGGTGCTGAGGTGGTTGCGCACGTCGGCGAAGCCCACCCGCGCCGGGATGCCCGCGCCGCGTGCGACGGCGGTGAGCAGGTTGGCCTTGGGCACGCAGTAGGCGGCGCCCTCGATCAGCGTGCGGCTGGCGGTGAAGTACTCCTTGCGCATGTAGAAGCGGTAGGGGTCGTAGCGGATGCCGTCGCGCACCGCGTAGTACAGCTTCACCGCGCGCTCGACCGCATCGACCGCGTCGCCCACGCTCTCCTCGATGAAGGCGCGCACGCGCGGATGCTCGTGGTCGAAGTAATAAGTCGGTGCCAGAAAGTCCTGCGGATCCTTCTCCTTGCTCATTCCCGGTTCTCCTCGGTGTGCCTGCGTTGTCTCGGGAATGTATAAGGGGAAGTTGACGTTCGCGTCAATATTATTTGCGCCGCACGGGTCGCCGCGATGTCTGCTCCGCGGGCGCCGACGCGCCTGTCGCTAGACTTCGATGAGGCCGCAGCGCACCGCGACGAGCGCGAGCTCGGCGGCATTCGACACTTCGAGCTTCTGCTTGATGTGATACAGGTGGGTGCCCACCGTGCTCGGGCTCAGGCTGTGGGTCTCGGCGATCTCGGCCACGCTGCGTCCGCGCGCGAGCTGCAGGAAGACGGCGAACTCCTTCTCGGTGAGCGCCGCGACCGGGTCGCCGCCGCCGGCGAACTGCGCGAGCGCGAGGGCGGGCGCGATCGCCGGGTCGATGTAGCGCTGGCCGCGCGCGACGGTGGCCACCGCGTGCAGCAGCTCGTCCGGATGGGCGCGCTTGGACAGGTAGCCGCCCGCGCCGGCACGCAGCGCGCGCGCGGGGATCTGCGCGTCGTCGTGCGCCGACAGCATCAGCACGCGCGCCGCGGGGTGGTGGGCGAGCACGCGCTCGAGCGCGCCGAGTCCGCCGATGCCCGGCATCGACACGTCCATCAGCAGCACATCGGGGTGCACCTGGCCGAAGGCCTGCACGGCCGCCTCGCCGCAATCGGCCTCGCCGACGACCTCGGCACCGGCGCCTTCGAGCAGCAGGCGGAAGCCCATGCGCACCACCGCATGATCGTCGGCGAGCAGGATGCGCAGGGCGTGGAGGGAAGGGGGCTTCATCATTGCGTGACCGGTAGGGGTTGCCGCAGAGCCTGCGGGAGACGGGCGCGCACGCACAGGCCGCCGGTGGGCGGGCTGTGCAGTTCGAGCCGGCCGTGGAGTTCGGCGAGGCGCTCGCGCATGCCGGCGAGGCCGTGGCGGCCGGGGGTGGGCTGCGGGCCCAGGCCGCGGCCGTCGTCGCGGACCTCGACCTCGATCTCCGCCTGTCCGTCGCGACCGCCGCCCTCGCGGCGCAGGCCGACGCGCACCTCGACCGAGCGCGCGCGAGCGTGGCGGGCGACGTTGGTGAGGCTCTCCTGCAGCACGCGCAGCACGGCGAGGCCGACGCCGTCGTCGAGCGGCTCGTCGCGAGCCTCGCCGAGCGGCTCGATCGCGCAACGCAGCTCGATGCCCTCGTGATGGCTGGCCCACAGCGCGCAGTAGGCCTGCAGCGTGTCCTCGATGCGCTCGTGCGCGGCCGGTGCCTCGCGGCGCAGGCGCTGCAGGATGGCGTGCACGCCGTCCTGCATGTGGCCGGTCATGGCGAGGATGGCCTGCGCACTGCCGTGGATGCCGGGCTGCTCGGCGCTGCGCTGCAGGATGGCGCCGGCGATCGAGCGCACCGCGGTGATGCTCTGGCCGAGCTCGTCGTGGAGCTCGCGCGCGATCGCGCGGCGCTCCTGCTCCAGGCGGGCCTGGATGGTGCGCGCGAGGCTCTGGTCGGCCTCGAGGCGGGCGTTGGTCGCGCGCGACTCGTCCAGACGGTCGGCGAGGCGGTTGTAGCTGCGCGCCAGCAGCGCGAGCTCGCGGGTGGCGTATTCCGGCAGGCGCTGGTCGAAGCGGCCGCGGGCGCCGTGCTCGAGCGCGACGTGGATCTGCTGCAGCGGCGCGAGTGCGCGCCGGATCGCCACGCGGGTGGCGAGCCAGAGCGCGAGCAGCAGCGCGCACGCCCAGCCGAGCGCGGCGACGAGATGGTCCCAGGCGTCGAGCACCGCGCGCGAGGTGTCGGGCGTCAGCACCACCTCCAGCGCGCCGGCGTCGAGCCGGCGCGCGCCGAGCTCGGGCGCGACGTGCTGCGCGAACCAGGCCGGCGCGT
>NZ_AMXD01000046.1 GCF_000310185.1 Thauera aminoaromatica S2 | reverse complement strand
AGCTGCGCACGGCGCAGCCCGAGCAGCGGGCGCAGCCGCCCCGCCCGCCCTGCCCCGCCCGGCTCCACCGCGCGCATCGCCGCCGCCCCGTGCACGCCCGTGCCGCGCAGCAGGCGGAACAGCAGGGTCTCGGCCTGGTCGTCCTGGTGATGGCCGAAGGCGAGCCAATCGCAGTCCACTTGGGCGAGCGCGGCGTGGCGCGCGGCGCGCGCGGCGGCCTCGAGGCCGTCGGCGTGGGCGCGCTCGACTTCGACGCGGAAGACTTGCAGGGGAACACCCGCGGCCAAGCAGCGCTCGGCGCAGGCGCGCGCCCAGGCGGCGGCATTCGGGCTGAGGCCGTGGTCGACGTGGGCGGCGCGCAGGCTGAAGCCGAAGCGCGGCTGCAGGCGGCGCAGGAGCTCGAACAGCACCACCGAATCGACCCCGCCGGAGAGCGCGCAGCACACGCGACTGCCGGCGCCGACACCGGCAGCCGCGAGGACCGCGGCGGCGGATTCGGGCAGCACGTCGGCGGGCGGGGTCCTCATCGATGGAGTCGCGAGCGCAGGCGCGGCAGCGCGCGCCCGACCGGGCTCAAGCGGCGAGAAGGCCTCAGGCCGCCTTCTCCTTGTAGCGGCCGTAGCTCATCAGCTTCTGGTAGCGCTGCTCGACCAGCTCGGAGGGCGACAGCGCCTCGAGCTCGCGCAGCGCGTCGGCGAGCGCGCGCTTGAGCGTGGCGGCCATCGCACGGTGGTCGCGGTGGGCGCCACCGATCGGCTCGTCGACCACCTTGTCGACCAGCTCGAGCGACTTCAGGCGCGCCGCGGTGATGCCCATGGTCTCGGCCGCGTCGGCGGCCTTCTCCGCGCTCTTCCACAGGATCGAGGCGCAACCTTCGGGCGAGATCACCGAGTAGGTCGAGTATTGCAGCATCAGCACGCGGTCGGCGACCGCGATCGCGAGCGCGCCGCCCGAGCCGCCTTCGCCGATGATGGTGCTGATGATCGGGGTCTTGAGCTCGGACATCAGGTAGATGCTGTGCCCGATCGCCTCGGACTGGCCGCGCTCCTCGGCGCCGATGCCGGGATAGGCCCCCGGCGTGTCGACGAAGGTGAACACCGGCAGCGCGAACTTCTCGGCCAGCTTCATCAGGCGCATCGCCTTGCGGTAGCCCTCGGGGCGCGGCATGCCGAAGTTGCGCGCGATCTTTTCCTTGGTGTCGCGACCCTTCTGATGACCGATCACCACGCAGGCCTGGCCGTTGAAGCGCGCCAGCCCGCCTACGATGGCCTTGTCGTCGGCGTAGTTGCGGTCACCGTGCAGCTCGTGGAAGTCGGTGAACATCAGGCTGGCGTAGTCCAGCGTGTAGGGGCGCTGCGGGTGGCGCGCGACCTGGGCGATCTGCCAGGGGCTGAGCTTGGCGTAGAGGTCCTTGGTCAGCGACTGGCTCTTGGCCTCGAGCCGCTTGATCTCGTCGGAGATGTCGACCGCCGGATCGTCCTGGACGAAGCGCAGCTGGTCGATCTTTTCCTCGAGTTCGGAGATCGCCGTTTCGAAATCAAGAAAGGTGGTCTTCATCCCGGGCTGTCCCAGTCAAAAATGTGCGCCATTGTAACGCCAGCCGCCCGGCCGCGCGCGGCGCGCGTGCTGCAGCGCAAAACCCGTGCTCGCGCGCAAAAGAATGGGGCGGCGCCTCGCGGCCACCGCCCCATTCCGGAAGGCGCCCGCCGTGGCGGGCGCTCCGGGTCAGTCGTTGTTGGCGAACCCCAGCAGGTGCAGCAGGCTGGTGAAGAGGTTGAAGATCGACACGAACAGCGACACCGTGGCCATGATGTAGTTGGTCTCGCCGCCGTGGATGATGTTGCTGGTCTCGTACAGGATGAGGCCCGACATCAGCATCACGAAGGCCGCCGAGACGGTCAGCGACAGCGCCGGGATCTCGAAGAAGATCGCGCCCAGGCCGGCAAGGAAGGCCACCAGGATGCCGACCATCAGGAAGCCGCCCATGAAGGAGAAGTCCTTCTTGGTGGTCACCGCGTAGGCCGACAGGCCAAGGAAGATCGCCGCGGTGCCGGCCATCGCCTGCATCACGATCGAGCCGCCATTGGGCAGGGCGAGGTAGGACGAGATGATCGGGCCGAGGGTGAAGCCCATGAAGCCGGTCAGCGCGAACACGAACACGATGCCCAGGCTGCTGTCGCGGAACTTGGTGGTGGCGAAGAGCAGGCCGAAGTAGCCGGCCAGCGTGATCAGGATGCCCAGGCGCGGCGCGCCCATCGCCATCGACAGGCCGGCGGTCAGCGCCGAGAAGGCCAGCGTGAGCGACAGCAGCATGTAGGTGTTGCGGATGACCTTGTTGGTCTGCAGGACCGAGGCTTCGGCCCGGCCCAGGGTACTGATGCGGTTTTCCATGGTGGAGGTCCTCCAGTGGGATCGTCGATTTGTTTTGGAACCGGCGCCGAACGGGCGGACGACCGGGGGTTTGCTGCAGGAACTACGAGAAAATCATGCCGGGATCGCGGCCATCGCCGGCCCGCGCTGGTGGCGGCGCACGCGCTGGGCGAGCACGCGGGCGACCCGGTCGGCGGCCTCGTCCACCGCCGCGCGCACGTCGAGCTGAGTGATGGCGAAAACCACATCGGGGAGGTTGCGCAGGCGCAGCTGAACCACGCAACGCTTGTCGGCGCCGCCCTCCGCACCATTCACATCGGCGACCTTCACGCGCGCCCACTGGATGTGGTCGCGGAAGCGGCCAATCGAAGCACGCATCCGCTGCGCCACGTAGTCGCGCAGGCCGGGGGCGGTCTCCACACCGTCGCAATGCAGATCGATACGCATGTCCAGTCTCCTTCGTTTTCGTTGCACGGATCCATCGGGCCCTGTGCTCCGGTGGATACTACCGCTCAGACTGTTCGATAGAATCTCGGTTCAGCAGAATTTGAATCCGATTTTTCCGAAGTATCGAAGTGCGCACGCCGGAGGCGCCCCATGCTGAACTACAAGCAGCTCCATCATTTCTGGACGGTGGCCCGCGCGGGTGGGATCGTGCGCGCGGCGGAACGTTCCGGCCTGGCGCCGCAGACCCTGTCCGGCCAGATCGCCACCCTGGAGACCGATCTCGGCGTAAACCTGTTCAAGCGCCAGGGCCGCGGCCTGGTGCTGACCGAGACCGGGCGCATGGTGCTGGACTACGCCGAGGAGATCTTCCGCCTCGGCAACGAGCTCGAGGAAGCGCTGCAGAGCCGCGCGACGGGGCGCGCGGTGCCTTTCCGGGTGGGCATCGCCGACGTGGTGCCGAAGGCGATCGCGTGGTTGCTGCTGGCACCCTCGATGGATCTCCCCGAGCCGATGCGCATCGTCTGCCGGGAGGGCAAGTTCGACGCCCTGCTCGGCGAACTCGCGATCCACAAGCTCGACGTGGTGCTCGCCGACAGCCCGCTGCCGCCCGCCATGGACGTGCGCGGTTTCAGCCACGCGCTCGGCGAATCGACCATCGGCTTCTACGCCGCGCCCGCGCTCGCCGCCCGCCTTGCCGGCGACTTCCCCGCCCGCCTCGACGGCGCACCGCTGCTGCTGCCCGGGGTGGAGGCGAGCGTGCGCGGGCCGCTGCTGCGCTGGATCGAGGCCGCCGGGCTGCGCCCGCGCATCGTCGGCGAATTCGACGACAGCGCGCTGATGCGCGCCTTCGCCGAGGCCGGCGCGGGCATCTTCCCGAGCGCTTCGCTGGTCGGCGAGCAGCTCTGCCGCCAGGGCGGGCTGGTGCATCTGGGGGACGCGAAGGGCGTCACCGAAACCTACTACGCGATCTCGGTGGAGCGCAGACTGACCCACCCCGCGGTGCGCGCGATCAGCGAGGGCGCGCACGCGAAGCAGAACTTCGCCTGATTTGATTTTCGCCCCGGGGCGCTACAGAATCGCGGGCCGGGAACGGACGGCGACCGGCAACGCTGGCAAGCGCGCTCCCTCAGCAAGAAGGCAGGCAGCCGGAACGCAGGAAGAGGAAAAGCGAGCGGAGGGCTCCGGCGCGAACGACTACTCGACGGGCGGGGTCGAACGCCGCGTTCATCGAAGAGCCACCGGCGGTCGATGCCGACCGGCGGAGCCGAAAACTGGTGCCGAGAGTGGGACTCGAACCCACACACCTTGCGGCGGCGGATTTTGAATCCGCTGCGTCTACCGATTCCGCCATCCCGGCACGAGACGCGCATTATCCCCGAACACGAGGCGGGGCGGCAAGCGAGCCGTCAGCCGCTCCGGACCAGAACAATCTCCACCGAACACGACACGATGTCCCTCACCCTCGCCGACTTCGACTACACCCTGCCTCCCGAGCTGATCGCCCAGGCACCGCTGGCCGAGCGCAGCGCCAGCCGCCTGCTCGTGCTGGAGCCGCAGGAGGGCGCCGCGCCGCGGCTCACCGACGCGGTGTTTTCCGCCCTTGCGGAGCGCGTGAATCCCGGCGATCTGCTGGTGTTCAACGACACCCGCGTCATCCATGCCCGTCTGCACGGCGTCAAGGACAGCGGCGGCCAGGTCGAGGTGCTGATCGAGCGGCCGGTCGGCCCGCACGAGGCGCTCGCCCAGGTGCGGGCGAGCAAGTCGCCGAAGACCGGCAGCCGGCTGCGCCTGGCGGACGCGTTCGAGGTCGAGGTGCTCGGCCGCGTGGGCGAGTTCTTCCACCTGCGCTTTCCGCCCGACGAAGACCTCCTCGCGCTGCTCGAGCGCCACGGCAAGCTGCCGCTGCCGCCCTACATCCAGCGCGCCGCAGGCGAGGCCGACGAGTCCCGTTACCAGACGGTCTATGCACGCGCGCCCGGCTCGGTCGCCGCGCCCACCGCCGGCCTGCACTTCGACGACGCGCTGCTCGCGCGCATCGCCGCGCGCGGCGCCAAGTGCGCCTGGCTCACCCTGCACGTGGGCGCCGGCACCTTCCAGCCGGTGCGCGTCGACGATCTCGGCGAGCACCGCATGCACCGCGAGCGCTACGTGATCCCGCAGGAGACGGTGGACGCCATCGCCGCCACCCGCGCCGCCGGCGGGCGCGTGATCGCGGTCGGCACCACCAGCATGCGCGCGCTCGAGGCCGCGGCGCAGGAGGGCGCGCTCGAAGCCGGCAGCGGCGAGACCGAGATCTTCATCCTGCCCGGCTTCCGCTTCCAGGTGGTGGATGCGCTGGTCACCAACTTCCACTTGCCCAGATCCACCCTGATGATGCTGGTGTCGGCCTTCGCTGGCATGGACAGCATCCGCCGCGCCTATGCGCATGCGGTCGAGCAGCGCTACCGCTTCTTCAGCTACGGCGACGCGATGTTCATCACCCGCCGCAACGAATCCGAGAACGACAAGAACGACGATGCAGTTTGAACTCCTCACCACCGACGGCGGCGCCCGCCGCGGACGCCTCACCCTCGCCCACGGCGTGGTCGAGACCCCGGTCTTCATGCCGGTCGGCACCTATGGCACGGTCAAGGCGATGACGCCGGCCATGCTCTCCGACATCGGCGCGCAGATCTGCCTGGGCAACACCTTCCACCTGTGGCTGCGCCCGGGGCTGGACATCATCTCCGCGCACCAGGGCCTGCATCGCTTCATGGCCTGGGACAAGCCCATCCTCACCGACTCGGGTGGCTTCCAGGTCTTCAGCCTGGGCGCGCTGCGCAAGATCAGCGAGGAAGGCGTGAAGTTCGCCAGCCCGATCGACGGCGCGAAACTCTTCCTGACGCCCGAGATCTCGATGCAGATCCAGAGCGTGCTGAACTCGGACATCGTGATGATCTTCGACGAATGCACGCCCTACCCCGCCACTCGCGACGAGGCGGCCAAGTCGATGCGCCTGTCGCAGCGCTGGGCGAAGCGCTCGCGCGACGAGTTCGATCGCCTCGAGAACAAGAACGCCCTCTTCGGCATCGTCCAGGGCGGCATGTACGAGGACCTGCGCGACGAATCACAGGCGGCGCTGGAAGACATCGGCTTCCACGGCTTCGCCATCGGCGGCCTGTCGGTGGGCGAACCCAAGGACGACATGGCGCGCATCCTCGCCCACACTGCGCCGCGCCTGCCGCAGGGCAAGCCGCGCTACCTGATGGGCGTGGGCACGCCCGAGGACATCGTCGCGGGCGTCGCCGCCGGCATCGACATGTTCGACTGCGTGATGCCCACCCGCAACGCCCGCAACGGCTGGCTGTTCACCCGCTACGGCGACATCAAGATCAAGAACGCGGTGCACAAGGCCGACACCCGCCCGCTCGACCCAAGCTGCGACTGCTACACCTGCCGCAACTTCAGCCGCGCCTACCTGCACCACCTGCACCGCACCGGCGAGATCCTCGGCAGCATGCTCAACACGGTGCACAACCTGCGCTACTACCAGACGCTTACAGCCGAGCTGCGCGCCGCGATCGCGGCCGGCGAGTTCGCGCCCTACGTACAGCGCTTCCGCGGCGAGCGCGCCACCGGCACGGGCTGAACCCTTCGCCGCGCGGGCCGTCTCACCCCTCCCGGGCCCCGTCCCGGCTGCTGCTATACTTCATCGTTTTTCTTCCAACCGGAGTTTCAACGTGCTGATTTCCAATGCCTACGCCCAGGCCGCTGGCGCCGCCGACCCCACCGGAGGCCTGATGGGCCTGCTGCCGCTGATCCTGATGTTCGTGGTGCTGTGGTTCCTGATGATCCGCCCGCAGATGAAGCGCGCGAAGGAACACAAGGCCATGGTCGAGGCGCTCGCCAAGGGTGACGAAGTCGTCACCGGCGGCGGCATCGCCGGCCGCGTCGTCGAAGTCGGCGACAGCTTCGTGCAGATCGAAGTCGCCCCCAACACCGTGGTCGCCGCGCAGAAACAGGCCGTCGCCACCGTGCTGCCCAAGGGCACGCTGAAGGCGATCTGACCCTCCCGGCGCGGTGGCGGGCGGCTCGACCGCGCCGCCGCCGCGGGCCCATGGCCGGCCCCTGCAATCCGTCGCCGCCCCCACGGGTGCGGCCAGGCGCCCGGCAGGCGCAGCCCGACGCCTCCCGTCGGGCCCCGCTCCACCCAAATTCCCGCCGACGATGAACCGCTATCCCCTCTGGAAGAACCTCCTGATCGGCCTCGTGCTGCTCTGGGGCCTGATCTACACCCTGCCCAACTTCTACGGCGAGGTGCCGGCGGTGCAGGTGTCCAGCGCCAAGGCCACGCTCAAGCTCGACACCGCGGCCACCACCGACCGCATCGCCGGTGCGCTCAAGGCGGCCGGCATCGAGAACACCGGCATCTTCTCCGACGCCACCAGCGTGCGTGCCCGCTTCAAGGACACCGAGACCCAGCTGCGCGCCAAGGACGTCATCGAGCAGACCTTCAACCCCGACGCCGCCGACCCGTCCTACGTGGTCGCGCTCAACCTGCTGTCGGCCTCGCCGAGCTGGCTCACCTCGATCCAGGCGCTGCCGATGTATCTCGGCCTCGACCTGCGCGGCGGGGTGCACTTCCTGCTCGAGGTGGACATGCCGGGCGCGCTGGTCAAGCGTCTCGACTCGACCACCGGCGACCTGCGCACCCTGATGCGCGACAAGAGCGTGCGCCACGCCGGCATCACCCGCGAAGGCAACACCGTGGTGATCCGCTTCCGCGACGCCGCGCAGCGCGAGGCGGGCCGGCGCGCGATCCTCGACAGCACCACCGACCTGCAGCTCGTCGAGCGCGACGATGCCGCCGACGACCTCAAGCTGGTCGCCACGCTGACGCCGCAGGCGCAGCAGACCATGCGCGACTTCGCGATCAAGCAGAACATCACCACCCTGCACAACCGCATCAACGAGCTCGGCGTCGCCGAGCCGGTGATCCAGCAGCAGGGCGCCGAGCGCATCGTCGTGCAGCTGCCCGGCGTGCAGGACGTGGCCAAGGCAAAGGACATCCTCGGTCGCACCGCCACGCTGGAAGTGCGCATGGTGGACGACACCCCGGGCGCGATCGAGCAGGCGCTCGCCGGCAGCGTGCCCTTCGGCACGGAGCTCTACAACGAGCGTGGCGGCTCGCCGCTGCTGGTCAAGAAGCAGGTCGTGCTCACCGGAGACCGCCTCACCGACGCCCAGCCCGGCTTCGACGGCCAGACCAACGAACCCGCGGTACACCTCACGCTCGATGCCGCCGGCGCGCGCATCTTCCGCGACGTCACGCGCGAGAGCGTCGGCAAGCGCATGGCCATCCTGCTGTTCGAGAAGGGCAAGGGCGAGGTCGTGACCGCGCCGGTGATCCGCAGCGAGATCGGCGGCGGGCGCGTGCAGATCTCCGGTCGCATGAGCACCGTCGAGGCCAACGACGTCGCGCTGCTGCTGCGCGCCGGCTCGCTGGCGGCGCCGATGGAGATCATCGAGGAGCGCACCGTCGGCCCCAGCCTGGGCGCGGAGAACATCGCGAAGGGCTTCAACTCGACGCTGTGGGGCTTCCTCGCCATCGTCGTGTTCATGTGCGGCTACTACCTGCTGGTGGGCCTCGTTTCGTCGATCGCGCTCGCCGCCAACCTGCTGCTGCTGGTGGCGCTGCTGTCGCTGCTGCAGGCCACGCTGACCCTGCCCGGCATCGCCGCGATGGCGCTGACCCTGGGCATGGCGATCGACTCCAACGTGCTGATCAACGAGCGCATCCGCGAGGAACTGCGCAACGGCGCCAGCCCGCAGGCGGCCATCGCGGCCGGTTACGACCGCGCCTGGGACACCATCCTCGACTCCAACATCACCACGCTGATCGCGGGCATCGCGCTGCTGGTGTTCGGCTCCGGTCCGGTGCGCGGCTTCGCGGTGGTGCACTGCCTGGGCATCCTGACCTCGATGTTCAGCGCGATCCTGGTGTCGCGGATGCTGATCAATTTCATCTACGGCCGTCGCCGCAAGGTCGAAAGCCTGTCGATCGGCCAGGTGTGGAAGCCGGATACGAAATAAGCGGACGAACGCACAGGAAACACGACCATGGAATTCTTCCGCATCAAGAAAGACATCCCCTTCATGCGCCACGCGCTGGTGTTCAACGTCATCTCGTTGCTCACCTTCGCGCTGGCGGTCTTCTTCCTCCTCACCCGCGGCCTGCACCTGTCGGTGGAGTTCACCGGCGGCACCTTGGTCGAGGTCAGCTACGCCCAGGCACCGCAGCTCGAGCCGATTCGCGAGGCGCTGGCGGGCAGCGGCTACCCCGACGCGCAGGTGCAGAACTTCGGCAGCGCACGCGACCTGCTGATCCGCCTGCCCAACCGCGAGGACCTGGAGACATCGCGCGTGTCCGAGACGGTGATGAACACGCTGCAGCAGGTCGGCGGCCCCGCCCCCGAGCTGCGCCGGGTGGAATTCGTCGGCCCGCAGGTCGGCAAGGAGCTCGCCGCCGACGGCTCGATGGCGCTGCTGCTGGTGATCGTCGGCATCATGATCTACCTGGCGCTGCGCTTCGAGTGGCGCTTCGCGGTGTCGGCGATCATCGCCAACCTGCACGACGTGATCATCATCCTGGGCTTCTTCGCCTTCTTCCAGTGGGAGTTCTCGCTCCCGGTGCTGGCGGCGGTGCTGGCGGTGCTGGGCTATTCGGTCAACGAGTCCGTGGTGGTGTTCGACCGCGTGCGCGAGACCTTCAAGAAGAAGCGCCACATGACCACGCCGCAGGTGCTGGACCACGCGATCACGAGCACCATCTCGCGCACCGTGATCACGCACGGCAGCACGCAGGTGATGGTACTGTCGATGCTGCTGTTCGGCGGCGAGACGCTGTACTACTTCGCCCTCGCGCTGACGATCGGCATCTGCTTCGGCATCTACTCCTCGGTGCTGGTCGCGAGCCCGCTGGTGATGTGGCTGGGCGTGTCGCGCGAGCAGTTCATCAAGCCGAAGAAGGAGAAGGAAGAGGCGGTGGTCTGAGGCTGCTGCGCGCTTCCCGACCGGAAAAGGCGCCCGCGCGGCGCTTTTTTCTTGCCTGTGGGAATCAGCGCCTCGGCAACGCCTCCGTCCCTGCGAACGCGGCGCAACTGGAAAACGCCAGCCTGCGACACCCCCGAACGCAAGGCTGCGGGTCGGGGCTCGGGGCGGCGGGCGCCAACTTCAGGAGCGCCGAGGTGGAGGGCGTCGCGGGGGAAACAAGGCGACGCATGCCCGAGGAGCGCAGCGACGAGTTTGCGTCGCCGCCGCCGCCGCCGCCGCGCAGGCGATCACACCATGCGGAACCTCACACCGCGAACACCTGCTTCACCCGCAGCGTTTCCCCACGCTCGATCAGCCCGATCAGGCGGTCGATGTTGGGATGCTTGCCGGGGTTGGCGCGGGCATCCTCGGTGTGCTCGGCATAGAGCTCCAGACCCTTCTTCGCCGCCTCGGGGCTGATCGCGCCGTAGAGCTGGGCGAGGTGGTTGTAGACCGCCAGCGAGCCGGCCTGGCCGGGCTTGTTCTCGATGGTGGCGACGACCGCGTCGGCGGCGTCGATCAGATTCAACGCGGCGAGGTGAGACACGCCGGGCAGGGTCTTGAGGTTGTCGGCGAAGGCCATAGGGTTTCTCCTGGATTGAAAACGCCACCGCAAGGGTGGCGTCGGGATGGGCGCCGGCGCGCGGCCGGCGGATTCGGGCGACGCTCAGATGCGGCGGGCGAGCTCCGCCGCCTTGCCGACGTAGCTCGCCGGCGTCATCGCCAGCAGGTGGTCACGCGCCTCGGCGGGGATGGCCAGGGTGCGGATGAATTCCTGCAGCGCCTCGCGGGTGATGCCCTTGCCGCGCGTCATGGCCTTGAGCTGCTCGTAGGGGTTGGCGATGCCATAGCGGCGCATCACGGTCTGCACCGGCTCGGCGAGCACCTCCCAGCAGTCATCCAGGTCCGCCGCCAGGCGCGTGGGCTCGGCCTCGAGCTTGCCCAGGCCGCGCAGGCAACTGTCGAGTGCGAGCACCGTGTGGCCGAAGCCCACGCCCATGTTGCGCAGCACGGTCGAGTCGGTGAGGTCGCGCTGCATGCGCGAGATCGGCAGCTTCTCGGAGAAGTGCTTGAGCACCGCGTTGGCGAGACCGAAGTTGCCCTCGGCATTCTCGAAGTCGATCGGGTTGACCTTGTGCGGCATGGTCGAGGAGCCGACCTCGCCTTCCTTGAGCTTCTGCTTGAAGTAGCCGAGCGAGATGTACATCCAGATGTCGCGGCAGGCGTCGATCAGCATGGTGTTGGCACGGGCGATGGCGTCGAAGAGCTCGGCCATGGCGTCGTGCGGCTCGATCTGGATGGTGTATTCGTTGAAGGTCAGCCCCAGGGACTCGATGAAGCGGCGGTTGAAGCCCTCCCAGTCGAATTGCGGCCAAGCCGACAGGTGGGCGTTGTAGTTGCCGACCGCGCCGTTGAACTTGGCGGTCATCGCCACGCCGGCGATGGCTGCGCGCGCCCGCATCAGGCGCGCCGCGATGTTGGCCATCTCCTTGCCGAGCGTGGTCGGGCTGGCGGGCTGGCCGTGGGTGCGCGACAGCATCGGCAGGTCGGCGAGCGCGTGGGCCAACTCGCGGAACCGGGCGATCACCGCGTCGAGCGCCGGCAGCAGCACACGGTCGCGGCCTTCGGCCAGCATCAGCGCGTGCGAGGTGTTGTTGATGTCTTCGGAGGTGCAGGCGAAGTGGATGAACTCGGACACCTTCATCACCTCGGCGTTGTGGCCGAGGCGCTTCTTGAGCCAGTACTCCATGGCCTTGACGTCGTGGTTGGTGGTGGCCTCGATCGCCTTCACCGCTTCGCCGTCGTCGGTCGAGAACTGCGCCACCACGGCGTCGAGCTCCACCACCGTGGCCGGCGAGAACGGGGCAATCTCGGCCAGTGCCGGCTCGGCGGCGAGTGCCTTCAGCCATTCGACCTCGACGCGCACGCGGTTGCGAATCAGGCCGTGCTCCGAAAAGTGTTCGCGCAGGCCGGCGACCTTGCCATGGTAGCGACCATCGAGCGGAGACAGGGCGGTGAGCGGGGACGGGGCGGCGTTCGACATGGCGGGAGCTTCCGGGAAAAACTGCTATTTTAACGCCTGCCCCTCTTCCCCACCGAGAACAAAAGACGATGAGCGAGACCACGCCTTACCGCGTCCAGGTGACCGCGGTCGCCGAATACGTCGCCGACCAGTCGCGCCCGCAGGACGAGCACTTCGTGTTCGCCTACCACATCACCGTCCTCAACACCGGCGAGGTGCGCGCCCAGCTGCTCGCGCGCCACTGGGTGATCACCGACGGCAACGGCAAGATGCAGGAAGTCCACGGCCAGGGCGTGGTCGGCGAGCAGCCGGTGCTCGGCCCCGGCCAGGCCTTCCGCTACACCAGCGGCTGCGTGCTCGCCACGCCGGTGGGCACGATGCAGGGCAGCTACCGCATGCGCGCGGACGACGGCCACGAGTTCGAGGCCGAGATTCCGGCCTTCATGCTGGCGGTGCCGAAAGCGCTGCACTGAGCGCGCTGCCGGTCACGGCGGACGATCGTGCCCAGCTGCTAGCCCGGGCGCGCGCTCCCCGGGGCGACGAATGGCAGCGGATACTCCACCACGTGACCACGGCCGCCGTGCTTGGCGGCGTAGCACGCCTGGTCGGCGGCGATCATCAGCGCGTCGGCCTCCTGCAGGTCCGGGTCCATGCGCGCGAGCCCGATGCTGGCGCCGACGCGGAAGGCCCTGCCGTCGGACTCGAACGCATGCGCGGCGATCGCCGCGCACAGCCCCTCGGCGATGCGGCGCGCGTCCTCGCGGCCACAACCGCGCAAGATCGCGGCGAACTCGTCGCCACCGATGCGGAACACTTCGTCCTCGGAGCGCAGGCGACCCTTGAGCAGGGCACCGAGCTCGCTCAGCAGCCGGTCTCCCGCAGCATGGCCGCAGCTGTCATTGACCACCTTGAAGTGATCGAGGTCGATATAGAAGAGGGTGATCTGGTCGCCCGAGCGCCGGTGCGCACGCACCGCCTGCTCGATGCGCTCCTCGAAGGCGCGCCGGTTGGCGAGCCCCGTCAGCGGGTCGTGGCGGGCCTGCCAGGCCAGTTGCACGGTGGCCTCGTCGATGCGGGCCTGCAGCGTGCGCTGGTTCTCGGCGATCGCCTCGGCCATGGCGTTGAATCCCGCTTCGAGCGCCTTCAACTCGCCGTTGCGCGCACGCGCCGGTACGCGCGCCGCGAGGTCGCCGTCGGCCATGCGCCCGACCGCATCCACCAGGGCAGCGACCGGCTCGCCGACCGATCCGGCCAGACGCACCGCGATTGCCATCGCCGTCGCGAGCACGCCCAGCACCAACAGGCTCACGGTCAGGAAGACCCCGCGCTTCTCGGCATCCAGACGCGCGGTGCCGAGCACCACGCGGACGTGGCCGACGACCGGCGCCGTCTTCGACGACGAATCCTCCGCATAGTCGTCCACCGTCGCGGGCACCGCCACCACCGGCGCCTCGAAGCCGATCGCACCGTCCGCGAGGTCGACACGGATCTCGTCCCCCTCGGCGCGCGACGGCGCGGCCAGCCGTGGCGACACCCCCTCTCCCAGCGTCGCCAGCGCGTCGCCGCCCGCATCGTAGAACCCGACGCCGACCACGTCGGGCTGGACCTGCACCCGCGCCATCAGCGCGCCGAGCGCTTCGCGGTTGCCCGACACGAGCACATATTCAGCCGCCGGCGCGAGGAAGCGCACCATGGCACGGCCGCGTTCGAGCAGGGCCTGGTCGAGCGCGCGACTGCTCTGGTAAGCGAAGAGCGCGGCGATGCAGAGCACGAACACGACGCTCGGCAGGCCGAGCACCAACAGCATCTGTCGCCGCAGCGAGTAACGGGAAAGCGCGGCGATCATTGCGCCCCTCCGTCGGCAATCCGCTCGCGCAACACCTGCTCGTCCGCGACCACGAGCCCCAGCGCCCGCGCCACCGCGCGATTGACCGCGACATCGAAGCGGCGCGGCGAGTGGATCTTGCGCACCAGGGCCGCAGGCTCCTTGGCTGCCGCCAGCAGGTCCGCGACATCCACCGCGACGTGCTCTGGCGTGCTGAACACCGCGGCGAGCGCACCCGCGGTGACATAGGCGGCCGAGTGGGCGAACACCGGCCGGCGGTGGCGGTAACTGGTGAGCAGGATCGTGCGCGCCGCGGCCGGCCCCGAGACAAGGCCGTCGGGCAGGGGCAGCAGGGCGTCGCCGGCAAAGAGCAGGTGATCGAGCGCCGGCACGAGGTCCGCCACCTCGCGCACCTCATGGACGTCGGCCTGCAAGCGCAGCGCGTCCGCTGCATGCTGGAGGCCGGGCAGTTGCACGACGCTGTCCGGTCCGAGCAGCACGCCGACGCGCTTCGCGTCGGGCAGGACCGCGCGCACGAGACGGAGATGACGTTCGAGCGGCTGGTCGAGCACCACCGCGCCGAGATCCCGCGCGGGATGCGCCCGCTTGAGGCGATCCAGGTCGCGCAGGCCGACGAGCACGGCCAGCACCGGCCGCGAGGAATCCCGCAGGGCACGCTCCGCCGCCGCGTGGCCGACCGCGAGTACGAGATCGGCGCGGCCGAGCAGCGCCGTATCTGCCTCCCCGCCGGCGAGCCCCGCGCCTGCCAGCCGATGCACCCCGGGCGCGAGCGCGGCATCGAGCGCCTCGACGAAGCGCTGACCGCGCCCCCCCGGCTCGGAAACCAGCACCGCCACCTCCATCGCGTGCGCAACGGACAGGCCGAGCACAGGCAGCAGCGCGAGCATGGCGAGCGCCGCTGCGACGCGCAGGCCGCCGGGGAGGAGACACGACAGGCAGGCTCGCATGCGCGCCGTCACCATCCGATACGCACGCCGAGATAGAGGTCCGGCTCGTGGCGGAACTTGTCCTCGTGGAAGTCCGCGTAGCGCCCCTTCAGGCTCAGCGCGGTGAGCGAGACCTCGTTGTCCGAACCGGGCGGACCGAAGCGGCGCGCGACGCGCAGGTCGAAGCGATCGGTGCGCGGCACGATGTCGCCGCCGTTCATCCAGTAGTACAGGCCGTTGTGGTAGTAGCCCAGGCTCGCCTGCCAGCGTCCGGGGAAGTCCTTGATCAGCAGCAGCGAGGTGGTCGCATGCGGTGCGCTGTTCGGGATGTCGCGGTCGCTGTAGGGCTCGCCATGGTCGATGCGGATGAAGGCCTGGGACAGTACCGCCCTGCCCCAGCCCGGCTTGCGCCAGTCGAGGGTGAATTCCGCACCGGTCATGCGGAAGTCGTCGACGTTGAGGAAATAGAAGCTCTTCTTGCCGGGGTCGATCGGAACATAGTCGGCCGGCTCGGGGCGCGGGCACTCTCCGAACACGCAGCTCTTGTCGTCGATGAAACGCCGGTAGTACTCGCGAAAGACACGCGCATCGAAGCCGAGTCCGAACAAACGCAGCTGCGCGACATAGCCCAGATCGACGAAGCGCATGCGCTCGCTCTGCAGCGGGTCGAAGACACGGAAGCCGATACGCCGGATCGTGTCGCCCTCGCGGTCGGTCTGGAAGGCTCGCGACTCCATCAGGCTGGGGGCGCGGTACGCCGTCCCGGTGGACAGGCGCAGGGCCGAGTCCTCGTCGAGGGCGTAGTTGAACGCAAGGCGGGGCGAGAACAGCCTGCCGCTGTAGTCGTGGTGCTCGAGCGTGCCGCCGAGATCGATCTTGAGCGGATCGAGCGGGTTCCACGTGAGGCTGCCGAAGACCTGCCCATGGGTCGAATCCAGCCACCGTGTGGTGCCGAACAGGTGCAGCGAGCGCGCATGCTCGCTGCGCAGCCCGATACCGAGCATGCCGGTGAGACGCCGGCCGAGCCGGGTGTCGTATTGCAGCTCGAGATCGTGCCGCCTCGCCTCGCTGGCCCGGCTGGTCGGGAAGCTCGCGGTCGTCGTGCCTTGCGCCTGGATCACCGGCCAGCTCCCGCCGGCACGCTCGCCCTGGTGGAAATACTGCACGCTCAGCACGGATTCCGCGTCGATGTGGCGCCGCCAGCCGAATTGCAGGTGAAGCGCGCGGTCCTCCTCGGTGTGGGGCGGATAGTCGAGGTAGGCCTGGGCGCCGCGCTTGCTGTCGCCCTCGCTGACGCCAACCTGGAGGCCGAGCTCTTCGGCTGCGGACAACTGCAGCACTGCGCTGAAGTGGGCGGTGTTGCGGGTGAGCGACTCGGAAGAGTGCCAGTCCCCGAGCCGTTCCCGAAAGTGCGGTTCGAACGTCGTCAGCTCGCGCCGCGAGGCGGAGAGGCGCCAGTCGAAGGCGCTTCCGCCAGCCCCGTTCAGGCGCACGCCGTAATCACGGAAACCGTTCTTTCCAGTGCGCACGACGAACGCCCGCCCGCTCTCGGTGGAGGGAGCCCTCGTGATGATGTTGACCACCCCCTGGAAGGCATTGACGCCATAGGCCGCACCGTTGGGGCCGCGCACCACCTCGATGCGCTCGACATCGTCCACCCGCAAGGGCAGGTTGTCCCAGATCACGTTGCCCCACAGCGGGCTGTTGACGGTGCGCCCGTCCACCATCACCTTGATGCGGCGCGCATGGGCGTCGCCCAGGCCGTGGGTCGCCACCGTGGGGGGACCATCGGGATGGTCGGCCACGAGGAAGCCGGGCGCCAGGCGCAGAAGGTCGTGGATCTCGTTGAAACCCGAGGCGACGATCATCTCGCGATCGATCACGGTCACCGGCGCAGGCGCGTCGAGCGGCGACTGCGCCAGGCGCGATGCGGTCAGCACCATCGGAATCTCGCTGAAGAACGGGTCCGGGTCGCCCCATTCCGCACGCGCGTCGAGCGCGAGCAGGCCAAGCAGGACGAGGGGCCCCGCGTGCGAAGCCAGACCCCGCGTGCGCGGGTAGCGACTGGTATACGGATCCTGCATGACAAAGCGATTCCTACGGCTCCATGGCGAACTGAGCGCACCATCCAGCCTGCATTCTGCCCATTCCGGGGGCGCCGACAAGATACGTGCGCCGCCTTGGGTGAACCACGTCACGCATGCCAGCACACGGTCGCCGCCCGCCCTGCATGACATGACACGGCCCCGGCGCCGAGTGGCTGCCGGGGCCGTGGCGCACGCCGGAAGGCGCTCAGCTGCGGTAGTCGGCGTTGATCTTCACGTAGTCGTAGGAGAAGTCGCAGGTCCACACCGTGGCGGCGGCGTCGCCGCGGGCGAGCGCGATGCGCACCGTGAGCTCGGCGTGCTTCATGATGCGCGAGCCCGCCTCCTCGAGGTAGCTCGCCGCACGACCGCCGTGCTCGGCGACCAGCACCGACTCCTCGGGGTTGCCCAGCCACACGCGCAGCTTGGCGACGTCGAGGTCGTCGATGCCGGCATAGCCGATCGCCGCGAGGATGCGGCCGAGGTTGGGGTCGGAGGCGAAAAAGGCGGTCTTGACCAGGGGCGAGTGCGCCACCGCATAGCCCACCTTGCGGCATTCCTCGCGGTCGCGGCCGCCCTCGACCGCGATCGTCATGAACTTGGTCGCGCCCTCGCCATCGCGCACGATCGCCTGCGCGAGCCCGACCGCGACCTCGATCACCGCCGCGCGCAGGGCGCGGTAGTCCTCGCTGTCGACGTCGGCGATCTCGGCATTGCCGGCGGCGCCGGTGGCGATGAGGATGAAGGAATCGTTGGTCGAGGTGTCGCCATCGACGGTGATGCTGTTGAAGGACAGGTCGGCCGCCTCGCGCACCAAGTCATCGAGCAGGTCCTGCGCGATCGCCGCGTCGCAGGCGAGGAAGCCGAGCATGGTGGCCATGTTGGGCCTGATCATGCCTGCGCCCTTGCTGATGCCGGTGAGGGTGACCGTGCGCTCGCCGATGCGGACCTGACGCGACACCGCCTTGGCGAGGGTGTCGGTGGTCATGATCGCGTGCGCGGCGTCGAACCAGCCGTCGGCACGCAGGTCTGCGACCGCTCCGGGCAGCCCGGCGACCAGGCGGTCGACCGGCAGCGGCTCCAGGATCACGCCGGTCGAGAACGGCAGCACCTGACCCGCCTCGATGCCCAGTTCGCGCGCCAGCGCGGCGCAGCAGGCATTGGCGTTGGCCAGGCCCGGCTCGCCGGTGCCGGCGTTGGCGACACCGGTGTTGATGAGCAGCGCGCGGATCGCCCCGCCCGTCAGATGCTGGCGGCACACCTGCACCGGCGCCGCGCAGAAGCGGTTCTGCGTGAACACGCCGGCGACGCGGCTGCCCTCGGACAGCTCGATCACGGTGAGGTCGCGCCGGTTGGCCTTGCGGATGCCGGCTTCGGTCACGCCGAGGCGCACGCCCTTCACGGGCAGCAGTTCGGCAGGGTTCGGGGTGGCGAGATTGACGGCCATGCGGTTCTCCGGGACGGAAGGATCAGTTCAGTTTGCCGTGGCAGTGCTTGTATTTCTTGCCCGAGCCGCAGGGGCAGGGGTCGTTGCGGCCGACCTTGGGCCCGGCAGTGGCCGGCTGCGCGCCCGCCTGCTCGGCGCCACCGCCGAGCGCCTCGTCGTAGTCGGCGTGCTGGTACTGCACGTTCTCGACCTGCTGCGGCGTCTCGGCTTCCTCGAGCTGCGCCTCGGTGCGGATCTGTACCGTCATCAGGATCTTGGTGACGTCGGTGCGCACGGCGTCGAGCAGGCTCTCGAAGAGCTCGAAGGCCTCGCGCTTGTATTCCTGCTTGGGGTTCTTCTGCGCATAGCCGCGCAGGTGGATGCCCTGGCGCAGGTGGTCGAGCGCCGCGAGGTGCTCGCGCCAGTGGGTGTCGAGGCTCTGCAGCATCACGTTGCGCTCGAACTGGTGCCAGGCCGCCGGGTCGACCATCGCGGTCTTGGCGGCGTAGGCCTCCTCGCCGGCCTGCACCACGCGCTCGAGGATGGCCTCGTCGTCCAGGCTGGGCTCGGCCGTCACCCACGCGGCCACCGCCAGCTTGAGCTGGCACTCGGCGAGCAGCGCCTGCTCGAGCGCGGGCAGCTCCCATTGCTCCTCGACACTGTCGACCGGCACGTAGCGGCGGAAGATGTCGTGCAGCACGCCCTGGCGCATCGCGCGCACGGTGTCGGAGATGTCCTCGCTCTCGAGCAGCTCGTTGCGCTGCTGGTAGATCACCTTGCGCTGGTCGTTGGCGACGTCGTCGTACTCGAGCAGCTGCTTGCGGATGTCGAAGTTGCGCTGCTCGACCTTGCGCTGCGCCGACTCCAGCGAGCGCGTCACCATCGCGTGCTCGATCGCCTCGCCCTCGGGCATCTTCAGGCGGACCATGATCGCGTTCAGGCGCTCGCCGGCGAAGATCTTCATCAGCGGATCTTCGAGCGAGAGGAAGAAGCGGCTCGAGCCCGGGTCGCCCTGGCGCCCGGAGCGGCCGCGCAGCTGGTTGTCGATGCGGCGCGACTCGTGGCGCTCGGTGCCGATGATGTGCAGGCCGCCGGCGGCGATCACCTCGTCATGCACCTTCTGCCAGGCCTCGCGCAGGGCGGCGATCCTGGTCTCGCGCTGCACGGGGTCGAGCGTGGCGTCGTCGCGCACCGCGGCGACCGGCTTCTCGATGTTGCCGCCGAGGACGATGTCGGTGCCGCGCCCGGCCATGTTGGTCGCGATCGTGACCATGCCGGGCCGGCCGGCCTGCGCGACGATCTGCGCCTCGCTGTCGTGCTGCTTGGCGTTGAGCACCTGGTGCTCGATCTTCGCCTTCTTGAGCACGCCGGAAAGGAATTCGTTGGTCTCGATCGAGGTCGTGCCGACCAGCACCGGCTGGCCGCGCTCGACGCAGGCACGGATGTCCTCGATGACCGCGTTCCACTTCTCGCTCGCGGTGCGGTAGACCTTGTCGTTCTCGTCCCTGCGCCGGGTCGGGCGATTGGTCGGGATCACCACGGTCTCGAGCCCATAGATCTGCTGGAACTCGAAGGCCTCGGTGTCGGCCGTACCGGTCATGCCCGCAAGCTTGCCGTACATGCGGAAGTAGTTCTGGAAGGTGATCGAGGCCAGGGTCTGGTTCTCGGCCTGGATGCGCACGCCCTCCTTGGCCTCGACCGCCTGGTGCAGGCCGTCGGACCAGCGCCGGCCAGGCATCAGGCGGCCGGTGAATTCGTCGACGATGACGACCTCGCCGTTCTGCACCACGTACTGCTGATCGCGGTGGTAGAGGGCGTGGGCACGCAGCGCCGCGTAGAGGTGATGCACCAGCAGGATGTTGCCGGGGTCGTAGAGGCCGCCGCCCTCGGCAAGCAGGCCCATGCGCACGAGGATCTGCTCGGCGGTCTCGTGGCCCGCCTCGGTGAGCAGCACCTGGTGCGCCTTGAGGTCGACCGTGTAGTCGCCCGCCTCGATGACCTCGTCCTTGTCGTCGAGGCCGCCTTCCTGGCGCTTGAGCATCGGCGCGACCTGGTTCATCTTCAGGTAGAGATCGGTGTGGTCCTCGGCCTGGCCGGAGATGATCAGCGGCGTGCGCGCCTCGTCGATCAGGATGGAGTCGACCTCGTCCACGATCGCGAAGGCGAGCGCGCGCTGCACGCGCTCGCCGACCGCATACACCATGTTGTCGCGCAGGTAGTCGAAGCCGAACTCGTTGTTGGTGCCGTAGGTGATGTCGGCGGCGTAGGCGGCCTGCTTCTGGTCGTGCGACATGCGCGACAGGTTGCAGCCGGTGGTGAGCCCGAGGAAGCCGTAGATGCGCCCCATCCACTCGGCGTCGCGGCTGGCGAGGTAGTCGTTCACCGTGATCACATGGACGCCCTTGCCCGACAGCGCGTTGAGGTAGGCGGGCAGCGTGGCGACCAGGGTCTTGCCCTCGCCGGTGCGCATCTCGGCGATCTTGCCGTGGTGCAGCACCATGCCGCCGACGAGCTGGACGTCGAAGTGGCGCATGCCATGCACCCGCTTGCCGGCCTCGCGCACCACGGCGAAGGCTTCGGGCAGCAGTGCGTCGAGCGACTCTCCGTCGGCCACGCGCTGCCGGAACTCGGCCGTCTTGCCGCGCAGCGCCTCGTCGGACAGTGCGGAGATCTCCGCCTCGAAGGCGTTGATCTTGCGCACGGTGTGCATGTACTGGCGGACGAGGCGGTCGTTGCGACTACCGAAGATTTTCTTGAGCAGGCCGGAGATCATGTTTTTGGGTCGACGTCGATTCGGCAAAGGCGGGAGTTTATCATGGCGCACCCAGGCTCCCCGTGACGGTTCTCGCACGCATCCATGACCCGGCTGCTCTCACGCTTTCTCGGCGGCGACGCCCTCGCCCGCCTGCAAGATCATGCCGCGCGCCTGAACCGGCTGCAGGCGGTGCTCGACGGCATGCTTCCGCCACAGCTGCAGGGCCAGTGCCGGGTCGCGAACCTCAAGGAAGGCAGCCTGGTCGTGGCCGCACGCGGCGGCGCGGCGGCTGTGCGAGTGCGCCAGATCCTGCCCAGCCTGCTGGAGCGCCTGCAGCATGGCGGACATCCGGTGCAGTCGATCAAGGTCAAGGTCGGCACGCCCGAGCAGACGGCTCCCGAACGCCACGCTCCGCAGCGACAGATCTCGGAGGCCGCGAAGGCCGAGCTGCACGACTTCGCCGACAGCCTGCCCGTCGACTCGCCGCTGCGCGCCTCCATCGAACGCCTGATCCGGCGCGCCTGAAGAGGCGCACGCCGGTCGCCGAACGGAGGGATCGCGACTTGCGTCGCTCCTACGAGAACCGCGACGCCCTCGCAGACCCCGCGTAGGAGCGCCGCAAGTCGCGATATCGGCGCTGCGGTCCGCGCCGCCCCCCGCGGAAGTCAGGCGACCGGGGCGAGCACGCGCTCGATGGCGAACAGCGCGAACAGCACGAACAGCATCACCAAGGTGGCGCGCAAGGCCTTCCATGCCCACGCCTTGTAGCGCGGGTTGCCGGTGAGCAGCCACAGGATCGCCGAGCCACCGATCGACAGCACCGCGAGCAACAGCAGCAGGCGCATGATCAGCATGCGTACGCCCCTCGACGGCGCGCGTCGACCGCCTCGCCCGCAGCGGCGGCGCGCATGCAGCCGGGATCGAGGCCAGGCGCGGCGCGTGCGATCACCGGGATACGACCGGACACGAAGCGCCCGTTCATGCGAGGGCTACGAGCGGCGCGAACTGGTGCGAGACCGCGGGCGGGGTCGCGGCCTCCTGGTCGAAGCTCACCAGCTCCCAGGCCTCCTTGTCCTCGAGCAGCACGCGCAGGATCTGGTTGTTGAGCGCATGGCCGGCCTTGTGCGCCGAATACGACGCGAGCAAGGGGTGGCCGCACAGGTAGAGGTCGCCGATCGCGTCCAGCACCTTGTGCTTGACGAACTCGTCGGCGTAGCGCAGGCCCTCGGCATTGAGCACGCGGTACTCGTCCATCACGATCGCATTCTCCAGGCTGCCGCCGAGCGCCAGCCCGTTGGCCTGCATGAACTCGACGTCCTGCATGAAGCCGAAGGTGCGCGCGCGCGCGACGTCGCGTATGTAGGAGTCACGGGCGAAATCGACCTCGACCCGGGTCGAGGTGCTGTCGATCGCGGGATGGTTGAACACGATCGAGAACGCCAGGCGGAAGCCATCGTAGGGTTCGAGCCGGACCCACTTGTCGCCCTCCACGTACTCGACCGCCTTCTTCACGCGCAGGAACTTCTTCGCCGCCCTCTGCTCCTCGATGCCGGCCGACTGGAGCAGGAACACGAAGGGGGCGGAGCTGCCATCGAGGATCGGGATCTCGGGCGCATCGACGTCCACATGCAGGTTGTCGATGCCCAGCCCGGCCAGCGCCGACATCAGGTGCTCGACCGTTCCGACCTTGTGCCCGCCCTGCTCCAGCCCGGAGCACATGCGCGTGTCGCACACTGCATAGGGATCGGCAGGAAGGGTCAGGGGCGGGTCGAGGTCGACGCGGTGGAAGACGATGCCGGTGTCGGGCGCCGCCGGCCGCAGGGTCAGGGTCACCTTGCGACCGCCGTGCAAGCCGACGCCGGTCGCCGTGACGACGGATTTCAGGGTGCGCTGCCGGATCATGGTCTTTTTCCTCTTCGATGCGCGATTTTAACATGCACCCCCGCAGCCCCCCGGCGATCGCGCCGATGCATCCGGGCTATTGCGCAAGCGGATGTTGCGCGCCCGACGCCAGCCGGTAAACGGCGGAACCCCCGCAGGGGCCGGAGGCGACGGCCCGTGCGGGGGTTCCGGTTCGTGGCCGCCGCGGCGGCGGCCACCCGGGCGGAGGTCAGTCCGCCTGGCGGCGCAGGAAGGCCGGGATGTCGTAGGTGCCCACACCGCTGGTGCTCATCGCCTCGACGGTGGTGCGGCGACCGCTGCGCATCACCGCCGGCACGTCGAGATTGGTCACGTCGACCGCGCCACCCATGGCCGGGCCGTAGGTGCCGGTGCCCTGCACCACCTGCATCACCGGCTGGCGCGCGGCGCGCGGCGCGCCGAGTCCGGTGGCCACCACGGTGATGCGGATGCGGTCTTCCATGGTGTCGTCGAACACGGTGCCGTACTTGACGAAGGCTTCGGGCGCGGCGAAGGCCTGCACGGTCTTCACCGCGTCGCGCACTTCGGACATCTTCAGCGACTTGCTCGCGGTGATGTTGATCAGCACGCAGCGCGCGCCGGAGAGCTCGGTGCCCTCGAGCAGCGGCGACACCGCGGCCTGCTCGGCGGCGATGCGTGCGCGGTCCATGCCGGCGGCCTCGGCCGAGCCCATCATCGCGCGGCCCATCTCGGCCATCGCGGTGCGCACGTCCTGGAAGTCGACGTTGACCAGGCCGGGCACATTGATGATCTCGGCGATGCCGCCCACGGCCGAGCGCAGCACGTTGTCGGCCGAGCGGAAGCACTCCTCGAAGCCGGCGTCGTCGCCGAAGACCTCGAGCAGCTTGTCGTTGAGCACGACGATCAGCGAGTCGACGTGGCGGGTGAGTTCCTCGATGCCGCTCTCGGCGACGCGGATGCGGTTCTCGAAATCGAACGGCTTGGTCACCACGGCGACGGTCAGGAGACCCATCTCCTTGGCGATCTCGGCCACCACCGGTGCCGCACCGGTGCCGGTACCGCCACCCATGCCGCCGGTGATGAACACCATGTGCGCACCCTCGAGCGCGGCGGAGATGGCGTCGCGCGACTCCTGCGCGGCGGCGCGACCCGCTTCCGGCTTGGAGCCGGCACCCAGGCCGGTGATGCCGAGCTGGACCTTGACCGGGGCGAGGCAGCGCTTGAGCGCCTGCGCGTCGGTGTTGGCGGAGATGAAATGCACTCCCTTCACGCCCTCGCGGATCATGTGGTCGACCGCGTTGCCGCCCGCACCGCCGACGCCGACCACCTTGATCACCGTACCGGTGGCTTCCTTCTCAACGATTTCAAACATTAGCCTCGCCTCCTGAATTGACTGCCCCGCGCGGCACCGATCGCCAGCCGGCCTGCATCTAGTAATTCGGCCGGGAGTTTACTACTAAATAAGCGATGGTGATCGGCCCACATCCAAAATGAAAACCGCCCGAAAACCCGTTCAGAAATTGCGTTCGAACCAGGCCTTCATGCGCCCGAAAAACTGTTTCACGCTGCGCGTGTCGCGCGCCTGCAGCCCCCTGCGACGCTGCACGGCGCCCTCCATGACCAGGCCCATCGCGGTGGCGTAGCGCGGCTGGCAGACCACGTCGGCAAGGCCGCCGTCGTACTGCGGCGCGCCCACGCGCGCGGGCATGTGGAAGACGTCCTCGGCGAGCTCGGCCATGCCGCGCATCACCGCCGAGCCCCCGGTCAGCACGATGCCCGAGGACAGCAGCTCCTCGTAGCCGCTGCGGCGCAGTTCGGCCTGCACCAGCTCGAAGAGCTCGGAGACGCGCGGCTCGATCACGTCGGCGAGTGCCTGGCGCGAGAGCTTGCGCGGCGGGCGATCGCCCACGCCCGGGACCTCGATCATCTCCTCGGGGTCGGCCATGTGGTGCATCGCCACGCCATGGCGGATCTTGATCTCCTCCGCCTCGGCGGTGGGCGTGCGCAGCGCCATGGCGATGTCGTTGGTGATCTGGTCGCCGGCGACCGGGATCACCGCGGTATGGCGGATCGCGCCCTGGGTGAACACGGCGATGTCGGTCGTTCCGCCGCCGATATCGACCATGCACACGCCGAGTTCCTTCTCGTCCTCGGTCAGCACGGCGTGGCTGGAGGCGAGCGGCTGCAGGCTCAGATCCATGACCTCCAGCCCGCAGCGGCGCACGCACTTGATCACGTTCTGCGCCGCCGACACCGCGCCGGTGACGATGTGCACCTTGACCTCGAGCCGCACCCCGCTCATGCCGATCGGCTCGCGCACGCCGCCCTGGCCGTCGATGATGAACTCCTGGGTCAGGATATGCAGGATCTGCTGCTCGGCCGGGATCGGCATCGCGCGCGCGACCTCGATCACGCGCTCGACGTCGAGCGGCGAGACCTCCTTCTCCTTGATCGCGACCGTGCCGCTGGAGTTGAAGCTCTTGATGTGGCTGCCGGCCAGCCCGGTGTAGACCTCGTGGATCTTGCAGTCGGCCATCAGCTCGACCTCCTGCACCACGCGCGAGATCGCGTCCACCGTGGCCTCGATGTTCACCACCACGCCGCGCTTGAGGCCGTTGGTGGACTGGGTGCCGAGGCCGACGACGTTGAGTCGCCCGTCGGGCTTCACCTCGGCGACCATGCAGGTGACCTTGGCGGTGCCGATGTCCAGGCCGACGATCAGTTCGTTGTATTGCTTGCTCATTTCCTGCCTTTCCGGGCGGCGGGCGCGACGGGCTGGTGGAGCACCGAGGCGTCGGCCGGGGTCAGTGCGAACCCGCCCGCATAGCGCAGGTCCGCGGTCTTGATGTCGATGTCGATCTGTTCGTGAACGCGCGGCCACACCGCGATGAAGCGGCGCAGCCGTTCCATCAGCGGAGACTTGTCCTGCTCGCGCCCGAGCACGATGGTCATGCCGTTGTCGAGCTGCAGCTGCCAGGCCTCGCGCGCCGACAAGGCCAGCCCGACCAGGCGCACGCCGAGCGGCTGCAGCATGCTGGAGAACTCGGCATGGCGTGCGAGCAGCCAGCCCGCCGACCCCTGCGGGCCGTCGAACTGGGGCATGTCGGCGTTGGAAGCGGCGACGAAAACCTCGCCCTGGCGGTTGACCAGGCGCGCCTCGCCGCTCTCGGACACCGTCCAGTAGGCCACCGCCTCGTGTTCTTCCAGGCGCAGCTCGAGCGCGTCGGGCCAGCGCCGGCGCACCTCGGCCTTGCGCACCCAGGGCAGCTTCTCGAAAGTTTCCTTCACGCCGTCGAGGTCGACGGTGAAGAAGTTGCCCTGCACCGCGAGGCGGGCGGCGTAGTCGAGCTGTTCGACGGTGACCTGGCCGGGGTCGGTGAGCACCACCAGCTCGCGCAGCGGGAACAGCGGCCGCGACACGAACCAGATCACCAGCGCCCAGCCGAGCGCCACCGCCGCACCCAGGGTGAGCAGGTCGGAGATCAGGTTGAGCAACGCGGGCCGATGCCACAGGCCGCGCTCCGCACCCGCGCGCGCCGCTCCGCCCGCCGCCGGACGGCGGGCGGAGCGGATCGA
>NZ_AMXD01000045.1 GCF_000310185.1 Thauera aminoaromatica S2 | reverse complement strand
CGGCGATGGTCGAGCGCTCGCGCCGCTCGGCGGGCGCCACGCTGGCCGCCTGCCGCAGCGCGCTCGATCGCGAGGGCGGCGCAGCCTGTGCCGCCAACCTCGCCGGCGGCACGCACCACGCACATCGCGACTTCGGCTCGGGCTTCTGCGTGTTCAACGACGCCGCCATCGCCGCGCTGGCGATGCGGGCCGAGGGCCGCGCCGGCCGCATCGCCATCGTCGATTGCGACGTGCACCAGGGCGACGGCACCGCGACCATCCTCGCCGACACGCCCGAGGTCTTCACCTGCAGCCTGCACGGTGCGAAGAACTTCCCCTTCCGCAAGCAGGCGAGCGACCTCGACGTCGAACTGCCCGACGACACCGGCGACGAGGCCTACCTCGCCGCGCTCGATGCGGCGCTCGACACCGTCTTCACCCGCGGCCGCCCCGAGCTGGTGATCTACCTCGCCGGCGCCGACCCCTACGCCGGCGACCGCCTCGGCCGGCTCGCGCTCAGCATCGACGGCCTGCGCCGGCGCGACGAACGCGTGCTCGGCCGGTGCCGCGCCGCCGACGTGCCGGTCGCCGTGGCCATGGCCGGTGGCTACGCGCAGCCGATCGACGACACGGTGACGATCCACTTCAACACCCTCTGCACGGCGGCGCGGGTGGCCAATGCGCGCTGACGGCCGGGTTCAAATCCGCGGCGCGCACTGCGATGGTGCCGGAACGCGAGTACGTGCCCCGGATCGGCCCGCGTTGCACCGGGCATCGCGTCCGTCCCGACGCGGTGCGGCCTGCAGCGCCGAAGCACCGATCACGACGCATTGCGTCGCTGGAGACATGCAGCGATGACGACCCGACTGTACGGCGTGGACTTCACCTCCTCACCCCGCCGCGCCAAGCCGATCACCGTGGCCCATGGCCACCTCGACGGCGCGCGCGTGGAGCTCGTCCGTTTCGAGCACTGCGTTGACTGGCCCGGCTTCGAGGCCCTGCTCGCTCGCCCCGGCCCCTGGCTAGGCGCCTTTGACTTCCCGTTCGGACTGCCGCGCGAGGCGATCGCCGACCTGGACTGGCCGCAGACCTGGCCAGCCCTCGTGCGCCATTGCGCCACGCTCGGCAAGCCCGCCTTTCGCGCCGCGCTCGATGCCTACCGCGAATCTCGCCCGGTCGGTCGCCGCTATGCCCATCGCGCCACCGACCTCCCCGCACGCTCGCACAGTCCGCTGAAGCTGGTGAATCCGCCGGTCGGGCTGATGTTCCTGGAAGGGGCGCCGCGGCTGCTTGCCGCTGGCGTGCGTGTGCCGGGCATGCACGACGGTGACCCGAGCCGCGTGGCCATCGAGGCTTATCCCGGGCTGCTCGCCCGCCGCATCACCCCCGCTTCGTACAAGAGCGACGAGCGCCGCAAGCAGAACGCGGAACGCCATGCGGCACGCAAGCAGATCATCGACACGCTCACCGTCGGACCGGTCTCGTCGCAGGGCGCGTCCCGACCGCTGGTGTTGGCCGCCACGCGCGAACAACACCAGGCCATGCTCGACGACGCCAGCGGCGATCTTCTGGACGCCGCGCTCGCGCTGCTGCAGGCGGCCGCGGCTGCGCGCCTTGGCCCGCCGCACTTCGGCCTGCCCGCCGGGATGGATCCGCTGGAGGGGTGGATCGCCGGTTGCGGGACAAGCAACGCTTAGCACTCGGCGACCACCGGCTTCGCACCATCGACGACGTCGCATGACCCGGGCATGCCTGCCCAATACGGTCGCTTGCTTGGCATGGCGCTTGCTTCAGCCTCAGGGCAGGACAAGTCATTCGCGCAGTTAATTCGCCCATTCGCAACGCGTTTTTTTGGGCACAATACGGACGCGTTTCGGCTTCACCCAAACCCCTCCCCCGATCACCCCGGAGATCCAGAGCATGAAGAGAACCGTCGTCGCAGTCGCCCTGATGAGCATCGGCCTCAGTGCCGCCCAAGCGCAGGAAGTGGTCGTCAAGCTGGGCGGGGCCGCCCCGCTCACCGGTAACCAGTCGCACCTTGGCAAGGATCTCGAGAACGGCACCCGCCTCGCCATCGAGGAGGCCAACGCCAAGGGCGTGACGATCGGCGGCAAGAAGGTCAAGTTCGAGCTGGTCGGCGAGGACGACCAGGCCGACCCGCGCACCGGCACCACGGTGGCGCAGCGCCTGGTCGATGCCGGGGTGAAGGGGGTGATCGGGCATCTGAACTCGGGCACCTCGATTCCGGCCTCGCGCATCTACGACCAGGCGGGCATTCCGCAGGTGTCGCCGGCCTCGACCAACCCGAAGCTGACGCTGCAGAACTTCAGCGGCGTGTTCCGCACCATCGCCAACGACGTGCAGCAAGGTACCGGGCTGGGCAAGTACGCCACCGGCGCGCTCGGCGCCAAGCGCGTCGCGATCATCGACGACCGCACCGCCTACGGCCAGGGCCTGGCCGACGAGACCGCGAAGGCGGTGAAGGAGTCCGGCGGCGAGGTCGTCGCGCGCGAATTCACCACCGACAAGGCCACCGACTTCAACGCCATCCTCACCAAGATCCGCGCCACCAACCCCGAGGTCGTCTTCTACGGCGGCATGGACGCCCAGGCCGGCCCGATGGTGCGGCAGATGAAGCAGCTCGGCATCACCGCCAAGTTCCTCACCGGCGACGGCGGCTGCAGCCCCGAGATGATCAAGCTCGCCGGCGACGGCATGTCGTCCAGCGCCTACTGCTCGATGCCGGGCCTGCCGCTGGAGAAGATGCCGGGCGGCGCCGACTTCCGCGAGCGTTACAAGAAGCGCTTCAACGCCGACGTGCAGGTGTATGCCCCCTACGCCTACGACGCCGCGATGGCCATCATCACCGCGATGCAGAAAGCCGACTCGGTCGAGCCGTCCAAGTACCTGCCCGAGCTCAAGAAGAGCAACTTCCCGGGCGTGATCGGCAACGTCTCCTTCGACGCCAACGGCGACATCAAGGAAGGCGCGGTGACGATCTACAACTTCAAGGACGGCGCCTGGGTGCCGCTGTAAGCGCCTGAACCGCCGCCGGCGCACCCGCTTGCGGCGCGCCGGCGGCGCGCGACATCCCCGTTTCGATTTGCCCGCCCCGGAGACCCTGCGCGTCCGCCGGGGCGTGGCGCGCGACTCCGCAGACTTCAAGAAGGCAGCATGGAAACCCTGATCCAGCAATTCATCAACGGGCTGGTGATCGGCAGCGTCTACGCGCTGATCGCGCTCGGCTACACCATGGTGTACGGCATCCTGGGCCTGATCAATTTCGCCCACGGCGACGTGCTGATGGTGGGCGCGCTGGTCGCGCTGCAGACCATGCTGTTCCTGATGGGCATGGCACCCGGCATGTCTCCGCTGGTGATGCTGGCGATCGCGCTCGCGGTGGCGATGGTGATCTGCATGCTGCTCGGCTTCACCATGGAGCGGCTCGCCTACCGGCGATTGCGCAACGCGCCGCGCCTGGCGCCGCTGATCACCGCGATCGGCGTGTCCTTCCTGCTGCAGACCCTGGCGATGATCATCTGGGGCCGCAACTACCACACCTTCCCGCAACTCCTCTCGACCACGCCGCTGCAGCCGATCCCCGGCGTGTTCGTCACCCCGGTGCAGATCGCCATCGTGGTGGTGTCGGCGCTGCTGATGGTCGGCCTGCTGCTGCTCGTCAATCGCACCCGCATCGGCCGCGCGATGCGCGCGACCGCCGAGAACCACCGCGTCGCCAGCCTGATGGGGGTCGACACCAACGCGGTGATCGCGCTCACCTTCGTCATCGGTGCCGCGCTCGCCGCCGTGGCCGGGGTGATGTTCGCCAGCAACTACGGCATCGCCCACTACGGCATGGGCTTCATGCCGGGCCTCAAGGCCTTCACCGCCGCGGTGCTGGGCGGCATCGGCAACCTCGGTGGCGCGATGCTCGGCGGCGTCGTGCTCGGGCTGGTGGAGTCCTTCGGCGCGGGCTACATCGAGCACCTCACCTTCGGCTTCCTCAACTCGTCCTACCAGGACATCTTCGCCTTCATCATCCTCGGCCTGGTGCTGATCTTCCGGCCCACCGGACTGCTCGGCGAACGCGTGTCGGACCGGGCCTGAGCGAGCACGCACCATGAACGAACTCGTCGCCGCCGTCCCCTGGCTGGGCAAGCGCAACCCCACCGCCGCGCGCTGGCTGATCATCCTCGTCGCCATCGCGGCGCCCTTCATCGCCTGGCAGTTCGGCCGCAGCTGGGTGCGCATCCTCGACTTCGCGCTGCTCTACATGATGCTGGCGCTCGGCCTCAACCTGGTGGTCGGCTTCGCCGGCCTGCTCGACCTCGGCTACATCGCGTTCTATGCGGTGGGCGCCTACACTTTCGCCTTCCTGGCCTCGCCGCACTTCGACGTGCATCTGCCGTTCTGGGTCATCCTGCCGCTGGGCGCCGCCTTCGCCGCGCTCGCCGGCGTAATGCTCGGCTTTCCGGTGTTGCGATTACGCGGGGATTACCTCGCCATCGTCACCCTCGGTTTCGGCGAGATCGTGCGCATCTTCATGCTCAACCTCAACTACCCGGTCAACATCACCAACGGCCCGCAGGGCATCAACATGATCGACCCGATCAACCTGTTCGGCTGGGACCTGTCGCGCAACATCCGCATCGGCGAGGACTTCACCATCCACTCGCTGTTCCTCTACTACTACTTCTTCCTCGCCGCGGTGGTCGCCTCGATCATCTTCATCCAGCGCCTGCAGATCTCGCGCATCGGCCGCGCGTGGGCGGCGATGCGCGACGACGAGCTCGCCGCCAAGGCGATCGGCATCAACACCCGCGACATGAAGCTGCTCGCCTTCGCCCTCGGCGCCACCTTCGGCGGCGTGGCGGGCGCGCTGTTCGGCGCCTTCCAGGGCTTCGTCAGCCCGGAGAGCTTCAGCCTGATGGAGTCGATCGCGGTGCTGACCATGGTGGTGTTCGGCGGCATGGGCAACCTCGCCGGCGCGGTGGTCGGCGCCTTCGTGCTCGCGCTGCTGCCCGAACTCCTGCGCGACGTCGCCGTGCCGCTGCAGCAGACCCTGTTCGGCCACGTGCTGCTCGACCCCGAGGTGCTGCGCATGCTGCTGCTGTCGCTGGCGATGATCCTGATGATGCTGCTGCGCCCGGCCGGCATGATTCCGGCGCGTGCGCGCTACTGCCACGATCACCACCTGAGCCATCACCTGAACAACACGCCGAAGCGGGAGGCCGCGAAGTGATCACGCTGCTCGAAGCCCGCAACATCGGCAAGCGCTTCGGCGGCCTGCAGGCCTTGTCCGACGTGTCGCTGACCATCCGCAAGGGCGAGGTCTACGGCCTGATCGGCCCCAACGGCGCCGGCAAGACCACCTTCTTCAACGTCCTCACCGGTGCCTACACCCCCGACGGCGGCGACTTCGTCTTCAACGGCAGCGAGCTGCCCAGCGGCAAGCCGCACAAGGTGGTCGGCCGCGGCATCGCCCGCACCTTCCAGAACATCCGCCTGTTCCGCGACCTCACCGCGCTCGAGAACGTCATGGCCGGCCACCACATCCGCACCCGGGCGGGCATATGGGGCGTGCTGACGCAGAACCGCTTCACCCGCGAGGAGGAACGCCTGACCACCGAGCGCGCCTACGAGCTGCTGCGCTACGTCGGCATCGAGCGCTTCGCAGACGTGGTGTCGAAGAACCTCTCCTACGGCGACCAGCGCCGGCTCGAGATCGCGCGCGCGCTCGCCACCGAACCGCAACTGCTGGCGCTCGACGAACCCGCCGCCGGCATGAACGCCACCGAGACCGGCCAGCTCAAGCAACTGATCCAGCAGATCCGCAATGACGGCATCACCGTGATGCTGATCGAGCACGACGTGAAGCTGGTGATGGGCCTGTGCGACCGCGTCGCCGTGCTCGACTTCGGCAAGAAGATCGCCGAGGACGTGCCGGCCGTGGTGCAGAAGGACGACGCGGTGATCGCCGCCTATCTGGGCGGAGGCAAGCATGCACACTGATCAGACCTCCCCGCTGCTGCGCGTGCACGACCTGAAGATCGCCTACGGCGGCATCCAGGCCGTCAAGGGCATCGGCTTCGAGCTTCACGCCGGCGAGACCGTGTGCCTCATCGGCGCCAACGGCGCCGGCAAGACCACCACCTTGAACGCCATCGCCGGCGTGCTACCGATCGCCAGCGGCGACATCCACTACAAGGGCGAGCGCATCAACGCCCTGCCCGCCCACCGCCGCCTGCGCGCCGGCATCGCGCTGGTGCCCGAGGGCCGTGGCATCTTCACCCGCCTGACGGTGGAAGAGAACCTGCGCATGGGCGCCTACAGCCGCAACGACAGCGCCGCCATCGAGGCCGACCTCGAGCGCGTCTACACCATGCTGCCGCGCATCAAGGAACGTCTGCCGCAGGTCGCCGGCACGCTGTCGGGCGGCGAACAGCAGATGGTGGCGATCGGCCGCGCCCTGCTGTCGCGCCCGCGCCTGCTGCTGCTCGACGAGCCGTCCATGGGCCTGGCGCCACTGGTGGTGGAGAAGATCTTCGAGGTCGTGCAGTCGGTGGCGCGCGAGGGCGTGACCATCCTGCTCGTCGAGCAGAACGCCAACCTCGCGCTCGAGTTCGCCCAGCGCGGCTACGTGATGGAGTCGGGCAAGATCACGCTCACCGGCAGCGGCAGTGACCTGCTGGCGAACCCGAAAGTGCGCGCGGCTTATCTGGGTGAGGAAGCGTAGGCGACCCGGGGGAAAGCGGGCCTGCAGGCCGGAAACGCTCGGGGAGCACACGAGGAGCGAAAGCGCTAACATTGCGCACCTTTTTCGCACGCCCTCGCCATGCAGAACCTCAAGTACTTCACCTGGTCGATCGGCTTCACCGTGTTCGGCCTCATCGGCGGCTACCTGGTCGGCGGCTGGTCGGCCGTCTTCATCGTCGCCGTGCTGGCGGTGCTGGAGACCTCGCTGTCCTTCGATAACGCGGTGGTCAACGCCACCGTGCTCCGCCACATGGACGAGAAGTGGCGCCAGCGCTTCCTGCTGTGGGGCATCCTGATCGCGGTGTTCGGCATGCGCATCGTGTTCCCGCTCGCCATCGTCGGCGTGGTCGCCAACATGGGGCCGATGGCGGTCATCGACCTCGCGCTCTTCAAGCCGGACGACTACGCGCGCATCCTCACCTCGGCGCATCACGAGATCGCGGCCTTCGGCGGCGCGTTCCTGATGATGGTGTTCCTCAAGTTCTTCATCGACGTGAACAAGGACACCCACTGGCTGGCGCCGATCGAGGCCCCGCTCACCCACCTCGGCCGCCTGGAGGCGGCGCAGATCATGTTCACGCTGCTCGCCATCCTGTCGAGTTCGGCCTGGCTAGACGGCGCCGAGCAGCGCATGGAATTCATCGTCGCCGGCGTGTGGGGGCTGATCGTCTATATCCTCGCCGACGGCATCGGCGCCATCATGGGCGGCGAGGAAGGCGAAGGCGGCCAGGTGGTCGCCAAGACCGGTTTCGCCGGCTTCATGTACCTGGAGCTGCTCGACGCCTCGTTCAGCTTCGACGGCGTCATCGGCGCCTTTGCGCTCACCAACAGCCTGCCGATCATCGCCATCGGCCTCGGCGTCGGCGCCATGTTCGTGCGCTCGTTCACGCTGATGCTGGTCTATCGCGGCACGCTCGAGGCCTACCGCTACCTCGAACACGGCGCGTTCTGGGCGATCGGCGCGCTGGCGGCGATCATGTTCATCGGCGTGCATGTGCACATCCCCGAGACCATCACCGGCCTGATCGGCGCGGTGCTGATCGCCGCGTCGCTGTGGAGCTCGATCCGCCACAACCGCGCCGCGCTCGCGCACTGAGCGCCGCCTCAGGATCCCCACGGCGCACGAAGTGGCGAGGTGGTAGAGGCGTATGTGTATGCGCTGGCGAAGGGGGAAGCGGGAGATGGGGGTGGCGCGGCGTAAGGCTGAATCTCGGCCGGTGCCGCCATTCGCCAGCCGCTGCCAGTGCAGCCGCAATGCGGCAGAAATCTGTCGCTCACTTGCCATCCCGCGAACCAGGACTTCTGCCCTGGAAGGGCTTCGGTACATGTTCGTACGCACAGGGTAGATTCCCGCACCGGCTAGCCCAACAAAGCGTGGATCGTCGAGGCGGCGCGAACGCGCTGACAAGCGCACAGGCAGTCGGTTTAGTGGCAAACTATGCCATTACTTGACATCGCCTGGAGTACGCCATGTCCCTCAACGTCTCCTTACCACCAGAGCTGGAAAACCGGGTGCGCCAGCACGTCGAATCTGGCCTCTATAGCTCTGCGAGTGAAGTCATCCGCGAAGCATTGCGATTGTTCGAGGCCTACCAGGGCGTGCAGGCGGCGAACCTGGCCAGCCTGAAAGCCGACATCGCCCAAGGCGTCGCCGACATCGAGGCGGGCCGGGTGCGCGAACTCGACATCAACGAAATCAAGCAACGCGGCCGGGCAACACTGGCAGCTCGGCGGCCGGCGTAGCGACGGCGTGAGCAAGGTTCGACATTCCGCCAGTGCGGAAAACGATTTGCTCGAGGCTTGGCTGTTCATCGCCGAGGACAGCGTCGAGGCCGCCGACCGCTTGCTCGATCAGATCCAAGCCGAGTCGCGAACGTTACTCCTGCAGCCGAAAATGGGCCGGGCTCGGGACGAACTGGCGGTCGGCCTGCGCAGTTGGCCGACGTCGACGCCCTACATCCTGTTTTATTTCGTCGAGGACGATGGGATCACCGTTGCGCGCGTCCTCCACCACGCCCGGGATGTACCCGCGATCTGGAACTGGCCAAGCCACTGAGGACGCGCGGTCAGCGCCATGCGTTGCAATCCGCCGATGTAGCGCAGGCGCTCATCTGGCCGCAGCTGGTCAAGATCACCAGCCCTCGGGCCGAGTGGTACGCGGTGGGCATCTTCCCCGATGGCAACCGAACGCCACGAGTTCAAGAATCAGGCTCCGATCAACAGCAAGGAGCCGATCATGGAAACCCGCGAACATCGGGAAGCATGGAACAAGGGAAAGCTGGTTGGCCAGAAGGCGCCGCTCAAGCCCAAAGACATCTGGGCCATCCGTATCCATCTGCAAAACGCGCACGCAGTGCGCGACCTCGCCATGTTCAACCTCGCGATCGACAGCAAGCTCAGAGGCTGTGACCTCGTCAGCCTGCGGGTGCGTGACGTGACGCATGGAAACCAGGTGCTCTCACGCGCCATGGTCTTGCAGCGGAAGACTCAGCGGCCCGTGCAGTTCGAACTGACCGAGCCGACGCGCACGGCCGTGGCCGCCTGGATCGCGAAGGCCCGGCTGAGGTCGGAAGACTTCCTCTTTCCGAGCCGGCTGCACGACTCCCCGCACGTCTCCACCCGGCAGTACGCGCGGATCGTCGAGCACTGGGTGGTGGTGGCCGGCCTCGATCCGTCCGCCTACGGTACGCACTCGATGCGGCGCACGAAGGCGACATTGATCTACAAGCGCACGAAGAACCTGCGGGCTGTTCAGCTCCTGCTGGGGCATTCCAAGCTCGAGTCGACAGTGCGGTACTTGGGCATTGAGGTGGATGACGCGCTGGAGATCTCTGAGCAGATCGAGATCTGACGCTGGAGTAGCCGCCCGCCGAGCGTCTATGACCAGCGGGCGGCCGCTTACGGTGGCGATGCCGAGAGGGCACAATCGGCCAGGAGCCGCCAGCCGCCAACCGATCCGGATAGCGGCCATCCGGGCGAAGCAGTATGCTCTCTACCTATGTGCCACATGGGTCATATCACCGCACTATGCCGTCGGCTGCTACTTTTCTTGGCTCTATGCCGTTTCCAGTGGGAATTGACTTCTCAACAAACATGATGATCGGTGGTACAACCGCCCGACACTGACGCTGACCTCGCACCGCATGAACACCCAGATTGAAGCCCTCTTCACCACCGCGCTCGGCCTGCAGCCGCCCTGGCACGTCGCCAAGGTCGAGCTCAACACAGCCAAGCGCCGGATCGACTTCGAGGTCGAGCACACCGGCGGTCGTGCGACGTGTCCGGCGTGTGGGGTCGAGCACCAGCTGATCCACGACCGCGTGCGGCGCAGCTGGCGTCACCTGGACTTCTTTCAGTTCGAAGCGTGGCTGCATGCCGAGATCCCGCGCGTGCAGTGCAAGGGCTGCGGCAAGACCACGCAGTTGCCGGTGCCGTGGGCGCGTGAGGGGAGCGGCTTTACCCTGCTGTTCGAGGCGCTGAGCCTGTCGCTGTGCCGGGAGATGCCGGTGCGTCAGGCAGCCAACCAGTTGCGGGTCGCTCCGAAGCGCCTGTGGCGTCGAGTGCGCCATTACGTCGAGGTGGCCCGTGCCAAGGACGACATGTCGGGCGTGCGCTACGTCGGGATCGACGAGACCAGCGTCAAGCGCGGGCACGAGTACATCACCGTGGTGCATGACCTCGAGGCCAAGCGCTTGCTGTTCGCCACACCAGGGCGAGATCACGCGACGTTGCAGGCCTTTGCCCAGGACATGCGTGCGCACGGTGGCGATCCGCTGGCCATCGAGCATGCCTGTATCGACATGAGCGCGGCCTACGCCAAGGGGATCGGCCAGTCGCTGCCCAATGCCCGGATCAGCTACGACCGTTTTCATGTCGTGGCGCTGGCCAACGCGGCGATGGACGAGGTGCGTCGCGAAGAGATGCGCAGCTCGGCGGCAGCGGTGCGCGAAGCGGTCGGCGCGCAGAGCAAGAAGACGCTGCGACAGCTGCTGTGGGGCATGCGCAAGAACCCGGTGGGCTGGACCCATGCCCAGTTCGAGGCGATGCACTGGCTGCAACGCTCGAATCTGAAGAGCGCGCGCGCCTGGCGCCTGAAGCAGGCACTGCGGCTGGTCTATCGCGATGCAGCCGCGAGCAACAACGAAGAGATCGCGCAAGGGGCCATGAGCAAATGGCTGAGCTGGGCGCGCCGCAGCCGCCTGGAGCCCTTCAAGCGGCTGGCGCTCACCCTGAAGGAGCACCTCGGCGGCGTCGTGCGCGGCATGCTCGACGGACGCAGCAACGCCTACGTCGAAGCGATGAACGGCCTGCTCCAGCAGACCAAGACTGCCGCTCGCGGCTTCCGCAACATCGAGAACTTCATTGCTATGGCCTACCTGCGCATGTCCAAGCTCAAGCATCTACCGCAGAACCCCCTGGTGCCGGCCGTCGCCCGCGACTACGGGCGCTACCGTCATGTTTGTTGAGAAGTCAATTCCCACTGGAAACGGCATAGAGCCCTTTTCTTGCCCTGTAATTCTTCCTTGTCCGTAGCTCCTGCTTATAAACAGCACCCTGCAATACATGTCATCCGGCATTCCGGTCTTATGCGGCAGAACTTTCACCAGAAAAAAGTTAAGTTAAATCGGGTGTAGGATCGATGGATTTCGATGACTGAAGACATTTTTGAGCAACTAAATAGTTTGAATGTTCGCTTGCATGCCTTAAATGAGCAGGGCCTAGTTCTTACATTGGCTGCGTTCGCGGATGATAGTCTGCGAGACTTGCTGTTTGCCTATATGTTCAAGAATACAGCAACTAAGAAGCTAATAAGTGGCTACGACGCACCTCTAGGAACTTTTTCTGCGAAAATTAATGCAGCGTTTGCTCTTGGATTGATAACTCAGGGGCAGTATTCTGATCTTAATCACATACGAACAATAAGAAATATGTTCTCTCACACATGGGGGCAAATTGCATTTGAGAACATTGATGTCGAGAAACATATTCTAGCTCTGAATTTTAGCAATCTGCATTTGGAGTTCCCGGCAACTCTGCGTGAAAAACTAGAAACGTCAGCATCCAGCTTGCTTCTTGAGTTGAAGGTTGCGATTAGTCGTATTGCCAAGGAACGGGATAATCCGATTCCTATCGGCAGTCGCATTTATGCAGGCATGCCTGGAGAGCCGGAAAGTAATTTTGATCTGTGTATTTCAAGACTTGGAGAAATCAACCAAGCCTTTGAAACTGCTACCGGAGAGCAGAAGCGTTTCCTGGTCCACGCAAAGAAAATTTGGACTGAGAAATGTCTCAGGGTGATTGCTCATAGCTCGGAAGCTAGAAAGGATCTTTATCTTTTTAAACTGCTTGAACATGTCTCGCCGGAAGAAGCTAAATTCAGTTATCTTTATGAAGGCTATCCTTCTTGATTGGGGTTTTCCGTAAGATAGATTTTAAAGCCGGGGAATCCCTGGTCAATTGATCAGGAATCCCCTAACTTGAGACGTTGCTTTGATTCCAATGCTTAGTGACAGCCTTGCCCACCTGCTAGGAGTCTGCGCGGCAGAAGCCAAGCGTCGGTGAGTTAAGTCCTCGCGGGCGTTTCGGGGCCGGTAGACTGTCGAGATGACGAGCTATCTGCCCTATTGCCCGCAGCAGCAGATGCTGCTGCCCCAGGCGCTGCAGGAGTGGCTACCCGAAGGCCACTTGGCGTACTTCATCAGCGACGCGGTCGACGGGTTGGATCTGAGCGCGTTCCACGCCCGGTATGCCGGTGGCGGACCGCGCAACCAGCCGTTTCATCCGGCCATGATGGTCAAGGTGCTGCTGTATGCGTACGCCACGGGCGTGTTCAGTTCGCGCAAGATCGCGCGCAAGCTGCACGAGGATGTGGCGTTCCGGGTCCTGGCGGCAGACAACTTCCCGGCCCACCGCACGCTGAGCGACTTTCGCGCGGTCCATTTGAAGGAGCTGAGCGAGTTGTTCGTGCAGGTGGTGCGACTGGCCCGCGAGATGGGGCTGGTCAAGCTCGGGACGGTGGCCATCGACGGCACCAAGGTCAAGGCAAACGCCAGCCGCCACAAGGCGATGAGTTACGGCCATATGGTGAAGGCGGAGGCCGAGTTGAAACGGCAGATCGAGGCGCTGCTCAATCGGGCCAAGGCCGCCGACGACGCCGAGCGGAACGAGCCCGAGTGGGATGTGCCGGCCGAGATCGCGCGGCGCGAGGCGCGGCTGACGGCGATTGCTGAAGCCCGGGCGCGGCTCGAGCAGCGCCAGCGCGAGGCCGATCAGGCGCGCGGGCGCAGCGACGATGACGAGCGTCGCCCGCGCGGCGGTGACGGCAAACCGAAGGGCGGGCGCTACAAGCGCGACTTTGGAGTGCCCGAGGACAAGGCGCAGGAGAACTTCACCGATCCGGACAGCCGCATCATGAAGCGCGCCGGCGGCGGTTTCGATCCGAGCTACAACGCCCAGACGGCGGTCGACGAGACCGCCCACATCATCGTGGCGGCCGAGCTGACCAACAACGCCAGCGACGCCGGGCAACTGGCGGGGGTACTGCAGGCCGTGCGCGACAACGTCGAACACCGACCGCGCCAGGCGCTGGCCGACACCGGCTACCGCTCGGAGCAAACGTTCCGGGAACTCGACGGGTGCGGGACCGAACTGGTGGTGGCGCTGGGCCGGGAAGGTAAGCGCCGACTCGGCTTCGATCGCGAACGCAATCCGCACACCGCGCAGATGGCCGACAAGCTCGAGAGCGAGGCGGGCAAGAGCGCCTACCGAAAACGGAAATGGATCGCCGAACCGCCCAACGGCTGGATCAAGAACGTGTTGGGATTCCGGCAGTTCAGCCTGCGGGGCCTGGAGCGCGTCAAAGCGGAGTGGAAGCTCGTCTGTATGGCGCTGAACCTGCGCAGGATGAGCACATTGAGGACGGCATGACGGGAAAAGGGGGCAAACCTGTCCCCGTTGCCGTCCGGCATGCGCGCCGCGCCGTCGCAAAGCAACTTGACCACGGCCTCAGTCTCGTGCCGCACCTCGCGGTTCGCCAATCATTCTGCTAGAAAACACGCTCTGGAGTTCTGCCGCGCAGACTCCTAGGTCAGCTTCGGGTCGGGTAGAGACGCTTGGAGGCGGCTGGCAGTGCCGCTTCGAAGGGGGGGATCCCTCTTCGGCCAGCGGCCGGCGGTGAGCGTTGGCGCCCTATAGCGGACATCCAACATCTGCATGCGGTATGCTGCAGTTGTTTCCTAATTGGATGAAGTAATGGAGCTCTCACCGGATAGTAATCTGCCCTTTTTCGCCTATGGCCTTTTCAGGCCTGGGCAGGTAGCTTTCTTCCAGCTACGTGAGCTTGTCAGCAGTGTTACTGAGCCTGCGCAAGTTGCGGGGACACTATTGCTGCGCGACGGCCTGCCGATAATCGAATCGAATGGAAGCGGACGCGTCAAGGGGGCGCTGGTGACATTCGTGCCTGAGCAGGCTGCGACAGCCTACGAACGCATATCAGCTATGGAACCAGACAAGCACTACCGTTGGAATGAAGCCGATGTCGACGGCAAACCTGCAAACGTGTTGGTCGGTCGGTATCCGAGAAAAGGAAGTGTTCCCTGTGAGGAGGACGACTGGAACGGATGGAACGATCCGCTCTTCACAGAAGCCCTGGATGTCGTAGAGGAGACCATGGCCTCAAGCGACTTTGAATGGAACCTGAAACCTCTTTTCAGAATGCAAATGGCGTACCTCCTCCTGTGGTCCTCCATTGAGAGATACGTTTCGTTGCGTTACCACCTCGGCAAGAAGGTCATGGAGAAGGTCGATCAACTCGCAAGCGAACCAGCGTTCGCTGCCGGTCTCTCACAACACGTCAAAGACTGTCGCAAAGTCTACCGTGCTGATCAGCCCGATAAGAGCGTGGAGCTTGATCCGCAGTCCCCACATAAGTCGCTGACCTACTACTATCAAGTTCGATCCAACATAACGCATCGTGGGAAAGGTGTGTTTCAGGATCACCAGCGAGTAAAGCAGTCGCTAACGGAGTTGTTGGCGATATTTCGGGAAGTGCTAAAGGCGGCAGAGGTTGAGGCTCGCTACCCAGCCTAACGATTAAGGTTTGCAGGCTGATCCAAGAACCGGCAATTGAGGTGGACCGTCAATAAATCGTACATCTTGCCGTCCGCTGACGCGTCGCATTGAGTGGCAGCTTTTCCCAAAGCTCAACAACAGCTTTGGGTCGGTAGGGTGAATTGGGAATTCGGGCAAGCGGTCATCCCCTCCGCATGCAGCCGAGCAGAATCGAATGCAGGAACTGGCCGACGAACCGTCATAGGCAACCGGTAAAAAACCATAGCCCGCCCGGCATAAGCACGGAGCACCGCCCCAAGCAGACGGCCCGTCACCGCCTGGTTTATCCTCCGCACCGCTCACGACACTCGTCGTGGATTCCCCTTCCCCGCCCCTTACCCATCCTCCGCCCCCATGCGCCATCAAGGACGAATCACCACCTGGAACGACGACAAAGGCTTCGGCTTCATCACGCCCAACGGCGGCGGCGAGCGCGTCTTCCTGCATGTCAGCGAGTTCTCCAACCGACAACGCCGGCCGCAGGGGAACGAGCTGGTGACCTACGAGTGCAACACCGACAACAAGGGACGTGCGCAGGCGAAAGGCGTTGCCTTCGTCGGCGAGCGGGCGGTGGCGCCCGCTTCTTCCCAGCGCAGCGCGCTGCCGACTGTGTTTGCCGCTGGCTTTCTGGTGTTCGTCGCCGCGATGGCGTTTTACGGCAGGCTGCCGGTGGCGGTGCTCGGGCTCTATGTCGTCGCGAGCGTGATCGCCTTTCTCGCTTATGGGCACGACAAGTCGGCCGCGGTGCGCAACGCCTGGCGGGTGCAGGAGCGCACGCTGCACCTGTTCTCGCTGCTCGGTGGCTGGCCGGGGGCGCTGGCGGCGCAGCGGCTGTTCCGCCACAAGTCCTCGAAGGCTTCGTTCCAGACCACCTACTGGATCACCGTGGTGCTCAACTGCGCGGCGCTCGGCTGGCTGCTGTCGCCGTATGGGGCGCAGACGCTGGAGACGGTGCGCCGGGCGATCTGAGCATCCCATCCCCCGCCAGCGGTGAAAGGCGTTCGCAAAGAAAACAAGGGCTTGTGAAACATTTTCTTGAGAGGCCGGCGCCTGCTGGAGCGATCGCGCGCCATCGGGCGTGGCGCGGCGCCGACTCATCGAGGGGCGTCACCGCCCTCGCCTGCCCTCCTCGCACGAATCGCGCCAATTGCAAGCACGAAGGCACCGAACTGGCGGTCGGCGATCATCAGCCCGACCTGTTCGATGCGCGCGCCGCGCAAGGGTGGTGCGTCGGGTACCGCACGACCGCGCCAGCTCGGCTGGAAAGCATCGATCGTCAGCCGCAGCGTGGCCCACTGCCCGGCGGGTGGCTCGAAGGGGGCCTGGTAATTGACGCCGTCAAAGCCGCGGTCGGTGCGCAGGTTGAGCTTGTAGCGGTGGCCGTCGCCGCGCACGACGAGTTCGATCGCGTCGATGTCCGCGCCCGGCGGCGGTGAAACCGGCGCGCGCACCGAGGCGAAGCCACCGTTGTTGTCCGGCGAGACCTGCCCACCGAACACGGCATGGCCGGCCGGATCGAAGCGCAGCGCGCTGCGTGAGATGCCGCCCATGACGCGATCATCGATGGCGGACCAGGCGGCGACCGACTCGGGGTGGTCGAAGAGGAAGAGCGTTTCGGGCATGGCGCGATTATGGCGCCGATGACCAGCAGTGCGATGCACGGCGGAATTCTGATGCGCTTCTAGACGACCGGTCTATTCGTGCGTACACTGCCTCCCCCATGACCACCCGCCACACCGACACCCGCCAGCACATCCTGTGCACCGGCAAGCACATCATCGCGGCCAAGGGCTTTTCCAGCGTCGGTCTTGCCGAGCTGCTGCAGGCATCCGAAGTGCCGAAGGGCTCGTTCTATCACTACTTCAAGTCGAAGGAGCTCTTCGGCCAGGCGCTGCTCGAGGACTACTTCACCGACTACCTCGCCCAGCTCGACACGCTGCTGCAGGCGCCGGGGCTGTCCGGGCGGGATCGCTTGCTGCGCTATTTCGAGCAGTGGCGCACGACCCAGGCGGACGATTGCTGCGAGCAGAAATGCCTGGTGGTCAAGCTCAGCGCCGAGGTGTCGGACCTGTCCGAGGCGATGCGGCTGACCCTGCGCGACGGCACCGAGCATGTGATTGCGCGGCTTGGGCAGTGCATTGCGGACGCGGTCGAGGACGGCTCGCTCGCAGCGGTCGAACCCTTGCCGACGGCGCGCACCCTCTACGCGCTGTGGCTGGGCGCGAACCTGCTCGCCAAGCTCCACCGCAACGCCGAACCGCTCGAGCAGGCCTGGTCGGCAAGCCTGCGACTGCTGGCCGAATAAGCACCCACGCGGCGGATGACAGCGTTCCGGTTGGTCGAATCGCCTCAAGCCCTGCCTCAACTTCAACCCTGTCGCGTCCGCCCGCGGTCGCCGCACATTGATCGATCCCCTCTTTCCCAATCCCCCCAAAGGACCAATCCCATGTCAGCCCTCTTCCAGCCCTTCAAGCTCAAGGACGTCACCCTGCGCAACCGCATCGCCGTGCCGCCGATGTGCCAGTACATGGCCACCGACGGCGTGGTCAATGACTGGCACAGCGTGCATTACCCCGCGATCGCGCGCGGCGGCGCCGGCCTGGTCATCGTCGAAGCCACCGCGGTGTCGCCCGAAGGCCGCATCTCGCCCAACTGCACCGGCTTGTGGAACAACGCGCAAGCCGCCGCGCTGGCGCCGATCGCCGCCTCGATCAAGGCCGCGGGCGCCGTGCCCGGCATCCAGATCGGCCACGCCGGCCGCAAGGCCAGCGCCAACCGGCCGTGGGACGGCGACGACCACATCGCCGCCAATGATGCGCGCGGCTGGGCAACGATCTCGCCCTCGGCGACCGCCTTCGGCGCAAACCTGCCCAAGGTACCGCGCGCGATGACGGTGGACGACATCGCCCGCGTGCGCGAGGACTTCGTCGCTGCCGCCCGGCGTGCGCTCGAGGCCGGCTTCGAGTGGCTGGAGCTGCACTTCGCCCACGGCTATCTCGCCCAGAGCTTCTACTCGGTGCATGCCAACCAGCGCGACGACGCTTACGGCGGCAGCTTTGAGAACCGCAGCCGCTTCCTGCTCGAGACCCTGCAGGCGGTGCGCAAGGTGTGGCCGGAACACCTGCCGCTGACCGCGCGCTTCGGCGTCCTCGAATACGACGGCCGCGACGAAGAGACGCTGGCCGAATCGATCGAGCTCACCCGCCAGTTCAAGCGCGAGGGCCTCGACCTGCTGAGCGTGAGCGTGGGCTTCTCGACGCCGAGCGCAAACATCCCCTGGGCACCGGCCTTCCTCGCGCCGATCGCCGAACGCGTGCGTCGCGAAGCGGGACTGCCGGTGGCCTCGGCCTGGGGCATCGACAACCCCGCCACCGCCGACGCCACCGTGCGCGACGGCCAGCTCGACCTGGTGATGGTCGGGCGCGCCCATCTGGCCAACCCGCACTGGCCGATGCAGGCGGCGCGCGCGCTGAACGTGGAGCGCCCGACCTGGGTGCTGCCCGCGCCCTACGCGCACTGGCTCGAGCGCTACAGAAGCGCGTGACCAGCGCGGCGCCCGTCAGGACGACGGGCGCTGCAGCGCGCGACCTTTGTCGACATGGGCGGCAAACTCGCTATCCGGCACCATGCTGCCGCCCGTGCCCCACACCAGATGCGTGGCCCGGGCGAACCGCGCCGGGGTGACCCCGATGCGATCGAGATAGGCCGCATCGCGCAGCACGCACACCATCCCCGGCACGCCCGCGAGCGCCGAAGGCTCCAGGCGCAATCCTTCGTCGTCGTGGGCGAGCGCCAGCAGCCGGAACAGCGCCTCGTCGCTCACCGTGTAGTAGCCGTCGATGAGGCGCTGCATGGCCTTGCCGACGAAGCCGGACGGACGGCCCACCGCCAGGCCGTCGGCCGCGGTGACATTGTCGATGCCGAAGTCCTGCACGCTGACCTGGTCGTGCAGCCCGGTGTACACACCCAACAACATGCAGGGCGAATGCGTCGGCTCGGCAAAGATGCAATGCACCGCATCACCGAACACGCGTTTGAGCCCGAAGGCCACGCCGCCCGGCCCACCCCCGACGCCGCAGGGCAGATACACGAACAGCGGATGCTCCGCATCGACACGCACGCCGGCACGCTGCAGTTGCCCGGCCAGGCGCTCGGCCGCGACCGCGTAGCCGAGGAAGAGCTGGGGCGAGTTCTCGTCATCGACGAAATGGCAGGCCGGGTCGGAGGCCGCCTCGCGCCGGCCCTGCTCCACCGCCACGCTGTAGTCCGAGGCGTGTTCGACCACCGTGACGCCGCTCGCGCGCAGGCGGTCCTTCTTCCACTGCCGCGCGTCGGCCGACATGTGCACCGTGGCCTGGAAGCCCAGCTTGGCGCTCATGATGCCGATCGACAGGCCGAGGTTGCCGGTGGAGCCGACCGCGATGCGGTGACGCCCGAAGAACGCGTGCGCCGAATCGCTGGCGAGCGCGGCGTAGTCGTCACCTTCGCGGATCAGCCCGGCCTGCAACGCCAGCCGCTCGGCGTGCCACAGCACCTCGTGGATGCCGCCGCGGGCCTTGATCGAGCCGGAGATCGGCAGCGCGTTGTCGGTCTTGAGCCACAGCGCGCCGGCTGCGGGCAGTTGCGCCTCGCCTGTCTTCCCCGCCTCTTCGAGCAGGCGACGTTGCAGCTTCGGCAGCGGCACGATGTCCGACTCGATGATCCCGCCTGCGGCCGCGGTCTCGGGAAACACCTTGGCGATGTAGGGCGCGAAGCGCTGCAGGCGCGCGCTGGCGTCGGCGACGTCGTCTGCGCCCAGGCCGACATCGGCGAGCGCCGTCGCTGCCGGCGCGATGCCGGGGTTGAACCAGCTCGTCTCGCGCAAGGCGACCAGGTCGCGGATGAGGGGATGGCTGGCGCACCAGGCCTCGAGGGATTTGCCGTGGATCATGAGCGCTCCGGGGGCGTGATTGCGGTGACGGTCAGCGCGCCTCGGGCGCGCCGGGAGGGGCGGATAGCGTGCTGGCTGCGGGCGCCGCGGCGCCTTCCTCGCCGAGCAGCGCGAGCGCCTCGTCGTGCCAGGCGATCCAGCCCTGCTCGTACTGGATGCCGGCCTTAAGGATCAGGTGGTGAATGCGGCGCTTGCGCGTGGGCTCGGCCTCGGGGGAGAAGTCGCGCGCCTCGATGGCGCGGTAGGCGCGCAGCTTGTCGGCGTGCAGCGCGCGGCGGCGCCGGAGTTCGGGCACCATGTCGAGCGGCCCGATGACGGCGTCCGCGCGCAGGCGGACCATGAACTCATCACGCAGCTCGGCCAGCGGCGCAGCCTCCGCCACCCAGCGCATCAGCTCCTCACGCCCGGCGGGCAGCACGGCGTAGCTGCGCTTGCGCGTGCGGCCAGCGTCGGGGTCGGGCTCGGAGCGGATCCACCCGGCCTTTTCCATGCGGCCGAGCTCACGGTAGATCTGCTGGTGCGTGGCCTGCCAGAAGTGGCCGATGGACTTGTCGAAGCGCCGCGCCAGGTCGTAGCCGGACGAGGGTTGTTCGAGCAGCGAGGTGAGCAGGGCGTGGGCGAGCGACATGGTCGGAGTCTAGCCGTGCGCCGCGCGATCGTGCAACGCGTTGCATAGTTGGCGTCGATCTTCTACAGTTCTGCAACTGGTTGCATAGTCGGATGAGGACTGCTTGCCAGCGCGCGCTCCTCCCTCCCCTCTGGCACGCGCGTCGGCCTCCCTCGCGTCCTCGTCCGGCCATGCGGCCAGCCCCGGACAAACGCACTCAGAATCACCCGGCACCACCCAAAATCCGGACTCGAGACCCCGGGCCCAAGACCCCGGCCCCAAGACGATTTGCGAGCGACACGATGCCCACCTACCCGAACCTATTCCGCCCCCTGGACCTCGGCTTCACCACCCTGCCCAACCGCTTCCTGATGGGCTCGATGCACGTCGGCCTGGAAGAGGCCGAAGGCGGCTTCGAGCGCATGGCGGCGTTTTACGCCGAGCGCGTGCGCGGCGGCGTCGGGCTCATCGTCACCGGCGGCATCGCGCCCAATGCCGAGGGCCGGCCGTGGAGCGGCGGCGCCACGCTGACCACGCAGGAAGAAGCCACGCACCACCGCGTGATCACCGACGCGGTGCATCGCGAGGGCGGCAAGATCGCGATGCAGATCCTGCACTTCGGGCGCTACGCCTATCACCCGGAACTGGTCGCGCCCAGCCCGATCCAGGCCCCGATCGCGCCCTTCGCACCGCGGGAGCTGTCCACCGCCGATGTCGAGCGCACGATCGAGGACTTCGTGCGCTGCGCCGAGCTCGCCCGCGCCGGCGGCTACGACGGGGTCGAGATCATGGGCTCCGAGGGCTACCTGATCAACGAGTTCATCGTCGCCCACACCAACAAGCGCACCGACGAATGGGGCGGCGCTTACGAGAAGCGCATCCGCTTCGCCACCGAGATCGTGCGCCGCACGCGCGAACGGCTCGGGCGCGAGTTCATCATCGTCTTCCGGCTGTCGATGCTCGACCTGGTCGAGAACGGCTCGACCTTCGAGGAGGTGGTGCAGCTCGCGCAGGCCATCGAGGCCGCCGGCGCCACGCTGATCAACAGCGGCATCGGCTGGCACGAGGCGCGCATCCCCACCATCGCCACCTGCGTGCCGCGCGCCGGCTTCGCGTGGGTGACGCAAAAGCTGAAGGACCACGTCGGCATCCCGCTGATCGCCACCAACCGCATCAATACGCCCGAGATCGCCGAGGCCATCCTCGCCGAGGGCAAGGCCGACATGGTGTCGATGGCGCGGCCCTTCCTCGCCGACCCCGATTTCGTGAACAAGGCCGCAGAGGGCCGCGGCGCCGACATCAACACCTGCATCGCCTGCAACCAGGCCTGCCTGGACCACACCTTCGCCGGCAAGATCACCTCGTGCCTGGTCAATCCGCGCGCCTGTCACGAGACCGAACTCGTGATCGAACCCACCACCACGCCGCGCACGATCGCGGTGGTCGGCGCCGGCCCGGCAGGTCTGGCCTTCGCGACGACCGCCGCCGAGCGTGGCCACAGGGTCACGCTGTTCGAGGCCGGCGCGCGCATCGGCGGACAGTTCAACATCGCGATGCAGATCCCGGGCAAGGAGGAATTCGCCGAGACCCTGCGCTACTTCGGGCGCCGCATCGAACAGACCGGGGTCGCGCTGAAGCTGAACACCCGCGTCTCGGCCGCCGAGCTGGCCGGGAAGTTCGACGAGGTCGTGCTCGCCACCGGCATCGTGCCGCGCGTGCCGGAGATCGAGGGCGTGGATCATCCCAAGGTGCTCGGCTACCTCGACGTGCTGCGGGACAGCAAGCCCGTCGGCCGTCGCGTCGCCATCCTGGGCGCGGGCGGCATCGGCTTCGACGTCGCGGAGTACCTGAGCCACGAGGGGATCAGCCCCAGCCTCGCGCCGGCGAAGTTCTACGCCGAATGGGGCATCGACGCGCGCTATGCGAACCGCGGCGGGCTCACCCGCCCCCAGCTCGAAACCGCGCCGCGCGAGATCGTGCTGCTGCAGCGCAAGGCGAGCAAGGTCGGAGAGGGCCTGGGCAAGACCACCGGCTGGATCCACCGCACCGCGCTGAAGAACCGCGGCGTGCGGATGATCGCGGGCGTCACCTACCGCCGCATCGATGACGCCGGCCTGCACGTGAGCATCGGCGGCAAGGACGAGGTGCTGGCGGTCGACAACGTGATCCTGTGCACCGGCCAGGAGCCGCAGCGCGAGCTGCAGGCCGCGCTGGTCGAGGCCGGCATGCGGGTGCATCTGATCGGCGGCGCGGACGTGGCCGCCGAGCTCGACGCCAAGCGCGCGATCAAGCAGGGCATCGAGCTGGCGGCCAGGATCGAGAAGGCGGCATCCGCCCCTGCACTGCTCGCCGGCCAGCTCCCCGCCTCTCCCGGCAGCGCCGGCATCCCCCTGCCGCAGTTCGACACCCTGCGCATCGGCCTCGATGGCCAGGTCGCGCTGGTGACGCTGAACCGCCCCGACAAGGCCAACGCGATGAACCTGCAGATGTGGCAGGACCTGCGCGCCGCGATGCAGTGGGTGGATCGCACGCCCGCGGTGCGCGTGGCGGTGCTGCACGGCGCCGGCGCCAACTTCTGCGCCGGCATCGACCTGCAGATGATGATGGGCATCCTGCCCATGGTGAAGGACGCCTGCGAGGCGCGCACGCGCGAGAACCTGCGCAACCTGATCCTCGACCTGCAGGACACGCTCACCAGCCTGGAGCGCTGCCGCAAGCCGGTGCTCGCCGCCATCCACGGCGCCTGCGTGGGCGGCGGCGTGGACCTGGTGGCCTGCGCCGACATGCGCTACTGCGCGGCGGGGACGTATTTCTCGGTCAAGGAGGTCGACCTCGGCATGGTCGCCGACGTCGGCAGCCTGCAGCGCCTGCCACGCCTGATCGGCGAAGGCATGGTGCGCGAGCTCGCCTACACCGGGCGCCGGGTGGACGGCGCGGAGGCCGGGCGGATCGGCCTGGTGAATCGGGTCTTCGACACGCCCGAGGCCCTGATGGAGGGGGTGATGCAGCTCGCGCAAGCCATCGCCGCCAAGTCGCCGCTGGCGATCCGCGGCACCAAGGACATGCTCAACCACGCCCGCGACCACAGCGTCGCCGACGGTCTCGACCGCGTCGCCACCTGGAACGCCGCGATGCTGCTGTCGGAGGACCTGCAGGCGGCGATCCGCGCCGGCCTGACCAAGCAGCCGCCGAAGTTCCGCGACTGAGCGCGGTCTGAGGGCATGGGCGCATGCGCGTTGTGTCCGTGGCGCGCTGCAGGAGCGACGCAAATCGCGATTGCAGCGTCTCCGCCCTCACCCACGCCTCTCACCCACGCCCATCGCAGCCGCGCCGTGCGATCGCGACTCGCGTCGCTCCTACAAAACCGGCGTGCTTGCCGACCGTGCCCCGGGGTGCGCCGCGGAGCATCTCGAGCGGCTCGGTGATGCGCACCCGGGCAAGCGCAGTAGGAGCGACGCAAGTCGCGATTGCGACGTCTCCGCGCTCGCCCACGCCCCTCACCACCGTGCCGTGCGATCGCGACTTGCGTCGCTCCTACAGAACCGGCGCGGTTGCGGAGCGTTTCCTGACGACCGCTCAATTCTTCTTCACGAACTCCGACTTCAGCTTCATCGCGCCAATGCCGTCGATCTTGCAGTCGATGTCGTGGTCGCCCTCGACCAGGCGGATGTTCTTCACCTTGGTGCCGACCTTGACGACCAGGGACGAGCCCTTGACCTTGAGGTCCTTGATCACGGTGACGCTGTCGCCGTCCTGAAGCACGTTTCCGTTGGCGTCCTTCCACACCTTGTGCGCCTCGGTGGCCTCGGCTGCTGCGAGCTTCGGCCATTCGTGGGCGCATTCGGGGCAGACGAAGTTGTCGCCGTCCTCGTAGGTGTATTCGGAATTGCAGGCGGGGCACCTGGGCAGGCTGCTCATTTCGTTTCCTGATGGATTGGACCGCAGGCGGCGCGACGGCCGCCCGGATGGGGAATCATTCGATCGTGATCTTCATCGCCGGCGGACGGATGCCGCGGCGCTTGCGCTCGGCCTGGATCAGTTCGGCGATGTCGGTGTTGTTGTTCTGCAGCGCCCAGGCGTCGGCCGAAAGGCCGGCGTCGTTGAGCGCGTTGAGATCGGTCTGTGGCAGCGCGAGCAGGCGGCGGACCACGTCGATGTGGCCGTTGCGCGCCGCCAGCATCAGCGGCGTGGCCTTGTTGGGCGCGGGTGCATTGACGTCGGCGCCGGCGGCGAGGATGTCCGCGATCAGCTCGTCGCGGCCCTCGAAGGCGGCGTAGTGCAGCGGCGCCCAGCCGTCGTGCGCAACCACGGCGCCGGCCTTGATGAGCGCGCGTGCGGCGTCCTCGTGGCCGCGCAGCACGGCCAGCATCAGCGCGGAGTCGCCCGCCGGGTTGCGGTAGTCGAGGCGGGCGCGGTTCTTCGCCAGCGCCTCCACGGCCGCGGTGTGGCCCTCGCGCGCGGCGAGGATGAGCAAGGTGTTGCCCTGCGCGTCGACGGTATCGGGGTCGAGGCCGCGCTGGATCAGGCTGACGAGTTCCTTCGCGTCGCCCATGCTGGCGGCGGAGAGCGCGTCGTCGAGGGTGGCGGCGAGCGCGGCATGCGAAGCCAGGCCGCCGGCGACGAAGGCCGCGGCGAGAACGAGGCGGCGCAGCCCATGTACCGGAGTGCGGGAGGGCGTGCGGAGATCAGGCAGGTCTTTGTGCATGGCGGAAGAGACGGAAGAAGTTGTCGGTGGTGGCTTGCTCGACCTGCGCCAGCGGGAGCTCGCGCAGGCGGGCGATCTCCTCGGCGACATGCACGACCCAGCCGGGCTCGTTGGTCTTGCCGCGGTGCGGCACCGGGGCGAGATAGGGGGAATCGGTCTCGATCAGCAGGCGCTCGAGCGGCACGCGGCGGGCGACCTCCTTGAGCTCCTTCGCGTTGCGGAAGCTCACGATGCCGGAAAACGAGATGTAGAAGCCGAGCTCGAGCGCGGCCTCGGCCACCTCCCAGCTCTCGGTGAAGCAGTGCATCACTCCGCCGGCCTCGCCGGCCCCCTCCTCGCGCATCAGGCGCAGGGTGTCCGCGGCGGCGTTGCGGGTGTGGACGACCAGCGGCTTGCCCGTCGCACGCGCCGCGCGGATGTGCACCCGAAAGCGCTCACGCTGCCACTCGGGCGCGTCCTTGTGCCAGTGGTAGTCCAGCCCGGTCTCGCCGATCGCCACCACGCGCGGGTGGTCCGCGAGCGCGACGAGGCGGGCGACGTCCGGCTCCTCGCAATCGGCATTGTCCGGATGCACGCCGACCGAGGCCCACAGGTGGGCGTGGCGCTCGGCGAGCTCACGCACACGCGGGAATTCCTCCAGCCGTACGCCGATGCACAGCGCGGTGCCGACGCCGTTGGCCGCCATGGTGGCGAGGATCTCGTCCTCGCGCTCGGCGAGGCCGGGAAAATCGAGATGACAGTGTGAATCGACGAACATCCGGGTCCTGGAATGGTTTGATGAAGTCGGCGTTGTTGAACTCGGCAGCGCGCGACGCGAAGCGGGCCCTGCCCTTGCCGGCGCGCTCAGAGCGTGTGCGTGGGCCGGCTCGAGCCGAGATGGCCGGCGAGCACCTTCTCGATGCGGTCGCGCAGCACCCGACTGGACTCGTCGGGCGAGAACTGCACGCCGATGCCCTGGGTCTTGCCGCCCTGCGCGCCGTCCGGCGTGATCCACACCACGGTGCCCGCGACCGGATGGCGGGTGGCGTCGTCCATGAGCTGCAGCAGCATGAAGACCTCGTCGCCCAGCTTGTAGCTCTTGGGCGTGGGCACGAAGATCCCGCCGTTGGCCAGGAAGGGCATGTAGGCCGCGTAGAGCGCCGACTTGGAGCTGATGTTGAGCGACAGCACGCTCGGGCGGCTGACCGCTGGTCGAACGGCTTGGGTCATCCTCGGGCTCCGGCGACGGCACGGGCGTAGCGCATCAGCATGTCCTCCAGCACCAGCCGCAGGCTCAGCGGATGGCGCGACACCTTGCGGATCTGGGCGACTTCATTGTAGCAGGCGCTCGCCGCGGCCACGCTCATGCGGCTGGCCAGCGCGGCGAGCACGCCCTCCTGCGCGGGGAAGAAGCGCACCCGGCCACCCAGGCGCAGCGCGGCGAGGTCGCTCACCCAGCGCTGCATCCAGTCGGTGAGCTCGGGCAGGCCGAAGCCGGCGGCGAGCGCATCCTTCGAGCGCAGCCAGGCCTCCCACTGCCCGGCCAGGCGCAGCGCGTCGGCGCCTTGCAGGCCGGCGATATCGCGCACGAAGCGCGCGTGCATCGCCGCGCCGCCACCCTGCGCGAGGCGCTCGGCGGCGAGCGGCATGCCGCCGCCCAGCGCC
>NZ_AMXD01000044.1 GCF_000310185.1 Thauera aminoaromatica S2 | reverse complement strand
TGGACGCCTACGGGCATGTCAACAACACGGTCTATTTCCGCTATTTCGAGCAGACCCGCGTCGAGTGGCTCGAACGGATGGGTTCCCGCGTCAGCGTCGAGGAGCCGGTGGGGCCGGTGATCATCAATGCCAGCTGCACCTTCCTCGCGCCGGTGAATTATCCTGCGACCGTCGTCATCAAGATGTATGCAGGCGATCCGGGGCGGAGCAGCGTGATGACCTGGTACGAGCTCTTCGTCGATGGCGACGAGCGCCTGTACGCCGAAGGTGCGGCCAAGACGGTGTGGATGGACATGCGCACCGGCAAGTCGGCGCCGATTCCGGATGTCGTGCGCGCGCTGTTCGACCCGCCCGTGGCCTGAATTGGCGCCGGCCGCCGAGTGCCCGGCCGCGCAGTGCGGTCACCCGCTCCGTCCGCGAAGCGTGGCCGCCCAGTTTCGACCCCCAGAGTTTTGACCCCCAATCATCGACACAAGAGGATGGAGAGGAGACCCGATGTATCCGACTGAGCAGAAACCCCTGTGGACCCCGTCCCCCGAGCGCATCGCCGCCGCCAACGTGACTGCCTTCCGGCTCGCGGCCGAGCAGCGCTGGAAGGTCTCGCTGCCCGATTACGAGGCGCTGCACGCCTGGTCGGTGGAGCACCCCGAGCCGTTCTGGACGAGCGTTTGGGAGGGCGACGGCGTCGGTGGCGGCGTGATCGGCACGCGCGGCGAGCGCGTGCTCGTCGATGGCCACAAGATGCCCGGCGCGCGCTGGTTCCCCGACGCCCGCCTGAACTTCGCGCAGAACCTGCTGCGTTCGCGCGACGCGCATGACGCGATCGTGTTCTGGGGCGAGGACCGGGTGATGAACCGCATGAGCCACGGCGAGCTGTACCGCGCCGTGGCCCACTTCGCCGCGGCGCTCAAGGAGCAGGGCGTGGTGGCCGGCGACCGCGTCGCCGCCTACATGCCCAACCTGCCCGAGACCGTCGTCGCCATGCTCGCCGCGGCCAGCCTCGGCGCCATCTTCACCTCGGCCTCGCCCGACTTCGGCGTGCAGGGCGTGCTCGACCGCTTCGGCCAGACCGAACCCAAGGTGCTGGTGGCCTGCGACGGCTACTACTACGGCGGCAAGACGGTGGATGTGCTCGGCAAGCTCGGCGAGATCGTCGCCCAGCTGCCCTCGGTCAAGCGCGTCGTGGTCGTGCCCTACGTGCATCGCGAGCACGACCTCTTGCACGTGCCGCACGCGCGCATGCTCGCCGACTTCGTCGCGCCCTTCCACTTCGTCGACGACATCGAGTTCGCGCAGCTGCCCTTCGACCACCCGCTCTACATCATGTACTCCTCGGGCACCACCGGCGTGCCCAAGTGCATCGTGCACTGCGCCGGCGGCGCGCTGCTGCAGCACCTGAAGGAACACAAGCTGCACGGCGACGTGAAGCCGGGAGACCGCGTGTTCTACTTCACCACCTGCGGCTGGATGATGTGGAACTGGCTGGTCTCCGCGCTCGCCGCCGAGGCCACGCTGCTGCTCTACGACGGCTCGCCCTTCGCCGGCGACAACCGCATCCTCTTCGACTACGCCGACGCCGAAGCGATGACGCACTTCGGCACCTCGGCCAAGTTCCTCGACGCCGCCGCCAAGTTCGGGCTCAAGCCGCGGGAGACCCACAAGCTCGACACGGTGCGCGCGATGATGAGCACCGGCAGCCCGCTGGTGCCCGAGGGCTTCGACTACGTCTATCGCGACATCAAGCCCGACCTGCAGCTCTCCTCCATCTCGGGTGGCACCGACATCATCTCCTGCTTCGTGCTCGGCTCCCCGGTGCTGCCGGTGTGGCGCGGCGAGATCCAGTGCCGCGGCCTCGGCATGGCGGTGGACGTGTGGGACGACGACGGCCGCCCGGTGCGCGGCGAGAAGGGCGAGCTGGTGTGCGCGAAGCCCTTCCCGGTGATGCCGATCGGCTTCTGGAACGACGCCGACGGCGCCAAGTACCATGCCGCCTACTTCGATCGCTTTCCCAATGTCTGGTGCCACGGCGACTTCTGCGAGATCACCGCGCACGGCGGCCTGGTCATCTACGGCAGGTCGGACGCCACGCTGAACCCGGGCGGGGTGCGCATCGGCACCGCCGAGATCTACCGCCAGGTCGAGAAGCTGCACGAGGTGGTCGAGTCGCTCGTGATCGGCCAGGACTGGCCGCCGCAGAACCCCAACGACGTGCGCGTGGTGCTGTTCGTGAAGCTGCGCGAGGGGCTCGCGCTCGATGACGACCTGACCAGGCGCATCCGCCAGACCATCCGCGACAACACTACGCCGCGTCACGTGCCGGCCAAGGTGCTGCAGGTGGCCGACATCCCGCGCACCAAGAGCGGCAAGATCGTCGAACTGGCGGTGCGCAACGTGGTGCACGGGCGCCCGGTGAAGAACCAGGAGGCGCTGGCCAACCCCGAGGCGCTGGCGCACTTCCGCGACCGCGCCGAGCTGCAGGGCTGAGGAGGATCGAAGACATGCTGATGAACCCGAAGAAGTCGGTGCTGCTGGTGATCGACGTGCAGGCGAAGCTCGCCCCCTTCATCCACGACAACGCCGCGGTGGTCGAGGCCTGCGTGTGGCTTGCGCGCGTCGCCGAGCGCATCGGCGTGCCGGTGGTGGTCACCGAGCACTTCCCCGAGAAGATCGGCGGCACGGTCGAGGCGGTGCGCGCGGCGACCGCCGGTGCGCACTACGTCGGCAAGCAGTTCTTCTCCGCCCAGGCCGATGGCTGCCTCGACCAGACCGCGGTCGCCGGCTGCGAGCAGGTGATCCTGTGCGGCACCGAGGCCCATGTCTGCGTGCAGCAGACCGCGCTCGACCTGCGCGGCGCCGGCAAGCAGGTCTTCATCGTCGCCGAGGCCTCGGGCTCGCGCGCTCCGGCCAACCGCGACCTCGCCTTCGAGCGCATGCGCGGCCACGGCATCGAGATCGTGTCGCGCGAGATGGTCGCCTTCGAGTGGCTGCAGCGCGGCGGCACCGAGCTCTTCCGCGAAGTCAATCGCGACTTCATCCGCTGAGGATGGCCGGCAAGGCCGGCCCTGCAGGATCACCCCGTCCGGCCCCTGGCGCGTGCGCGTCCCGAACTAGGGAAAACGTGCGTATCCATGCCGGACGGGTTGTTCTAGCCTGACCGCTTCGTTCCACGGCGATGCGATGTGCGCTCCCTCGACGCTGTCCATACCGAGCTCGCAGACCGTCCCGCCGTATCCAAAAGCGCAAGCGGGAGGTTGGAGATGGAGACACGGGAAGCAGGCCGGCTGGCCACGCAGGTCGAGGCGGTGATCGAGCAGATTCGCACCCGGATGCCCGCCGAGCAGGCCGAAGGGGTGTGTGCGTTCGCGAGCCGCTTTTTCGCCCAGGTGGCGCCCGAGGACCTGGAAGACCTCCCGGTGGGCGATCTCTACGGCGCCGTGCTCAGCCAGTGGCACTTCGTCGCCCGCCGCCAGGACGGCAGCAAGGTGCGCGCATTCAACCCGCGGCTGGACGAGCACGGCTGGGAGTGCCCGCACACCGTGGTGGAGATCGCCGGCGAGGACATGCCCTTCCTCGTCGACTCGATCACCATGGAGGTCGCGCGCCAGGGTCTCACCCTGCACCTGATCATCCATCCGGTGATGAACGTCGCGCGTGATGCCGAGGGCGGCTTCGTGCGTGTGGCGGAGCGCGGCGAGCAGGGCGAGGGTGTCGGCTTCGAGTCGATCATGCACCTGGAGGTCGACCGCCGCACCGACCCGCGCGACCTCGTTGCGCTGCAGCAAGGCATCGAGCATGTGCTTGCCGACGTGCGTGCCGCGGTCCGCGACTGGTCGGCCATGCGCGAGCGCCTGGCCGGCATCACCGCAGGGCTCGACGAGCTGCCGGTCAGCATCGACGCCGAGGAGACGCAGGAGGTGCGCGCCTTCCTCGACTGGCTCGCCGCCGACAACTTCGTGCTGCTCGGCTGCCGCGACTACGCGCTGGTCGAGACCGGCGAGGGCAACGAGCTGCGCATCGTCCCCGGCTCCGGACTGGGCCTGCTGCGCGGCGACGGTGACGAGGGGCAGTCGCGCTCCTTTGCTGCGCTGCCGCCGCAGCTGCGCGCGCAGGCCCACCTGCCGCATCTGCTCACGGTCACAAAGTCGAACTCGCGCTCCACGGTGCACCGGCCCGGCTATCTCGACTTCGTCGGCATCAAGACCTTCGGGGCCGACGGCCGGGTGAATGGCGAGCGTCGCGTGATCGGCCTGCTCGCCTCCACCGCCTACAGCGCCAGCCCGCGCCAGATCCCGCTGCTGCGGCGCAAGGTGGAGGCCGTGTTCGAGCGTGCCGGCCTGCTGCCCGGCGGCCACGCCGCCAAGGCGCTGCAGACCCTGCTCGAGCGCTACCCGCGCGACGAGCTGTTCCAGATCGAGACCGACGAGCTCCACGCCCACGCCATGGGCATCCTGCGCCTCGGCGAGCGCCTGCGCACGCGCCTCTTCGTGCGCGTCGATCCCTTCGAGCGCTTCGTGTCGTGCCTGATCTACGTGCCGCGCGAGCACTACAACACCGACCAGCGCGAGCGCATGCAGGCGGTGCTGATCGATGCCTTCAAGGGCAACGCCGCCGAGTTCGACGTGCAGTTTTCGGATTCGGCGCTCGCGCGCATCCTCATCACGGTGCGCACGCCCGAGGGTCGGATCCCCGCCTTCGACGTGCGCGAGATCGAGCAGCGCCTGATCCGTGCGGCGCGGCGCTGGGAGGACGAGCTGCAGCAGGCGCTCGTCGAGCAGTGCGGCGAGGAGCGCGGCCTGGCGCTGATGCGGCGCTACGGCGAGGGCTTCCCGGCCGGCTACCGCGAGGAATACTCCGCGCGCATGGCGGTGTTCGACATCGAGCAGATGGAGGCGCTCGCCGACGACGCGGCGCTCGGGCTCAACCTCTACGTGCCGCTCGAGGTGCGCGCGGGCCGGCTCAACCTGCGGCTCTACCACCTGGGCAGCCCGGTACCGCTGTCGCAGAGCCTGCCGATGCTCGAGAAGATGGGCGTGAAGGTGATGGACGAGCGCCCCTCCGAGATCGAGCGCCAGGACGGCAGCACGGTGTGGCTGCACGACTTCGGCCTGCAGTTTGCCGGTGCCGAGAACCTCAACATCCACGACATCCGCCCGCTCTTTCAGGAGGCCTTCCTCGCGGCCTGGCGCGGCGCCGCCGAGAACGACGATTTCAACCGCCTGGTGCTGCTCGCCGGGCTGTCGTGGCGTGAGGTGGCGGTGCTGCGCGCCTACGCCCGCCACATGCGCCAGGCGGCGTTCACCTTCAGCCTCGCCTACATGGAGCAGACGCTGGCGGCCTATCCACAGTTCGCGCGTGCGCTGCTGCAACTCTTCCGCGCGCGCTTCGACCCGGCGCTCGCGGGCGATCGCGAGGCCGCGTGCGCGACGCAGGTGGCGGCCATCGAGGCCGCGCTCGATCAGGTGGCCAACCTCGACGAGGACCGCATCCTGCGCCAGTTTCTCGCCCTCATGCAGGCGACCCTGCGCACCAACTGGTTCCAGCGCGGCGCGGACGGCGCCCCCAAGCCCTACCTCTCGTTCAAGTTCCTGCCGTCGAAGATCCCCAATCTGCCGCAGCCGCTGCCGATGTTCGAGATCTTCGTGTACTCGCCGCGCTTCGAGGGCGTGCACCTGCGCGGCGGCAAGGTCGCGCGCGGCGGCCTGCGCTGGTCGGACCGCATGGAGGACTTCCGCACCGAGATCCTCGGCCTGGTGAAGGCGCAGATCGTCAAGAACGCGGTGATCGTGCCGGTGGGCTCCAAGGGCGGCTTCGTGGTCAAGTGCCCGCCTGCGGAGGGCGGGCGCGAGGCCCTGCTCGCCGAGGGCGTGGCCTGCTACCGCAACTTCCTGCGCGGCCTGCTCGACCTTACCGACAACCTGGTGCAGGGCGCGGTGGTGCCGCCGGCGGACGTGGTGCGCCACGACGAGGACGACCCCTACCTGGTGGTGGCAGCCGACAAGGGCACGGCGAGCTTCTCCGACTACGCCAACCAGGTCTCGGCCGAGTATGGCTTCTGGCTGGGCGACGCCTTCGCCTCGGGCGGCTCGGTGGGCTACGACCACAAGAAGATGGGCATCACCGCACGCGGCGCCTGGGAGGCGGTCAAGCGCCACTTCCGCGAGATGGGCAAGGACATCCAGCAGGAACCCTTCACCGTGGTCGGCATCGGCGACATGTCGGGCGACGTGTTCGGCAACGGCATGCTGCTGTCGAAACAGATCCGCCTGGTGGCGGCCTTCGACCACCGCCACATCTTCATCGACCCCGATCCCGACCCGGCACGCTCGTGGGAAGAGCGCGCGCGCATGTTCGCGCTGCCGCGCTCGAGCTGGGACGACTACGACCGCGCGCTGATCTCGCAGGGTGGCGGAGTGTGGCCGCGCAGCGCGAAGTCCATCACGCTGTCGCCCGAGGCGCGCGCGGCACTCGACATCCAGGCCGCGCCCCTGGGCTTGACCCCGACCGAGTTGATCCGCGCCATCCTCACCGCACCGGTCGAGCTGGTCTACAACGGCGGGATCGGGACCTACATCAAGGCCGCCAGCCAGACCGACGCGGCGGTGGGCGACCGCGCCAATGACGCGGTGCGCGTCAATGGCGGCGAACTGCGCTGCAAGGTCTTCGGCGAGGGCGGCAACCTCGGCGCCACCCAGCTCGGCCGCATCGAGTTCGCGCTCGCGGGCGGGCGCATCAACACCGACGCGATCGACAACTCCGGCGGGGTGGACTGTTCCGACCACGAGGTCAACATCAAGATCCTGCTCGGCGGGGTGATCGCCGAGGGCGAGCTCACGCTCAAGCAGCGCAACGAGCTCCTCGCCGACATGACCGACGAGGTCGGCATCCTGGTGCTGCGCGACAACTACGCCCAGACCCAGGTGCTGTCGGTCACGCGCGCGCGCGGCGTGGCGCTGCTCGACGAGCAGGCGGAGTTCATCCGCCGCCTGGTGCAGGCCGGGCGGCTCAACCGCAAGCTCGAGTACCTGCCCGACGACGAGGAGATCGCCGAGCGCAAGGCCGCCGGCGTCGGCCTCACCAGCCCCGAGCTGGCGGTGCTGCTCGCCTACAGCAAGATCGAGCTCTACGACGAGGTGCTCGCCTCCGACGTGCCGGAGGACCCCTACATCCGCACCGCGCTCGAGCGCTACTTTCCCGGCCCGCTGCGCGAGCGCTTCCCGGCGCAGATCCGGATCCACCCGCTGCGCCGCGAGATCATCTCGACCCACGTGGTCAACAGCATGATCAACCGCGTCGGGCCCACCTTCGTCAGCCGGCTCAGGGCCGAGCTCGGCGCCTCGGCGGCGGACGTGGTGCGCGCCTACATGGCCACCCGCGAGGTCTTCGGCCTGGTGGCGCTGTGGCGCGAGATCGAGGCCCTCGACAACCGCATCGCCGACGCGGTGCAGACCGAGCTCATCCAGGAGTCGGGTCGCCTGGTGCAGCGCGGCACGCTGTGGTTCCTGCGTCACCGCCGCTGGCTGGCCGACCTGCAGGCGACGAGCGCGCATTTCTCGCCTGGCGTGGCGGCGCTCGCCGAGGGGCTGGCCGACTACGTCGCCCCCGCCTATCGCGCCGAGCTCGACGCCGCGGTGGCGCGCCGGGTGGGGCAGGGCGTGCCCGAGGCGCTGGCGAAGCGGGTGGCCGCGCTCGAAGAGCTTTACTCGGCGCTCGACCTGGTCGAGGTGGCGGTGGAGCAGGGGCGTGACGAGGCCACGGTGGCGCGGGTGTATTTCGCCCTCGGGGGCGAATTCGACCTGCACTGGCTCGGCCGCCAGATCTCCGGGCTGCCCGCGGACACGCGCTGGCAGAGCCTGGCGCGCGGCGCGCTGCGCAGCGATCTGTCCTCGCTCGCCCGCGAGCTCACCAGCGCGGCGCTGCGCAACGCGCCCGAGGGCGCGGACACCGAGGGCGTGCTGAATGCCGGGCGCGAGCGTGCCGCGGTGCCGCTCGAGCGCTACCAGCAGCTCCTCGCCGAAATCCGCAGCGCGCCGACGATCGACATGGCGATGCTGTCGGTGCTGCTGCGCGAGCTGCGCGGCATGGCCTGAGCGATCGCGCGGGAGGCACCCGGACTGCTGACGCGGTTCGGGTGCATCGGTTATCATCGCGCTTTCCCGCAGTACAGCTCCCATGACCAAATACGTCTTCGTCACCGGTGGTGTCGTGTCCTCCCTGGGCAAGGGCATCGCCGCAGCGTCCCTCGGGGCGATCCTCGAGTCCCGCGGCATCAAGGTCACGCACCTCAAGCTGGACCCCTACATCAACGTCGATCCGGGCACCATGAGCCCGTTCCAGCACGGCGAGGTCTTCGTCACCGAAGACGGCGCCGAGACCGACCTCGACCTCGGCCATTACGAGCGCTTCACCAGCGCCAAGATGAGCAAGCGCAACAACTTCACCACTGGCCAGATCTACGAGTCGGTGCTGAAGAAGGAGCGCCGCGGCGAGTACCTGGGCAAGACCGTGCAGGTCATCCCGCACATCACCGACGAGATCAAGGCTTACGTCAAGCGTGGCGCCGAGGGCGCCGACGTGGCGATCGTCGAGGTCGGCGGCACGGTGGGCGACATCGAATCGCTGCCCTTCCTGGAGGCCATCCGCCAGATGGGCTTCGAAGAGGGCCGCCACGGCACCTGCTTCATCCACCTCACGCTGCTGCCCTACATTCCGACCGCCGGTGAACTGAAGACCAAGCCGACCCAGCACTCGGTGAAGGAACTGCGCGAGATCGGCATCCAGCCCGACATCCTGCTGTGCCGCGCCGACCGTCCGGTGCCGGAAGACGAGCGCCGCAAGATCGCGCTGTTCTGCAACGTCATGCCCGAGGCGGTCATCGAGTGCCTGGACGCCGACTCGATCTACAAGATCCCCGGTCAGCTGCATGACCAGATGCTCGACCAGATCGTCTGCCACAAGCTCGACATCCTCGCGCGCGCGGCCGACCTCTCGGTGTGGGACAGGCTCATCCACGCGCTCGAGAACCCGAAGCAGACCGTGGATATCGGTTTCGTCGGCAAGTACGTGGACCTTACCGAGTCGTACAAGTCGCTGATCGAGTCGCTCAACCACGCCGGCATGCATACCGAGTCGAAGGTCAGGATCCACTACATCGACTCGGAGGATATCGAGCGCGACGGTTGCGATGTGCTCGAGTCGATGGATGCCATCCTGGTGCCGGGCGGCTTCGGCAAGCGCGGGACCGAGGGCAAGATCGCGGCCATCCGCTATGCGCGCGAGAACAAGGTGCCCTACCTGGGCATCTGCCTCGGCATGCAGCTTGCGGTGGTGGAGTTCGCCCGCGACGTCGCGGGCATGGAAGGCGCGCATTCGACGGAGTTCGAGCGCGACACCAGGTTCCCGGTGATCGGCCTCATCACCGAGTGGAAGGACCGCACGGGCAAGATCGAGAAGCGCTCCGAGGAGTCCGACCTCGGCGGCACCATGCGCCTCGGTGGCCAGCTCTGCCTGCTCAAGGAAGGCACGCTGGCGCGTTCGATCTACGGCGCCCCCGAGGTCATGGAGCGTCACCGCCACCGCTACGAGGTGAACAACACCCTGCTCGCCAGGCTCGAAGACAAGGGCCTGGTGGTGTCGGGCCGCGCGCCCGTCACCGACCTGTGCGAGATGGTCGAGCTGCCTGCGGACGTGCATCCGTGGTTCGTCGGCTGTCAGTTCCACCCCGAATTCACCTCTAACCCGCGCAAGGGTCATCCGCTGTTCACCGCTTATGTGAAGGCTGCGATCGCGCACAAGCAGGCTGCGGCCCCGAGGAGCGAAGCATGAATCTCTGCGGTTTCGAAGTCGGCCTCGACAAGCCGGTGTTCCTGATCTCCGGCCCCTGCGTGGCCGAATCCGAGCAGATGTGCCTGGACATCGCCGGGCAGATGAAGGAGATCTGCGCCGAGCTGGGCATCCCTTACATCTTCAAGGCTTCGTACGACAAGGCCAACCGCAGCTCGGGCAAGAGCTTCCGCGGCCATGGCATGGACGCCGGCCTGAAGATGCTCGAGGCGGTCAAGAAGCAGCTCGGCCTGCCGGTGCTGACCGACGTGCACACGATCGAGGAGATCCCGACCGTCGCCGCGGTGGTCGACGTGCTGCAGACCCCGGCCTTCCTGTGCCGCCAGACCGATTTCATCCACGCGGTGGCGGCCAGCGGCAAGCCGGTGAACATCAAGAAGGGCCAGTTCCTCGCCCCCGGCGACATGAAGAACGTCGCCGACAAGGCGCGCGAGGCCAATGGCGGCGCCGACACCATCATGGTGTGCGAGCGCGGCGCCTCCTTCGGCTACAACAACCTCGTCTCCGACATGCGTGCGCTGGCGATCATGCGCGACACCGGCTGCCCGGTGGTGTTCGACGCTACCCACTCGGTGCAGCTGCCGGGCGGGCAGGGAACCGCCTCGGGTGGCCAGCGCGAGTTCGTGCCGGTGCTGGCGCGCGCCGCGGTCGCCGTGGGCGTGGCGGGCCTTTTCATGGAGACCCACCCGGACCCCGCCAAGGCGCTGTCCGACGGCCCCAACGCCTGGCCGCTGCCGAAGATGAAGGCGCTGCTGACCGTGCTCAAGGACATCGACGCGCTGGTCAAGCGCCAGGGTTTCCTCGAGACCACGCTCTGAGACCCCATTTTTCGGGAATGCGGCTACCGGCGGACTGATGCGCGTCATCCGTCGCCGCTGCTCACGAGGCAGTCATCCGGTGCGAGCATGCTCCCCGCCGGGTCGCGTTCCCGCATGATCGATCCGAAACCTCCGTAACTGCTACAGGACTAGACATGAGTGCAATCGTTGATGTGATCGCCCGCGAGATTCTCGATTCCCGCGGCAACCCCACGGTCGAAGCCGACGTGCTGCTCGAATCGGGCGTGATGGGCCGCGCCGCGGTGCCCTCGGGCGCCTCCACCGGCTCGCGCGAGGCGATCGAGCTGCGTGACGGCGACAAGTCGCGCTTCCTCGGCAAGGGCGTGCTGCGCGCGGTCGAGAACGTGAACACCGAGATCGCCGAGGCCATCATCGGGCTGGACGCCGAGGAGCAGGCCTTCATCGACCGTACCCTGATCGAGCTCGACGGCACCGAGAACAAGTCGCGCCTGGGCGCCAACGCCATGCTGGCGGTGTCCATGGCGGTGGCCAAGGCCGCCGCCGAAGAGGCCGGCCTGCCGCTGTACCGCTACTTCGGCGGCTCCAGCCCGATGGTGATGCCGGTGCCGATGATGAACGTCATCAACGGCGGCGAGCACGCCAACAACAGCCTCGACATCCAGGAATGCATGATCATGCCGGTGAGCATGGGCAGCTTCCGCGAGGCCCTGCGCTGCGGCGCCGAGATCTTCCACCATCTCAAGAAGATCGTCGACGCCAAGGGCTACCCGACCACCGTCGGCGACGAGGGCGGCTTCGCCCCCAACGTGTCCGGCACCGAGGAAGCGCTCAACCTGATCCAGGAGGCCATCGTCGCCGCCGGCTACGTGCCTGGCCAGGACGTGCTGCTGGCGCTTGACTGCGCCGCCTCCGAGTTCTACAAGGACGGCAAGTACGAGCTGAAGGGCGAAGGCCTGTCGCTGACCGCCGCGGGCTTCACCGACTACCTCGAGACCCTGTGCGACAAGTTCCCGATCGTCTCGATCGAGGACGCCATGGCCGAGGGCGACTGGGACGGCTGGAAGATCCTCACCGAGCGCCTGGGCAAGCGCGTGCAGCTGGTGGGCGATGACCTCTTCGTCACCAACACCAGGATCCTCGCGCAGGGCATCGAGCAGGGCGTGGCCAACTCGATCCTCATCAAGATCAATCAGATCGGCACGCTCACCGAGACCTTCGCGGCAGTCGAGATGGCCAAGCTCGCCGGCTACACCGCGGTGATTTCGCACCGCTCGGGCGAGACCGACGATTCGACCATCGCCGACATCGCGGTGGGCCTGCGCGCCATGCAGATCAAGACCGGCTCGCTGAGCCGCTCGGACCGCATCTCGAAGTACAACCAGCTGCTGCGCATCGAGGAAGACCTCGGCGACACCGCCGCCTATCCGGGCAAGCGCGCGTTCTACAACCTGCGCTGAGCGTCCTGCAACGCTGATTCGCAGCGTCTCGAAGGCCGGCGGGCGACTCGCCGGCCTTCGTCGTGAATGCGCCAGTATCCATCTCCATACCCGTCTCCATGCGCTGGCCGATCCTCATCCTGATCGCACTCGTCGTGCTGTTGCAGTACCCGCTCTGGCTGGGGAAAGGGGGCTGGCTGCGCGTCTGGGAGGTCGATCGCCAGCTGCATGCGCAGCGCGAGGAGAACCTGCGCCTCGAGCAGCGCAACGCGGCGCTCGCGGCGGAGGTGAACGATCTCAAGTCGGGCAACGAGGCGATCGAGGAGCGCGCGCGTTTCGAACTCGGGCTCACCCGGCCGGGCGAGATCTACGTGCAGATTCCGCAGCGCTGAACCCTGGTCGCGGGTATCGCCGCCGTTCCGGCGACAGTCCTCAGTTGCTCGCGAGCAGCGTGCGCGCGCCGTCGATGCGCTGCGCGAAATAGCGGCTGGCGAGACGTTCGACCCGCACCCGGCCACGGCTGTTGGGCGCGTGCACGAAGCGCCCGTCGCCGATGTAGATCCCCATGTGCGAATGCCGGCGCTCCAGCGTGTTGAAGAACACCAGGTCCCCCGGGCGCAGTTCGTGCACCTCGATCGGGCGCGTGCGATCGGCGATCTGCGCGGCGTTGTGCGGCAGCTTGCGGCCGCTGATGTTCTCCACGATGTAGGCCACCATGCCGCTGCAATCGAGGCCCGCGTCCGGATTGCGCCCGCCGAAGCGGTAGCCGGTATCGAGCAGGCCGAGCGCGAAGAGCACCATTTCCTGCGTCTGGTGCTCACCCTCGAGAGAGAAATAGTGCCCGCTCGGCGCCACCGTGCGCGGTGGCGAGCCGGGGCCGGCGACCGGGGTGGTGCCGCAGCCCGCCAGCAGTGCGGCTACGGTGGCCACCCCGGCAAGCAGCGCCAGGCGCCGCTTGCCGATGCCGGCGTGCAGAGGGGCGGAAAGGAAGGCGCGAGGGAGGGGCTCGGGACTCATGGCGCGATCCGGTGCGAAAAGGATTTCTGCCAGAGTATGTCAGGACCCGCCCAGGCCGGCAAGGTCTGCTTTCAGATCAGGGGTTTGGAGAGGTTTTCTCGAAGAAGGCTGAAGTCGGGCCCGCGCGGGGCGCGGTCTTCAGTCGAGCAGTTCGATGCGTCCGCCGACCTGCACCGACACCCGGCTCTCGCCGCCCTCGAGTGGCGCCGGGGCGGCCTCCGCGGCCATCGCCGCCGCGCGCATGCGCGGCATCGGCGGAGGCTGCAGGCCGTGCTCGCCGACCGACAGGTGGGCGATGCGGTAGCGCCGACCGAGGGTGTCGGCGATCAGTTTCGCGCGCGCCTCGAAGGCGCGCAGGGCGTCGACGGTGACGTCGGAGACGGCCTTCCTGCGCGTCTCGGGGGCTGGTTCCATGCTCAGCTGGGCGAGCGCCAGGCTCTCCTGGAGCTTGCCGACGAGCTCCGACATCGCCGCCGTGTCGGTGCTCTCGAGGCGGAGCTCGGAACGCATCCGCCAGGCGGTGATACGGCCCTGGCCGTCCTTTCCGTATGCCGGCCAGGTCGAGACGTTTCCGCTCTGCACCTTGACGGCACCCTGCGCGCGCGCGAGTTCGAGCGCCGCGGCGATGTCGCGGTTCACCTCGCGTGCCACCGCGGCCGCGCTCGCGCCGCTGCGCTCTGCATACATCACGGCGACCGCGAGGTCGTTGGCGGCCGGGCCACTGGCCTCGGCCGCGAGCTCCACGGTGGGCGGGGCGGGAGTGTCGGCGGCAAGCGCCGGCGCCGACTGCAGCGCCGCGAGCGCGGCGAGGGTGGCGAGGGTGGCGAGCGCGGTGCGCATCACTGTTCCGGCTTCGCGATCACGCTGGACGGCTCCAGCGCGCACAGGCGGTCGGCGTAGAGGCGGGCGTTGTCCACGTAGTTGTGGGCGTTGACCACCAGGTTCTCGACCTCGGTGTCGCTCAGCGTGCGGATCACCCGGCCAGGAGAACCGACCACCAGCGAGCGGTCGGGGATCACCTTGCCCTCGGGGATCAGGGTGTTGGCGCCGACGATGCACTGCTTGCCGACCACCGCGTTGTTGAGGATCACCGCGTTGATGCCGATCAGGCTGCCGTCGCCGATCGTGCAGCCGTGCAGCATCGCCATGTGGCCCACGGTGACGTGCGTGCCGATCGTCAGCGGGATGCCGTCGTCGTTGTGCAGGACAGAGCCGTCCTGGATGTTGGTATCGTCGCCGATCGTGATCGGATCGTTGTCGCCCCGTACCACGACGTTGTACCAGATGTTGACGTTGCGGCCCGCAGTGACCGATCCGATGACCGTCGCGTTGTGGGCGATCCAGCTTCCCTCGCCGAAGCTCGGCCGGCGGTCGCCCAGGGCGTAGATGCTCATTTTCGTTCTCGCTGTCGATGTCTCGCGCCGATGCTGCGCAGCGCCAGGGGGGCAGGCATCATAACAAGCGCCTCGCGGCCTGCAAACAGCGCCCGTGCCGTGAATGTCGCCGATCCGGCGGGTTTTTCGCGATTTTGAGCCCCCTGCCGGCGGGTGATAGGATGCGCCCGCCCTTCAGGAAGTCCACATGCTCAGTTACCGTCACGCCTTTCACGCCGGCAATCACGCCGATGTCCTCAAGCACCTCGTCCTGATCGAGCTGCTCGACTACTACGGTCGCAAGGACAAGCCCTGGTACTACATCGACACCCACGCGGGGGGCGGCTGCTATGCGCTCGACAGCGAGCAGGCGGGCAAGACCGCCGAGGCGGCGGACGGCATCGGCCGGCTGTGGGGGCACGAGGACCTGCCGCCAGCAGTCGCCGCCTATGTCGCGGCGGTCGGGCAGTTCAATCCGCAGGGCAGGCTGTTGTTCTACCCGGGCTCGCCGGCGCTGGCCATGACGCGTGCGCGCGCCCAGGATCGCCTGCGCCTGTTCGAGCTGCATCCGGCCGACTTCGAATCCCTGCAGCGCACCTTCGCCAGCGAACAGGAGCGCGTGCAGGTGCGCCGCGCCGACGGCTTCGCCGCGCTCAAGAGCCTGCTGCCGCCGCCCTCGCGGCGGGCGGTGGTGCTGATCGATCCGCCCTACGAGGTCAAGGACGACTACCGCAGCGTGGTGGACACGGTGCGTGACGCGATGCGGCGCTTTCCCACCGGGACCTACATGGTCTGGTATCCGATGCTCGCCCGGGCCGAGGCCCGCCAGTTGCCCGAGCGCCTCGCCGCGCTCGGCGCCGAGAGCTGGCTGGACGTGCGCCTGGCGGTGCGCGACGCCCCGCGCGACGGCATCGGGATGTTCGGCAGCGGCCTTTACGTGATCAACCCTCCCTGGGTGTTGCCGCAGCGGCTCGAGGCCGCGCTGCCCTGGCTCGTCGAGCACCTGGGGGTCGATGGCGGTGCGGGCTTCGACCTCGAGCACCACATCGAATGAGTCCGTCCCGGAATGCCGAGGGTGGGCCCGCCGGCCCGACGGTCGCGGAGGGCGCTCCGAGTGCTGCAGGCCCGTCGCCCGACGGGCTCCGCGAGCTGCGCGACGCGATGCGGCAATTCGCCGCCGAGCGCGCCTGGGAGCCCTTCCATACGCCCAAGAACCTCGCGATGGCGCTCGCCGGCGAGGCGGGCGAGGTGATCGAGCATTTCCAGTGGCTCACCGCCGAGCAGTCGATGGCGCTGCCGCCGGCGACGCGGGACGAGGTCGCTCTCGAACTCGCCGACGTGCTGCTGTACCTCGTGCGCCTCGGCGACGTGCTCGGTGTCGACCTCGCCGATGCCGCACGGCGAAAGATGCGCATCAATGCGGAGCGCTACCCCATCGAGCGCGCACACGGCCGCGCGGACAAGCACGACCGTCTGTGAGGGTGCAAGCGAGGCGTTGCGGCGGAGTCTTCATTCACGTTGGGCCGCGGCAAGATTTCTGAAACAATATCGTCTTTCTTGTAACACGGAATTCCATCGTGGACTTGCAGCACATCAGCGACATCGAGAAGGCAGCCCATCAGGGTCGGGGCGAGGTCTTCCGCCTCGGCATGGGCGTGCTCTTCATCGTCGGGGTCATGTTCTACTCGGCGCTCAGCGGCACGGGCGAGGGCAGCATGACCCTGGTCATGGCGGCGATGATCGGCGGCTACATGGCGATGAACATCGGCGCCAACGACGTCGCCAACAACGTCGGCCCGGCGGTCGGCTCCAAGGCGCTCACCCTGGCTGGCGCGCTGGTCATCGCGGCGATCTTCGAGGCCGCCGGTGCGCTGATCGCCGGCGGCGAGGTGATCGGCACGATCCGCAGCGGCATCATCGATCCCGACCTCATCAAGGATTCCGACACCTTCGTGTGGATCATGCTGGCCGCGCTGCTCGCCGGCGCCTTGTGGCTGAACCTGGCGACCGCGGTCGGGGCGCCGGTGTCGACCACGCACTCGATCGTGGGCGCGGTGCTCGGCTCCGGCATGGCCGCCGCCGGCCCCTCGATCGTCGATTGGTCCACCATGGGCGAGATCGCGGCGAGCTGGGTGATCTCGCCGCTGCTCGGCGGGATCTTCGCCGCCGCCTTCCTGTATCTCGTCAAGCGCAGCATCACCTACCAGGTGGACATGGCCGCGGCCGCACGCCGCACCGTGCCGGTACTGGTCGGCCTGATGGCGTGGACCTTCGTCAGCTACCTGATCCTGAAGGGGCTCAACCGGGTCTGGAAGGTGGACTTCCTTCCCGCCGTGCTGTACGGCCTGATTTTCGGCGCGCTGGTGTTCGTCCTGGTGCGCAAGGCCCTGCACGGCAGCAGCGGCATCGTCGCCAACACCAAGGCGAGCGTGAATCGGCTCTTCACCGTGCCGCTGATCTTCGCCGCCGCGCTGCTCAGCTTCGCGCACGGTTCCAACGACGTCGCCAACGCGGTCGGCCCGCTGGCCGCGATCGTCGATGTGGTCAGTTCCGGCGGCGTGGTGCACAAGGACGCGGCGATCCCCACCTGGGTCATGATGGTCGGCGCGATCGGGATCTCGCTCGGGCTGGCGTTGTTCGGGCCGAAGGTGATCCGCACGGTCGGTTCCGAGATCACCGAGCTCGACCAGATGCGCGCCTATTGCATCGCGATGGCGGCGACCTTGACCGTGATCGTCGCCAGCCAGCTCGGCCTGCCGGTGAGCTCCACGCACATCGCGGTCGGCGGGGTGTTCGGCGTCGGTTTCCTGCGCGAATACCTCAAGAGCAACTACGACCGCATGGTGGCCGAGATCAAGGCCCACCACCCCGAGGGCGACCTCGCCGCGATCGAGGCCTTCATCGCGCGTTTCGAGAAGGCCTCGATCGAGGAGAAGGGGCAGATGCTCGCCGACCTCAAGCAGCGCTCCAAGAACGCGGACGATCCGGCGCACTTCTCCAAGGGCGAGCGCAAGGGACTCAAGAAGGTCTATCGCCGCGAGCTGGTCAAGCGCTCGCAACTGATGCGCATCGCCGCCGCCTGGGTCATCACCGTGCCCGCTTCTGCGCTGATGGCCGCGGTGCTGTTCTTCATGATCCGCGGGATGATGCTGCCCTGATCATCCTGTTCGTCATGATCGCGATGCCGGGGGCCGCGGCGTGAGCTTCGTCGAGCTGCTCGTCCTGCTCGCCCTCGGGGCCGTGGTGTGGTTCTGGTTCGACAGCCTGAAGGCGCGCGAGATCGGCATCGAGGCCGCGCGCCGCGCCTGCACGCGCGAGGGCGTGCAGTTCCTCGACGAGACCGTGGCGGGGCAGGGCCTGCGCCTGGCGCGCGACGACAACGGTCGCGTGCTGCTGCGGCGGGGCTATGCCTTCGAATACTCGGTGGGCGGCGACGACCGCAATGCCGGCAGCGTGGTGCTCGAAGGCCGCGAGGTGGTGCTGGTGGACGTCTCCGCGCATCGGCTCGCACGTCGCGCGGTGGTCATCGACCTGCACCCGCGCGACCCGTCGGCCTAGCGCCGGCGCTCCTCGATCGCGCGCAGGAACTCGTTGCGCGCCTGCTCCGAACGTTCGAACTCGCCGGCGAAGGCTTGGGTGATCACGCGTTCGTCGCCGCGGCGGTCCTCGCCGAGCAGCAGGCAGAGCTGTTCGGCCTCGATCACGCAGGCCGCGCCCGCGGCGTGGCCGTGGCGCATCAGCGCGTCGGCGATGTCGCGCGTCATCCACTCCTGGTAGGTGAAGCGGTGGCCGATCGCGTCCACCAGGCGGGCGATGCGGCCAAAGCCGTGCAGGCGGCCGCCTGGCAGGTAGGCGACGTGGGCGACGCCACGGAAAGGGACGAGGTGATGCGGACACACGCCATGGACCGCGATGCCGCGAATCACCACCATGTCGCGGCGCGCATCCTCGAAGCCGTCACCGAGCACCTCGGCGGGGTCGAGCTCGTAGCCCCCGAGCAAGCGCCGCTGCCAGAGCTCGCGCACGCGCTGCGCGGTGCGTCCGGTATGGGCGTTGTCGGGGGCGATGCCGCACGCACGCAGCAGGTCGCCGACGGCCTTCTCGAAGGCGGGCGCGTCGAAGGCGCCGCTGCGCGGAATGCCGACGCCGGCGGGGCGGGGAGAGTGGGGGTGGTCGTGACCGCAGGGGTCGTGCGCGGGAGGGCTCATGGTGGCGTCCGGTGCGGTGCCCTGCGGCACCCGAGCCGGCATGATACCCGCAAGCCCGTTCAGGCGATGAACACCGGGTCGGAGAACACCAGCGTGCCGTCGGCGCGCATCATCAGGTTGTTGGCGTTGAGGATGTCGGGCAGGACCTGATATTCCTCGACGAAGTCGGACAGGGCCCGCAGGGCTTCCTGCAGGCTGTCGCCGACCTTCATCGGCTCGACCGTGAGGTGGTAGAGCGCGATCCGCCCCATGTCCGCACCGAGCCGGCTCCACTGCGCGCACGCCGACCAGTAGCACTCGATCAGGCGACGCGAGAGTTCTGCCGCGGGGGAGCCCTCGGCGAGCGGATAGAGGCGCTCCATCTCGATCAGATGGAAGGGATAGCCCGACTGTGCGCGGCCGATCACCCCATGATCGGCGAATACGATGGGGAAATGCGGGCCGCGCGGGCGGTCGTCGGCGGTGTAGAGGAAGTAGTCGGCAGGGGAGCTGACGATCTTGTAGACATGCTCCCCGTCGCCCTTGTCGATCACGATCGAGTACTCGCCGCGACCGATCTCGGTCTTGCCGTCGAGCAGCGGATGCGACGGCACGGCGTCGGGCAGCAGGATCGCCTGCCGTCCGAGCATCGCGCGCGCCGCATCCATGTCGATCATGATCTCCTCGCTGCTCACGCCATGATGTTATAGCCGGCGTCGACGAAATGCACCCCGCCGCTGATCAGTCGGCCGGCGTCCGAGACCAGGAAGGCGGTCAGCGCGCCGATGTCCTCGGGGGTGACCAGGGCATGCATCGGCGAGCGCTCGACCGCGGCCGCCATGAGGCCGTCGAAGCCCGCGATCCCGGAGGCGGCGCGCGTCATCAGCGGGCCGGGGGAGACCGCATTGACGCGGATGCCCTTGGCGCCGAGCTCGGCCGCCATGTAGCGGGTGGCGGCCTCGAGCGCGGCCTTGCACAGGCCCATCACGCCGTAGTTGGGGATGACCTTCTCGGAGCCGAGGTAGGTCATCGTCACCAGGGCACCGCCGCCGGCCTTCTCGAGCAGCGGCTCGGCCTTCTTGGCCAGGCGCACGAAGGAGTGGGTGGACACGTCCATCGCCAGCGCGAAGCCGTCGGCCGAGGTGTCGACCACGCGGCCGTGCAGGTCGTCGCGCTTGGCGAAGGCCATGCTGTGGATGGCGAAGTCGAGCTTGCCGTGGCGCGCCTCGATCGCGCCAAAGGCGGCGTCCATGGTTTCGGGGCGGGTGACGTCGAGCAGGTGAACGTCCTCGACGCCGAGGCGGTGGATCACCGGCTCGATGAAGGCGCGCGTCTTCTCGTTCTGATAGGTGATGATCAGCGTCGCGCCGGCCTGGGCGCAGGCCTCGGCGACGCCGGTGGAGATCGACTTCTCGTTGGCGATGCCGGTGATGAGGCCGACCTTGCCCTCCAGATTGACGATGGGGGTCATGATGGATTCCTTTTCTCGGGTGAGTGTTGTTGCGGCGCAACGGCAGCGAGCATAAGCCGGCCTGTGCGACGCGAATGTGATGGTTCGTGAAATCGGATACGCGGTGGTATCGGTGCCGGTACAGTATATTGCGCATTGCAGCATCCACAAATTGCCGGCCGCGGCATTCTTCGCCGGAGCAGGGAACATGACACGCAACGCATACATCTTCATGGACTTCGACGGCGTCACCCACCCCTGGGGCGAGGTCGAGGATTTCCGTTGTCTCGTGCACATCGAGGCGGTGGTGAGGGAGTTCCCCGAAGCGCGCATCGTGATCGCCTCCGACTGGCGCATGCTGTTCTCGCTGCCCAAGCTGGTCGCCCGCTTTTCCGAGGACATCCGCCCGCAGATCGCCGGCGCCACGCCGCACCTGCTGCCCAAGACGGGCGCCGAGCTGCACGGCCTGCGCGAGCGCGAGGCGATGGCCTGGCTGCGCCAGCACGGCGCCGATCCGGGCGAGGCGGCGTGGTGCGCGCTCGACGACGCGCCGGGCAACTGGCTGTCGCGTTCGCGACTGGTGCTGACCGACTTCAAGCGTGGCTTCACCTCCGAGGATGCGGTCGCCCTGCGCCGCATGCTGCAGGGCTTCCGCGACGGGGTGCGCAACCAGGTCGGCCAGGTCGCGCACTCGCTGTGGGCGCGCGACAGCGCCTGATGGGGGGAGACGCCATGAACCCCGCCGAGCAGACCCTGCCGCCCGACCCGCTTGCGCACCGAGTCGACGCCTCGACCCAACGCCAGGCGGCGCGGCTGGCCGAAGAGAGCTTCGCGCGCCTGTTCCGGCTCAGCGTCGCCGAAGGCGATGCTGCGCGGCTGAAGGGCGTGGAGCAGTTGCGCGTCGACCTCGCCGACTGGGTGTCCGCGGCGGCCGACCCCGAGGCACAGGCGCTGCGCCTCGCCTTGCTGCTGTCCGGGATGGACCAGTGGGGGATGGCCTGGAGCCGGGCCTTCGGCCTGGTGGCGATCCCCGCGCTGACCGAGCTCATCGGTGCGCTGCGCACTGGTCTGGATGAAACCGCCGAGGCGCGCTTCCTGCGCCACTTCGAAGGGATCTCCGCCGTCGAGGAGAATGCCATCGACTTCAAGGTCGAGCTGCGCCGTGGGCTGCATCTGGCGCTGTGGCATGCCTCGATCGCCACCGAGCATCGCGACGAGGCCATGCGCCTCGCCGGCGAGCTCGGCAGCCAGCTGCTCGCGCTCGCGCGCAGCATGCCGGTTGCGGGCTGGCGGCTGGTGGCCGACGCGCTCGCCTTCATCCAGATCCGCTGCCTGGCCGAAGGGCTCGCTGCCGAGGGCGTGGCCCAGGAGGCCACACAGGCCTTGTTCGGCGCCTTGGCGCGCGAGCTGCCGGCGCCGCAGCGCGACCTCGTGATGGCGCATTCCGCGCGCGCGGTGATGGCCTGGCAGCAGGCCGGCCGCGCTTCGCCGCAGGTGCACTGATGGCGCTCAAGGCCACGGTCTTCAAGGCCGACATCCAGGTCGCCGACATGGATCGGCACCACTACGCCGACTATTCGCTCACCCTCGCGCGTCACCCTTCCGAGACCGACGAGCGCATGATGGTGCGCCTGCTCGCCTTCGCGCTCTTCGCCGACCCGGCGCTCGCCTTCGGCAAGGGGCTATGCGTCGATGACGAGCCCGACCTGTGGCAGAAGGACCTCACCGGCGTCATCGAGCGCTGGATCGACGTCGGCCAGCCCGATGACAAGTGGGTGCGCAAGGCCTGCGGGCGCGCGCGCGAGGTGGTGGTGCTGGCCTACGGGCGGGCGCTGGAGGTGTGGTGGAGCGGGGTGCGCGGCCGCCTCGAGCGCCACGGCAACCTGAAGGTGTTCGAGCTCGAACGCGAGGCCAGCGCCGAACTCGGCCGCCTCGCCGAGCGCACGATGCGCCTGCAATTCACCATCCAGGACGGCCACGTGTTGGTAACCAACGGGCGCGAGACCGTGTCGCTCGAGCCGCGCAAGCTCACTGCCTGAACCCCGGTGCGCGGCGCGCGACAGCCCACGGCGCGGCCGCCCGGGCCCTCAGCGCGGGCTGTCGCGCAGGAATGCGGCCACCCTTTCGGCGGTCGCCTGCGGATGCTCGAGCATGAAGCAGTGTCCGCCCTCCACCTGCACGCATTGCACGTTGGCCTTGCCTGCCGCCCAGCGCGTGACCGAGCGCCGCGCGAAGGCGAAGGTGTCGCGCCCGTGCAGCGCGAGCACCGGCTGCTCGATGCGGGCAAGCGAGGACCACAGCCGGCGCGGGTAGGACGCGAAGATCTCGGCCTCGCGGGTGGGCCGGCACTTGAGCTCCACGCCACCGCCCGGCACGTCGCGCAGCGCATGGTCGATATAGGCCTGGAAGGAGTCCTCGCTCCAGCCGCGGAACACCCCGCGCCCGTGCAGCCCCGCATGCGCGGCAGCGCGGTCCGGCCAGTGGTGGCGTCGCGTGCGTGCCTTGGCGGCGAGCTTGTTGCGCGAGGCCAGCCCGACGAGGTCGGAGAGCGCCATCATGCCGATCATCGCCGGGGTGAACAGCACCGGGTCGAGCAGCACACCACGGCTGAAGGCGTGCGGATGATGCGCCAGCATCAGGCAGGTGAGCACGCTGCCGAAGCTGTGGCCGGCGGCATGCACGGGTACCGTGCCGAAGCGCGGCGCGTGCGCGAGCCAGGCCTCGGCGGCCATCTCGGCAGCATGGTTCCAGCCGCGGAAGCGGCTGCCGTGGTCGCTGTCGCCATGACCCTGCACGTCGGACAGGAAGAGGTCGAAATGCGCGCTCAGGTGCGCGAGCATGGGCGCATAGGTGAGCGAGCTGAGCCCGTTGCCATGGAGGAAATGCAGCACCGGGCGACCGCTCGGCGGGCTGTGGTGGCCGCGCAGCGTGAAGCCGGCGGAGGTGTGATGCGTCCAGCTTTGGAGCTTCATGATTCGGCGTATGCCGCGGCTGCGAGCGCGGTCGTGGCGGAGGTCGGATTGTAGGGCCAGATCAGATTGGCGGGCAGCGGCCGGAGCTCGCGCATGCCGCATCGTCGGCGCAGGGTGCGAGAGTCTGCCATGAAACCCAGCCGGGGATGTGCTCGACCGGCATCGGCCGGGCGATGCCGAAGCCCTGGCCGAGCCTGCAGCCGAGGGCAAGCAGGGCCGCTGCGTGGGCGGGCGTCTCCACGCCTTCGGCGATCACCTCGCGGCCGAAGGTGCGCGCGAGCTGCACCACGGCGCCGACGATCGCGCGCGCCTCGCCGTCCTCCAGCATGTCGAGCACGAAGCTGCGGTCGATCTTGAGGCGGTCGAAGGGCAGCTGGCGGAAGTGGCGCAGCGAGGCGTAGCCGGTGCCGAAGTCGTCGAGCGCGATGCGTACGCCGAGGCGATGGCAGGCCTCGAGCACGTCCATCGCCAGCACCATGTCGTCGAGCGCAGTGGATTCGAGGATCTCGAGCTCCAGGCGCTCGGGCGGGATGTCGGGGTGGCGCTCCAGCGCGCTGCGCACGCTGGCGACGAAGCCCGCCTGCATCAGCGGACCGGGACCGACGTTGACGCTTACCCCGATGTCCAGCCCGGCCGCGCGGCAGTGCTCGAGGGCGCCGAGCGCGTGGTCGACCACCCACTGACCGAGCCGGGTCTCCAGCTCGGTGCCTTCGAGGTCGGGCAGGAACTCGCCCGGCGCCAGCAGGCCGCGCTCGGGGTGCTGCCAGCGCAGCAGGGCCTCCATGCCGAGTGGCCGCCCGTCGACCATGTCGGCCTGGGGCTGGAAGTGCAGCACGAACTCCTGCCGGCGCAAGGCCTGGTCGAGGCGCTCGAGGCGTTCCTTGCGCACGCGCTGCTGTTCCTCGACGCTGGCGTCGAAGAACTGGATGCAGTTGCGTCCGCGCTGCTTGGCGCGGTACATCGCCTGGTCGGCGTGGCGCAGCAGGGTGTCGGGGTCGGCGTCGTCCTCGGGGAAGAGGGTGACGCCGATGCTCGCGGACACGCATACCTGCTGGCCGGCGAGCGCAATCGGCGTGCGGATGGCTTCGAGCACGCGCTCGAGCACGCGCTCGCCTTCGATGTCCTCGAGCAGCAGCACGAACTCGTCGCCGCCGAGGCGGGCCACGGTGTCGCTGGCGCGCAGGATCGCGCCGAGCCGGTCGACGATGCCGATCAGCACCTGGTCGCCGGCCTCGTGGCCGAGCTGATCGTTCACCGGCTTGAAGCCGTCGAGGTCGATCACGCAGACCGCGAGCGGCTTCCCTGTGCGCCGAGAGTGTGCGATCGCCTGGCGCAGGCGGTCGTCGAGCAGGCGGCGGTTGGGTGCGCCGGTGAGCGGGTCGAAGTAGGCGATGCGGTTGAGCTCCTCCTCATGCTTCTTGAGCCGGCTGATGTCGGAGAACATCGCCAGATGGTGGATCACCCGACCGCGTGCGTCGCGCACGCGGCTGATCGAGAGCACCTCGGCGAACTCGCTGCCGTCCTTGCGCCGGTTCCACAGTTCGCCCTGCCAGTGGTCGTGCTCTTCGATCGCCTGCCACATCGCACGGTAGAACTCGCGCCCCTGGCGGCCCGAGGCGAGCATGCCGGGGTCGCGGCCGAGGCTCTCCTCGCGGCTGTAGCCGGTGATGCGGCAGAAGGCCGGGTTGACGTCGACGATGCGGTTGTCGACGTCGGTGATCAGGATCGCCTCGTAGCTCGACGAGAACACGCTCGCGGCCAGGCGCAGGCGCTCCTCGTTCTCCTTGCGCCGATCGATGTCGATCTGCGCGCCGGTCAGCAGCAGCGCGCGCCCGTCCGCGTCGCGGCGCACGGCGAGCGCGCGGTCATACACCCAGATCCAGCGTCCGTCGCAATGGCGCAGGCGCAGGTCGTGCTCGTAGAAGGCGGTCTCGCCGCGGATGTGGCGATCGAGCTCGCGCTCGGCCTCGGCGAGGTCCGCGGGATGCACGCGCTTGCGCCAGCACGCGCGCCCTTCGCCGTCGCAGTCCTCCGCCGCCAGCCCGAGCATCGCCGCCCAGCGTGCGTCCATCTTCCACTCGCCGGTCTCCAGATTCCATTCCCAGCTGCCGGCCTGGGTGGCCTCGATCACGTTGCGCAGGTGGTGGCGATCGAGTTCGATCTCTGCTGCCAGGCGGCGCGCGGCGGCGTTGGCCTGCGACAGCGCCAGGTTGCGCTGCGCCAGACGCACCAGCAGCAGCACGATCGCCAGGGTCGCGAGGCCGAGTACGAAGATCGTCTCGTGGTAGCGCGCCCACACGTCGTTCCAGGTAAAGGGTGGAGTGGCGTCGAAGGGCGGCAGGCGCAGTTCGCGCAGCATCTCCTCGACGCGGGCGTAATCGGCGGGGATGGTGAAGCCGTGGATGCCTGCGGCGCGCGCGGCCGGGTCGGCGGTTTCGAGGCCGAGCGCGAGTGCCGCCACCTTGCGCATCAGGGCCGGGTCGGCCTGACGAAGGGCGACGAGGGGCCATTCGGGGTAGAGGCGTGTGGAACTGCGCAGCGGGAAGCCCGGATGCTGCAGGGGATGCAGCACACGCAAGCCGGAGAGGTCGCGCCCCTCGGCGACGAGCGCCTCGAAGAGGCCGGTGCGGACGAAGCCGGCGTCGACGCGGCCGTCGAGTACCGCTTCGACGACGCTGTCCTGGGTCTGCCGCAGCGTGAACATGCGCAGCGAGCCGGGGTCGATGCCGGCGGCCTTCATCTCGAGTGCCTGCGCCGGATAGGTGGCGAGGAAGTTGGCATGGGTGGTGCCGACGCGCCTGCCCCGCAGGTCGGCGAGGGTCTTCAGGCTGGCGTCCGCGGCGCGCACCAGGATCACGCCGCCGAACTCGCTCAGGGCCTGGCCGCCGGCATCGGCGACCACGGTGGCGATGGCACCGGAGAGCGGATTGGATGCGCGCAGCTCGATGAAATGCACCGGGTTGGTCAGCAGCAGATCGATCTCGCCGGCGGCGAGGGCGCGCTGCAGTCCGGCGTCGTCGAGCGCGTGCAGGCGTACCTCGACGCCGTCCAGGTGCTGGTTCAGGTAGTCCACGAAGGGCTGCCACGAGGCCTCGACGAGCGCCTTCGGGCGCGCCGAATAGACGCCGAAATCGAGATCCGTCCGGGCGTGCAGAGCCGCGCTGCCGAGGCTCAGGCAGACCAGCAGGACGACGGTGCGGAGGAGTCGTCGCATCAGCACGGGATGGCCACCGAGTCCGTCGCGCGATGCGCCAGCAGGCTCGACGTGCGCGCACGGCAGCGGCGCGCGGGCGAGTCTTCGGGCTGGCGGAGAGCGTCACGACACATCGACGGGAGAGCTATGGGACAACTGCCCATTCTAGGTCTTTCGGGATGCCTGCGGCAGGCGATTCGGCGGTGCCGTGACGCAGTTCGCGCAGCAGCCGGGCTGCGTGCCCCGGGGCAGGGGCACGCAGCCCGCGCTCCGGCCTTCAGTCCTCGCGGCGGCGGAAGGGCTTGCCGGCACGCTCGCCCTGGCGCTTCACCGGCGCGGAGTGGCCGCCAGCCTTGCGGTCGGTGGCCGGCGGGCGGCGTTCGTCGTGCGGTCGACGCTCGTCGTGGCCGCGAAAGCCCCCGCCACCCGGCTTGCCGGCGTAACCCGCGCCAGGCTGGTTCGGGCGCGCGCCACCGAAGTCGCGCGGGCGGCGCTCGCCGTCCTGCGCGTGCGAGCCGTCCGTGCCGCGTTCCGGCCGCGCCGG
>NZ_AMXD01000043.1 GCF_000310185.1 Thauera aminoaromatica S2 | reverse complement strand
GCCGGCCGGGGCCGACTGCGCGCCGGCCTGCCAGGCCGGGCTCAGCCGCAGGCGCGCGTGGATGCGTGCGCCCGAACGCAGCTCGAGTTCGACCAGCGCCGCCGGATCGCGCGCCGCGCGCCCGATCAGCGTGCCGAAGCCGCCCCGGAACAGGTTGGAGAAATTCCCCAGGCCCGCCACCCGGCGCTCTTCGACCCCCAGCAGCGCGCGCGCCTGGCGGTCGGCGGCGACGATCTCGCCATCCGCATCGATCGCCAGCAGACCCTCCTGCAGGCCGCCGACGCCCTCGGGACGCGGATGGAAGGAGAGCAGCGCATGGCGCGCGTGTTCGCTCTCGAACAAGCGGCGTTCGACCAGGCGCACCCCCATGCGCGCGAGTCCGAGCGTGTGGGGCTGGTGGCTGCGGTGGTCGCCCGAGATGTCGAGCGCGCCGAGCAGCTCGCCGCGCCAGTCGAAGATCGGCGCCGCGCTGCAGGTGAGCACGCCGTTGCAGTCGAGGTAGTGCTCGGCGCCGAGCACCTCGACCGGCGCACGCTCGATCAGGGTGGCGCCGATCGCGTTGGTGCCGCGCTCGCATTCGCTCCAGTTCGCGCCCGCCTGCAGGGCGACGCGGTTGGCGCGGTCGACGAAGGCGGGGTCGCCGATGCCGTGCAGGATCATCCCGCTGGCGTCGGCGAGCAGCACCATGCTGCCCGAGGAACGGATCTGTTCGTGAAGGTGCTCCATGACGCCGCTGGCGTGCGCGAGCAGGGCCGCGCTGCGCTCGCGCGCCACCATCAGGTCGCCCCGCGTGGTGCTGGGCGGGCGCACGCGCTCGCCCATGTCCAATCCCAGGCGCTGGCAGCGCGCCCAGGAGCGCAGCACCGGCACCGGCAGGCCCGCGTCGGGCACCTGGCCGGAGGCGGAAAACTGCCTGCGCAGCGACTCGACCACCGCCGCCTGCGCGGCACGCATCGTGTTATCGACCATCGTCTCCTCTCCACCTGCGGCCGCGGTGCGGCGGCGTTCGGCACGCCTCGCCCGGGCTCTTCCATCGTCGTCGAGGCCGCTCCGGGGGTCGGACAGCGGCCGTCAAACGACTGAAGCAAGCATCATGCCGCAAGCACGGCACCCGAGGCGGCCGGCCATGGAGAAAAGTACGAGGATCGCGGAATCCTATCGCCCGAGGGCGCGATCCTCCGCCTCCACCGCCGCCATCTCCGCGTCGTCGTACAGGCGCGAGCGGGTGTGGAAGGCCTTGCCGGTGCCCCCCTCGAGCGAGAAGGTACCGCCGTTGCCATCGACGACGTCGATGATGAGCTGGGTGTGCTTCCAGTATTCGTATTGCGCCGCGCTGATGTAGAAGGGCACGCCGCCGATCTCGCCCAGGTGCACGTCGTGGGGGCCGATGGTCAGGTCGGTGGGCAGGTAGCAGTTGGCGGCGCTGTTGTCGCAACAGCCGCCGGACTGATGGAACATCAGGTCGGGACCGTGCTCGGCCTTGAGCTGCTCGATCAATGCGAGTGTCGCAGGGGTGGCGATGACGCGTTCGACCATGTCGCGTGCCTCCGGAACGAAAAAGCGGGGGCGGTCGCCCGCCCCCGCGAAGGTCGCCCGCGGTGCGGGCGAGGGAGGGAGAACGCCGTGATCAGAAGAAGCCGAGCTTGTTCTCGCTGTAGCTCACGAGCAGGTTCTTCGTCTGCTGGTAGTGGTCGAGCATGACCTTGTGCGTCTCGCGGCCGATGCCCGACTCCTTGTAGCCGCCGAAGGCCGCGTGCGCCGGGTAGGCGTGGTAGCAGTTGGTCCACACGCGCCCGGCCTGGATGGCGCGGCCCATGCGGTAGGCGACGTTGCCGTTGCGGCTCCACACGCCGGCGCCGAGGCCGTACAGGGTGTCGTTGGCGATCGCCAGGGCCTCGGCCTCGTCCTTGAAGGTGGTCACCGCGAGCACCGGCCCGAAGATCTCCTCCTGGAAGATGCGCATCTTGTTGTGGCCCTTGAACAGCGTCGGCTGGATGTAATAGCCGTCGGCCAGGTCGCCGTCGAGCTGGGCGCGCGCGCCGCCGATCAGCACCTGGGCGCCCTCGTCCTTGCCGAGCTGCAGGTAGGACTGGATCTTGCTCATCTGCTCGGAGGAGGCCTGCGCGCCCATCATGGTGTCGGTGTCGAGCGGGCTGCCCTGCTTGATCGCGGCGACGCGCTTGACCGCGCGCTCGATGAAGCGGTCGTAGATCGATTCCTGGATCAGCGCGCGGCTCGGGCAGGTGCACACCTCGCCCTGGTTGAAGGCGAACAGCACCAGGCCCTCGATCGCCTTGTCGAGGAAGGCGTCGTCCATGTCCATGACGTCGGCGAAGAAGATGTTGGGCGACTTGCCGCCCAGCTCGAGCGTGGCCGGGATCAGGTTGTTGGCGGCGGCCTGGGCGATCACGCGGCCGGTGGAGGTGGAGCCGGTGAAGGCGATCTTGGCGATGCGCTTGCTGGTGGCGAGCGGCATGCCGGCCTCGCGGCCGTAGCCGTTGACGATGTTGAGCACGCCCGGGGGCAGCAGGTCGGCGATCAGCTCCATCAGCACCAGGATCGAGATCGGGGTCGACTCGGCGGGCTTGAGCACCACGCAGTTGCCCGCGCCCAGCGCCGGCGCCAGCTTCCACGCCGCCATCAGGATGGGGAAGTTCCACGGGATGATCTGGCCGACCACGCCCAGCGGCTCGTGGATGTGGTAGGCCATGGTGTTCTCGTCGATCTCCGAGATGCCGCCTTCCTGCGAGCGCAGGCAGCCGGCGAAGTAGCGGAAGTGGTCGACGGCGAGCGGGATGTCGGCGTTGAGCGTCTCGCGGATCGGCTTGCCGTTATCGACGGTCTCGGCGTAGGCGAGCAGCTCGAGGTTGGCCTCGAGGCGATCGGCGATCTTGAGCAGGATGTTGGAGCGCGTGGTGGCGTCGGCCTTGCCCCACTTCGGGAAGGCGGCATGCGCGGCGTCGAGCGCGAGCTCGATGTCCTCGGCGGTGGAGCGCGCGGCCTGGGTGTACTTCTGGCCGGTGATCGGCGTGACCACGTCGAAATACTGGCCCTTGACCGGAGCCACCCACTGGCCACCGATGAAGTTGTCGTAGCGGGCCTTGTACTGGATCTTGGCGTCGGCCTGTCCGGGCAGTGCATACAGCATGGTGTCGTCTCCTCGTGTGGTTTCGGTTGCGGGCGGTTTCGCCACACGGCGATTACGCATCCTTCGTGCCAGCAGGATCGAATGCCTATGAAACAACGACTTGGCCCCTGCTCTCGGCGATCCGGGCGCTCCGCGGCGACTTCTGGAGCAGCGCCGGTTCGCTCCACCTGCTCCATTTGCTCCAGTTGCTCCAAGCGCCGTGCCCGCAGGGCGGCATCCCGAAACGACACGGGGCAGCACGACCGCCGTCGCACTGCCCCGCCGCGTGCGCGCGTCGCGCAGGTGTCAGAACATCAGGATGCCGCCCACCGAGATCGTGCGCGTCTCCAGGTCGCCGGCGAAGAGGTCGCCGCCTTCGCCCTTCTCCTGGTTGTATTCGCCCACGAGGGTGATGTACTTGTTGAGGCTGTGATAGACCCCCACCGTGGCCGAGCGGAAGGTGTTCGTGTCGGCCAGCGCGCCGCCGCGGTCGCGGTTCTCGCCGAAGTTGATGCCGAACTTGGTCTTGCCCACGGTGTAGGTGCCCTGCACGAAGTAGCCCTTGCCGTCGGTCTTGCCGAAGGGCGACAGGTACAGCGCGCCGACGGTCGACAGGCCCAGCCCGCTGGCGTCGAAGCCGTAGGCGACCGCCTCGAAGGCGCCGATGCCGACCTTGGCGCCGAGCTCGAAACCGTTGGCGTCGAAGCTGCCCGCCCCGCTGGTGCGCTGGTGGACCGCCCCCGCCCACACCGAGCCCTTGGCGGTACCCGCCTTCCAGTCGTAGTTCGCCATGGCCTGGAAGCCGGGGTCCTTGGTCTCGTCACCGGCGAACTTGTTGGGATCGAAGATCCCCGCCGACGCCGAGAAGCCGCCGAAGGCCGGCGTGGTGTAGGTGATCTGGGGCTGGAAGCCGGTGTACATGTAGCCGTGGCCGATCATGCCGAAGGTGGTGTTGAAGGGCGTCGACGCGTAGCTGTTGCCACCGAGGCCGAGGAGCGTCATGTCGGACAGGATGACCTTCTGCCCGAAGAGGCCGATGTCGCGGCCGAACTTGACCGTGCCCCACTCGGTGTTGCCGAACTGGAAATACAGGTTGCGGGTGTCGATCTGGGTGAAGGGGCTGTCGCAGCCGGTGGAACCGCCGCAGCTGGGGTCGCTGGGCAGGCCCACCACGTCCGACTTGTCGTTGATGCCGGGCGCGAAGCCGACGTGAGCCTTGATGTCCAGGCCCTCCACCTTGGTGGTGAACACGAAGTTGATCCAGCCCGGCAGCAAGCCGTTGGTGAGCGCGGAGTCGGTGGTCTTGACGCCCGCGCGCTCCTCGGTCCGATGAGAATAGAAGCCGTTGACCGTGCCGTTGATGTCGAGCGTGGCGTCGCCCTGCGAAAATCCGATCGCCTGGGCCGGCGTGGCGGCGAGCGCGAGCAGCGCGGCGCCGAGCGCCGACGGCAGCAGGGCGGTGGTGGCGGGTCGGGTGCGGCGGTGGCTGGAAAGCTTGTTTTGCATGGATGTCCCCTCGGATGGTGTGGATGCCTTCGATCCGCCCGCCCGGCGGCCGGATCGAAGGCGGGCTGCGCAAACGCTGTGCCACCCCCCGAAAACGCGGCCTGTTCCGGGCATTTGTGCGCAACGCAGGCGCACAGTCCGCTCCGGATGCTCCACAATCCCTGCCCGCCCTGCTTCGGAATGGCACCTCCGGAGCAGGCGCCGGCCGCAGGCGAGCGACGCCCCTGCGGCCTGCAAGACTCCCTGCCAGGATCTCCGCTGCGATGAAAGAGCCCCCCTCCCTGCCGGTCGCCCCCTCTCCCTCCCAGGCGCACGCCGAAGCGCGATCCGGCGCGGTCGCGCGCCCGGCAAGCGGCCGCTTTCCGCTCGCGATCATCGGCCCCGGCGCGCTCGGCCTGCACTTCGCTGCGCGCGTCGACGGCATTGCGCCGGTCGCGCTGATCGCGCGCGACGCCGCCGGAGCCGCGCGCCTGAACGCCGGCGTCGAGGTGGGCGGACACCTCTTCCATCCGAACGCCTTCGCCGCCGAGCGGGCCCCGGAGGCGGACTGGGTGATCGTGCTGGTGAAGGCGGGCGACACCGCCGCCGCCGCGTCCACCGCCGCGCGCATGCGTCCGCTGGGTGTGCTCTCGCTGCAGAACGGCCTCACCGGCGAGCTGCTGCGCGCGCACTGCGCGGCGCGCCACGTCGACCAGGGCATCACCACCGAGGGCGCCTACCGCGAGCGGGACGACCACGGCGAGCGGGTGCACCCCGCGGGTGCGGGCGAGACCCTGGTGCCCCCCGGCTTCGAGGCGGTCGCAGAGCTGCTCGTGCGCGCGGGCCTGCGTGCGCGCGTCGAACCCGACATCGCGCATGCCCGCCTCGCCAAGCTGCTGGTCAATGTCGCCATCAACCCGCTCGCCGCGCTCTTCCGCGTACCCAACGGCGCCCTGCTCGATCCGCCGCACCGCGTGCTGCTCGACACCCTGGTGCGCGAGGCCCTGCCGGTACTGCACGCGCACGGCCTCGAGCTCGACGAGGCCGCCGCCCTCGCACGCGTGCACGCGGTCGCCCGCGCCACCGCGGCCAACCGGGCGAGCATGCTGCAGGACCTGCTCGCCGGCCGGCGCACCGAGATCGACGCGATCACCGGCGCACTGCTGCGCATGGCCGCGCGGACGGGAACAGAACTGCCCACGCATCGGGCGGTGGAGGTTCTGGTGCGGGCGCTGGAATCACGGAACGCGGAAAGGACGGATCGGGTGGGGTGCTGACGGGTGGGAAATCATGTGCGCGCAAATGAAAGCCTTGCCCCCAACCACTCAACCACTCTTTCTCCGTCATCGCTTGTCGAGAACCGACTGTGGTCGATGCACTTCACCAGAACAGACCGCGCGGACCCCCTCTATTCGGGGCGATCAGTCTCGACTCGGGCGGTATCATGCGACCGGATCCAACACGAAGAACCTCTGATGAAAGCCGTGATCCTCGCGGGTGGCTTGGGCACCCGAATCAGCGAAGAAACCGTCAATCGCCCCAAACCGATGGTGAATATCGGCGGCCGTCCGATCCTCTGGCACATCATGAAGTCCTATTCCAGCCACGGAATCCATGACTTCGTGATCTGCTGCGGCTACATGGGCTATGTCATCAAGGAATACTTCGCCAATTACTTCCTCCACATGTCGGATGTGACCTTCGACATGTCCGACAACAGCATGGAGATTCACGAGCGCCATGCCGAGCCTTGGCGCGTGACGCTCGTGGACACCGGCGAGAACACGCAGACAGGCGGACGACTGGCCCGCGTCGCCAAGTACCTGCGGAACGAGGAGGCGTTCTGCTTCACGTATGGCGACGGCGTGGCAGACATCGACCTCGGCGCGGAGATCGACTTCCACAAGGCCCACGGCAAGCTGGCCACGGTCGCGGCCGTACAGCCACCCGGCCGCTTCGGCGCACTGGAGTTGAAAGGCGACGACGTCGACGCTTTCGTCGAAAAACCTCTGGGCGACGGCGGCTTTATCAATGGCGGGTACTTCGTCCTCTCGCCCGAGGTGCTCGACTACATCACCGAGGGCGACCAGACGGTTTTCGAAGGATCCGTGCTCAAGAAGCTGATCGCCGATCAGCAACTTGCAGCCTACCGGCATACCGGTTTCTGGCGACCGATGGACAACCTGCGCGACAAGATCATGCTCGAGGATCTTTGGCAGCGCGGCGAGGCACCATGGAAAACCTGGTGAGCCCTGCTTTCTGGCGGGGGCGCCGCGTCTTCGTCACGGGTCATACCGGCTTCAAGGGCGGTTGGCTCAGCCTGTGGCTGCAGAGCATGGGGGCGGATGTTTGCGGCTTCGCATTGCCGCCCGCCGCCGCGCCGGCCTTGTTCCATGTCGCAGATGTCGAGCGCGGCATGCACTCCGTGCTCGGCGATGTGCGGGACTATGAAAGGTTGAGACAGGCACTCGCGGCAGCAAGGCCGGAGATCGTGCTTCATCTCGCCGCGCAACCGCTCGTGCCCTACTCGTACGCCGAACCTGTCGAGACCTTCTCGACCAACGCCATGGGCACCGTGAATCTGCTCGAGGCCTGTCGGCACCAGCCCGACCTGAAAGCCGTCGTCGTGGTCAGCAGCGACAAGTGCTACGAAAACCGGGAGCAACTCTGGGGCTATCGTGAGACGGATCCGATGGGCGGATACGACCCGTATTCGGCCAGCAAGGGCTGCACTGAACTCGTCGTCGCGTCGTACCGTCGCTCCTTCCTCGCCGCTCGCGGCGTTGCCCTCGCCAGCGCTCGGGCCGGCAACGTGATCGGAGGCGGAGACTGGACCCCCAGTCGTCTGGTGCCCGACGTCCTGGCGGCCTTTGCACGCAACGAAGCCGTTGTTCTGCGCAATCCTGACGCGATCCGGCCCTGGCAACACGTGCTGGAGCCCTTGGCGGGTTATCTGCTCTTGGCCCAGCACCTCGTCGAGCATGGAGAGGCCTTCGCCGAGGGCTGGAACTTTGGGCCCGACGAAACCGACGCGCGTACAGTCGCGTGGATCGTGGAGATGCTTGCCGCCGGCTGGGGCGCCGGTGCCGACTGGCAGCCATCCGGCGAGCCGCGGATCCATGAGGCGCACACCCTCAAGCTGGACTGCACCAAGGCCCGCGTCCGGCTGGGCTGGCGGCCTCGCTGGCAAGCGGAAGACGCAGTCACCCGCAGCCTCGCCTGGTATCAAGCCTGGCGTGCCGGTGCCGATATGCATCGATACACTCTCGACGAAATCTCCGCATTCACAGCCAGCTCATGAGCCTGATCCGCAAGACCCTCACGCCCGATGCTGACGGCAAGCTATTGCTCGACCTGCCCGAGATGGCCGGTCAGCCACTCGAAGTCATCGTCCGCCCGGCCCGCCCGACAAACGCCGCGCAGGCCTGGCGCGCGGGCATCGACCCCGTCCCCGCATCGGGCAAGGTCGTCGGCGACGCCGAGAAGGACGCGATGATCGACGCCGCGCTCGACGCCTGGCTGACCACCGGTCGCTTCAACGACGCCTTCGAGAAACGCCTGGCAAGCTTCGTCGGCACGCGCTTCGCCCTCACCGTAAATTCCGGATCCTCGGCTAACCTGGTGGCATTCTCAGCCCTCACCTCGCCCACGCTCGGCGATCGGGCAATCCGCCCCGGAGACGAGGTGATCACGGTGGCGGCGGGCTTTCCCACTACGGTGAATCCGATCCTGCAGAACGGCGCCGTTCCCGTCTTCGTCGATGTATGCCTGCCAACCTACAACATCGACGTGACGATGCTCGAAGCCGCCCTGTCGCCGCGGACCAAGGCCATCATGATCGCCCACACGCTGGGCAATCCTATCGACCTCGATGCAGTGTGCGCGTTCGCCGAGCAGCATGGGCTATGGCTGATCGAGGACTGCTGCGATGCGCTCGGCTCCACCTGGAAGGGTCGCAAGGTCGGCACCTTCGGCCACCTCGCCACGCTTTCCTTCTACCCGGCGCACCATATCACCATGGGCGAAGGCGGCGCGGTGCTCACCAATGACCCGCAGCTGCGGCAGATCGCCGAATCCTTTCGCGACTGGGGCCGCGACTGCTGGTGCAAGCCCGGTTGCGACAACACCTGCGGCAAGCGCTTCGGCTGGCAACTTGGCAGCCTGCCGGCCGGCTACGACCACAAATACACCTACAGCCACATCGGCTACAACCTCAAGATCACCGACATGCAGGCCGCCTGCGGGCTGGCCCAGCTCGATCGGCTGGAAGGCTTCATCGAAGCACGCAAGCGCAACTTCGCGCATCTGAGCGCGGCGTTGGCGGACGTTGAGGATTTCCTGATCCTGCCGGAGGCTAGCCCCGGGAGCGATCCATCCTGGTTCGGGTTTCCGGTGACCCTGCGAGAGGAGGCCGGCATCAACCGGGTGGATCTGCTCGAATACCTCGATCAGCACAAGATCGGCACGCGATTGCTGTTCGCAGGCAATCTCGTCCGCCAACCCTCAATGAGCGGGCGCGACGTCCGTGTCGTCGGCGACCTGCCGGTGGCCGACCGCATCATGCGGGATACCTTCTGGATTGGGGTGTGGCCTGGCCTCACCGAAACCCAGCTCGACTACGCCGCCAGCCACATCCGCACCTTCCTCGGAGTCGACCTATGACCAAGCCCCTGATGGTCTTCGAAATGGCCAACAACCACATGGGCGACCTACCCCACGGCATCGCCACCATCCGAGCGATCCGCGAGGCCTGCCACGGCTTCGAAGACGACTTCGATTTCGCCTTCAAGCTCCAGTACCGCGACCTGGACACCTTCATCCACGCATCCGCCCGCGGCCATGACGACATCAAATATGTCAAACGCTTCGAGGAAACCCGACTATCCGACGACGCCTTCCGCGCCTTGGTGGCCGAGATGGAGGCCCAAGGCTTCATCACCGTATGCACGCCCTTCGATGAGGCCTCCGTGGCCCGCATCGAGGAGCACGGCATCCACACCATCAAGATCGCCAGCTGTTCCTTCACCGACTGGCCGCTGCTCGAACGCATTGCCCAGGCCGACAAGCCAGTGATCGCCTCCACTGCAGGTGCCACGCTCGACGAGATCGACAACGTGACGAGCTTCTTCCTGCACCGGGGCAAGGACCTCACCTTGATGCACTGCGTCGCCGAATATCCCACACCCGACGAGGCCCTGCAGGTCAACCAGATCGAGCTGCTGCGCACCCGCTATCCCGACGTACGGGTCGGCTATTCCACCCACGAGTCACCAGACAATACCTTCGCCGTGGGCCTCGCCCTCGCCAAGGGCGCCAGCGTTTTCGAGAAGCATGTGGTGCTGCCCAACGACAGGTACGCCGCCAACGCGTACTCGGCCAACCCGGCGCAGATCCGCGCCTGGCTAGAAGCCTGCCGCCGCGCCCAGGCCATCTGCGGCAGCCGCGAACGCTACCAGCCCTCCGCCAGCGAGCGGAGCAGCCTGCATTCCCTTCGCCGTGGCGTGTTCACCACCCGCGACGTGCCCGCCGCCACCGAACTTTCCGCCGACATGGTCGAGTTCGCCTTCCCGCCGGTGGAGGGCCAAGTCACCGCCAACGAGTGGTCGAAGTACGCCCGCTTCGTCACCCGCGAGGCGATCCCTGCCGGCCAGCCGGTACGCCACTCGCAAGTGGGCGAGACCCAGCTGCGCGGCCAGGTGCTGGAGATCGTCACCGCCGTCAAGGCGCTGCTCAAGGCCGGCAACGTCGTCGTGCCAGGCAAGTCCGATCTGGAAATTTCCCACCACTACGGGCTGGAGCGCTTCGATGAGTTCGGCCTGACGATGGTCACCGTCGTCAATCGCGAATACTGCAAGAAGCTGCTGGTGATGCTCCCCGGCCAGACCCACCCCGAGCAGTACCATCAGAAGAAGGAAGAAACCTTCGTCGTCCTGCACGGCAGCCTCACGATCTGGCTCGACGGCGAAGCCCGCGACGCCAGGGCCGGTGACGTGATCACCGTGGGGCGCGGCGTGAAGCACACCTTCAAGACCACCGAAGGTGTGGTGTTCGAGGAAATCTCCTCCACCCACGACAAGTACGACTCCTACTACACGGACCCGGCGATCGCGGCCAACGTCAGCCGCAAGACCTGGCTCACCTACTGGATGTAAGCAGATGACCATCCGCGTTGCCGACTGGCTGCTCGCCCGCCTTGCCGACGAGGGCATCCACCACATCTTCATGCTGCCCGGCGGCGGTGCCATGTACCTCAACGACGCCCTCGCCTGTGAACCCCGCGTGAACGCCGTGCCCTGCCACCATGAGCAGGCTGCCGCCATCGCCGCCGAAGCCGCCGGCCGGACCGGCAACGCCGGCAACCCGGGTTTCGGCGTGGCGATGGTTACCACCGGCCCCGGCGCCACCAATGCCATCACCCCGGTGGCCGGCGCGTGGATCGACTCGGTGCCGATGCTGGTGCTCTCCGGCCAGGCCAAGCGCCCCGACCGCCTGGGCGGCCGCCCGATCCGCCAGGGCGGCGTGCAGGAGGTGGACATCGTCCCCATCGTCAGTCCGATCACCAAGTACGCCGTGACGCTGGACGACCCACAGTCGGTGCGCGTCCATCTCGAAAAAGCCCTGCACCTCATGAAGACCGGCCGCCCCGGCCCGGTGTGGATCGACGTGCCCCTCGACGTGCAGGCCGCGCCCATCGACCCGGCCACCCTGCCCGGCTGGACGCCGCCGGCCGACGCCACCGCACCGATGCCCGATCTCACCCCGGTGCTGACGATGCTCGCCGAGGCCAAGCGCCCGCTCATTCTCGCCGGCCACGGCGTGCGCCTCGCCGGTGCCGCCGACGCCTTCCGCCAACTCGTGGATCACCTCCAGGTGCCCGCCGTGCTCACCTGGAACGCGCTCGACCTGCTGCCCTACGATCATCCGCTCAACATCGGTCGCCCCGGCGTGGTCGCCGCCCGCGCTGCGAACTTCGCGGTGCAGAACTGCGACCTGCTGATCAGCATCGGCGCCCGCCTCGACATGATCGTCACCGCCTACAACCCCAAAGGCTTCGCCCGCGCCGCGCTCAAGGTGGTGGTGGACGTGGACGCCAACGAGCTGGCCGACAAGACCGCGATGGCCATCGACCAACCCCTGGCGATGGACGCCGGCGACTTCATCCAAACCCTGCTGGCCGCCGCCATACCCGGCGACACCACCGACTGGCGCGCCCGCTGCACCCGCTGGAAGGCCCGCTACACGCAGAACGAGGGCCGCGTCTTCCCGCCTTCCGGCCCCATCGGCCACGCCCACTTCGTCGAGGCCCTGTCAGATGCTGCGCCGGCCGACACTCTTATTGCCACCGGCAGCTCCGGCCTGGCAGTGGAGTTCTTCTACGCTGGTTTTCGCAACAAACGGGGCCAGCGCACCTTCCTCACCTCCGGCCTCGGCGCGATGGGCTACGGTCTGCCGGCAGCGATCGGCGCCTGCCTCGGCAACGACCGCAAGCCCATGCTGGCCGTGGAATCGGATGGCAGTCTGCAGCTCAACCTGCAGGAGCTTGCCACCCTCACCGGTCTGCAGCTGCCGATCTGCCTGTTCATCATGAACAACGGCGGCTACGCCTCCATTCGCAACACCCAGCGCAACTACTTCAATGGGCGCTACGTGGGCAGCGGCCCGGCCTCGGGGCTATTCATGCCCGATCTCGAAAAACTCGCCGCAGTGTATGGTCTGCCGTACCTGCGCATCGACGACTGCGCCGAACTCGCCGCCGCGCTGGCCCGCGCCCAGGCGCTGCCGCGCCCCTGCCTCATCGACGTACGCCTGATTCCGGAAGAGAGCCTGCAGCCCAAGTGCGCCGCCATTCCCCGGGCGGACGGCTCCATCATTTCAATGCCGCTGGAGGACATGAGCCCCCTGCTGCCCCTGGAAACCCTCGAGGCCGAGATGATCGTGCCGCTCCTGCCTGCTTCGCTCGACGCCCCGCGGCCCGCCTGACAATGCCCGCCCTCTGCCGCCTGTGCGGCCAAGCCCTCTTCGCGCAGCCCCTGCTCGTCCAGCACGACATGCCGGCCGCCGCCCAAGGGCTGCCCACCCCCGATCAGCTCGCCACGGACCGGGGCGTGACGCTGGCGCTCCACCAGTGCAGCGGCTGCGGCACGGTCCAGCTCGCCACCGAGCCCGTGCCCTACTGGCGCGACGTGATCCGCGCCGCCGGCATCTCGGCCGAGATGCGCGCCTATCGGCTCGCCCAGTTCGGCCGCTGGCTGCGCCAGCACGACCTCACCGACCGCAAGGTGCTCGAGGTGGGCTGCGGCCGCGGCGAATACCTCAGCCTGCTGCGCGATGCCGGCGCCGACGCCACCGGCATCGAACACCTGCCCGCCTCGGTGGACGCCTGCCGCGCCGCCGGCCTGCGGGTAAATGAAGGCTTCATCGACGGCCCGGACACCCGGCTCGCCGACGGCCCCTTCGACGGTTTCGCGATCCTCAACTTCCTCGAGCACATCCCGACGGCCCACCTCACCCTTCGTGGCATCGTCGCCAATCTCAAGCCGGGCGCCATCGGTCTGGTCGAGGTCCCCGATTTCGAAATGATCCTGCGCATGCGTCTATTCGCAGAGTTCATTCCCGACCACCTTTACTATTTCACCCGGCAGAGCCTGACACACCTGTTGGAAGGTAATGGCCTCGAAGTCCTCGAATGCAGCTCGGAATGGCATGGCTACGTTCTTTCCGCCACGGTGAGAAAGCGCTCTCCGCTCGATCTGTCCGCGCTGCACCATGCCCGGGCCGACCTCCAAGCCTCCTTTGACGCATTCCTGGATCGCTTCGACACGGGGCGCGTCGCGATTTGGGGTGCCGGCCACCAGGCCCTGGCCCTGATCAGCCTGCTGGGCATTGCTCCGCGAATCCGCTACGTGCTGGACTCCGCGCCCTTCAAGCAGGGGCGCTTCACGCCCGCCACTCACCTGCCCATCGTGGCGCCAGAGCGTCTCGACGAAGGCGAGGTCGATGCCGTGATTGTCCTCGCCGCCAGCTACTCGGACGAAGTTGCCAAGCTCATCGCCGAGCGCTTCGGTACCCGCTTCGAAGTGGCGGTATTGCGGGACTCCGGCCTCTGCGCGGTGGCACGAGATCTCACCCCATGAGTCACCCTGCCGTCTCCCCCGAAGCCCTCCAGGTCGCCATCACGACGATCCGCGAGTCCCTCGACTCAGCCAGCCGGGACCTGCCCGAGGACCTGTTCCTGCTGGTCAGCAGCCTTACCCCCATGATCAACGTTGATCTGCTGATCAAGGACTCAGCCGGTCGAAATCTCTTGACCTGGCGACACGATCGTTTCTATGGCCCTGGTTGGCATCTCCCGGGCGGGATCATCCGCTTCAAGGAGAGTATTGGCAGTCGCATTGCCGCCGTTGCATTGGGCGAACTGGGAGTGGAGGTGGACTTCGAGCCCGTGCCGCTTCACATGGCGGAAATCACCCATCCAACCCGGGACATCCGCGGCCATTTCATTTCGCTGCTGTATGCGTGCACCCTACGAATCCCTCTCGACGAGGCAGGGCGATTCAAACCTGAGGCGCCCCGCGCTGGCGACTGGCAGTGGCACATCGGAGCGCCCCACGATCTGATCCTGCAGCACCGGATCTACAGCCGCTTCTTGGAAGCTCCCTGCCCAGCCTGAACCCTGCGTGGATCATCATGGACACGCTCTCTCCCGAACAGACTCCGATAGCTGCGGGCCAACGCTTCCTCCACACTCGTGCGGGACTGCCAGCCCAGAGCCTGCAGCCGACGAGTGTCGGGCAAGCCACGGGACGTCTTGGCAGGCAAGTAGGCCTGGGGATCGGCCTCTCCGAAGGTCAGGGCTAGTGGTGGGTCGATCAGCCGTGACGCCAGGGTGGCGAAATCCCGGATCGACAACTCGTTTGTGGGATTTCCCACGTTGTAGGCGCTCGCTCCGTCTCCCTTCAGCAAGATGTGGAGGAGCCCCGATACGGTGTCGGCAAGATAGCAGAAGGCGCGCAACGCACTGCCGTCGCTGGTCAAAACAATAGGCTGACGATCTCGTGCAGCTTTCAACACATCCGAGAAAATGCGTCCATCTGCCAGATTCAAACCCGGCCCAAACGTATGGAAGATCCGCCCGATCCCAAACTCGAGGCCATATTGGACCCTCCAGCAGGCCAGCAGAGTCTCCGCCAGTCGCTTGCTCTCGATGTAACAGTTGCGGGGATCGAGCGTGGGGACGGCACCGAAGCTCTCCTCGTGCACCGCCCCCTCATTCTCGGTGGAACCGTACACGGCAGAGCCCAGCATCAGGAAGGCAATGGGACGATCTCGCCCGAATCGATCCAGCAAGGCCAGGGTGCCCACCGCATTGGCCCGGATCACGCCCACCGGATCGGTTGCGTAATCGCGTGGTGACGCGGGACTCGCAGCGTGGATCACTACGTCGGGCACGCCGAAGCGCGGCATGGGCAGCGCGTTCAAGTCACCTTCGAGAATCTCGCAGCGGGCCGGATCGAGAACTGAACCCAGGCGCGCTCGCAGGCGCGCCGCGTCTCTGGCCAGCAGGCTTAGCTTGGGCGGATCGTCGAGCTTCCGATGCAAAGCGGCGAGGCTCAGCGTCAGGTATCCCCCCAACATGCCGCTGGCGCCGGTCACGAACACATGACGCCCTGCCAGGCGCTCCCAGGGCAAGCGCTCGGCAAGGATGGCATGGATGTCTTCGCGAACAACCGGATGGGAAGGGTCGAACATGATGGAGTGACCGCACAATCGGCAACGGACGAGGCACGTCATGGATCCCGGCCAGGACCCTGCATGCGACGGCTGCGACGATACCACGGCCCTGCCCAGGTCGCCGGCAAACGGGGCGAGATCCTAGCCGAGAGCAGACGGCCTACAATGCGCAAGCCCCGCGGAAAGCCCACTGCGGCTCTTCTCAAGAGAGCGTCTTTTGTGCCGCTATTGCCAATAACTTCAGATCGAATGGCCCATGTTTCGACAACCTCATGAGCACACTCCACACCGCTTCGCGTTCATCTCGCAAGCAGGCAGGAATGCCCGCGCATCGATGACGGGAATCGTCAGCAGCACCGGCTTTCCAGGTCACCGGGACGGTGCAGCACACCCCGCCGAACAGCCCCTCGGGAGTCGCCCGCAGTGACCAGCATCATTCAGCTCAGGAATGCCTACCAGGCTGGCACCCTGCCAAAGCCCTATTTCCTCGGTGCCGTGTATGCCCTTACGCAGTCCCTCGTCGAGTTCCAGGACGCCCTGAAGGGTACCCAGATCCGGGAAATCATCGTGGGCACGGACGGGCTGCGCATCCGGACTGTCGACCACGACCTCGAGTTGATGCTTTACCCGGAGGAAGCCAACTCTCTCGGCACCGGGATCCTGGCCTTCGGAGATGCCGAGCGGTTGGAACGCAGGGCTTTGCTCGCCGCCGCCCAGCAATCGCGGGTTATCCTCGACATCGGCGCCAACGTGGGCTGGTACAGCCTGCACTTCGCACGCGTGGCCGGCGAAGCCCGGATCTACGCCTTCGAACCCGCGGCGCGCATCCATGCCCGCCTGTTGGCCAACCTGGCCCTGAACGGTATCACCAGCGTGGTCACTGAGCAGTTGGCCCTGCAGGACCAAGAGGGTACCGACACCCTGTATTTCCACCCCGCCGAAACCGGCGCCAGCTCTGTGCGTGACAACCGGGGCTTCACCGGTGTGCAACCGGAAGAAATCCGGTGCACCACTCTCGATCTGTACTGCAGCCGCCAAGGTATCCGCCCTGATCTCATTAAATGCGATGTGGAAGGCGGAGAGCTCTCGGTGGTCCGGGGTGCCTTGGCCACCCTGCAGGAATGCCAGCCTGTCGTATTCCTCGAATTGCTCCGCAAATGGAGCGCCAACTTCGGTTACCACCCGAACGAGGTGCTCGAGATCATGCAGGAACTCGGCTACCAGGCTTGGGCCATCGAATCATCGGGCCTCCACCCCTGCACGGAAATCACCGGCGACACCGTGGCGACCAACTTCCTGTTCACTTGCGAAGGCAAGCACGACGCGCTGATCCAGCAGTTGGCTCGCCTTTGAACCCTACGAGTCTCATCATGACCATTCCCGAAGCCGAGCCCAGCGGGCTCACGGCCAGCGAGGCCGCCAAGCGTAACGACCTCGCCACTCGAAAGCCCTACATCGCCGAGAAACTGCGCAACATCGCAGCCATGGAGGAGCGGGGAGAGATCAGCCCCATCATCAGGCTCGAGAAGAGCTACCTCTGCAACTTCCAGTGCACACACTGCTCTGCCGAGTACTACATGGACCGGCACATCGAGAAAGTCTTCAAGATCAAGGACGAGCGTCGCAAGATCGATCTGGAAGACATTCGTCGCCTGTCTCGGGAAGCCGACGAACTGGGCTTGGCGCGCTTCGTGATCACCGGCGGGGAACCCCTGGTCATGAAGGATTTCGATGAAGTCGTGGCCGCCATCGATCCGGACCGCCATTACATCATCACCGACACCAACGGGTGGTTCCTCGACCTCGAGCGCGCCCGCCACCTGAAATCCATCGGTGTGGAAAAGGTTCAGTTGTCCCTGGACAGCATGATCGAGGCAGAGCACGACACCTTCCGCAACAAGCCCGGCTCCTACAAGCGAGTCATGCGCGCCATAGATGCCTCGCTCGAGGCGGGCCTGAACCTCATCCTGTCCACCGTTCTGGTCCGTGGGCGCGGCAGGACCGAAGAGTTCCGGTCCATGTGCGAGTTCGCCAAGCGCAAAGGAATCGGCCTCTATGTGTCCTACGCCAAACCCACAGGCTCCTGCACCGAGCATCCCGAATTCGTCATCACCAAGGAAGACGCGGACATCGTGCGGGAACTCGAAAAGGATTACCCGGTTTTCACGCATATGACACCCTCGTATGGCTCATACAAGGGCTGCATCACCGTCAAAGGCATCATCACGGTAACCTCAACAGCGGAGGTCACACCCTGCCCGTATATCGACTTCTCCTTGGGTAATCTACGTGAGACGCCACTCAAGGAAGTATTGGCCCGTGGCATGCGAAATCCCTGGCTTGGCCCACATCGTCCAGACTGCCTGATCGGGGAGGACCCCAAATTCATCCGGATTCACACGGAAAAGACCAAGGGGGTTACCCATCTGCCCCTACCGTGGGGGCAAGGCTTCTCCGATAACGACTCTCTGCTGGACGACTAGATCATGGCCGAAGTATCCGACATGCCCCTCTTCGACGACTTCGGGCGCTGCGTGCCGGGCGCTGCCCGGTCTCCAGCCCATCCGCGCAGCCGCCGCTACTTCACCCTGCTGCAGCCCAAAATCGACTACGTCGCCAGCCACGCCCGGCTGCTTTCGTGTCTCGGAGCCGGAACAACGCTGGACGCCGCCGCCTTCGAGGCTCGTGCGGCGAGCATTCTGAGCCGCCTGGAATCCGATCCACGAACGGCGGCAATTGCCCACGGTGTAGCGGTACCCTTCATCCTGCCGCGCCTCACCATCGACGACATGGGACAAAGCCTGGATCACCGATTCCTTCCCGCGGTCCGTGAAGCCTTTGAAGGCACCTACCCGGACTACCGCTTCGCCAATCACCACCGTGGTGGCCTGGAAGGGCGCACGGGAATCCAGCCGGAATCTCGGCATGCGCGTTTGGTGGCTGCCATGAGCCGGAGCGAGTTGGTCGGGATCTACTTTCCCGCCCTTTCCGAATACTCACTGCCAGCAGCCCTCGAGCAGGTCACAGCCCTGCCCGAGCAGTTCCTGCTGGCGGGTGGCGTGGACACCTGCGCGGCCCTGATCAGTGCCCCCGGGCTACTGCTCCGCACCGACTCCTACCCGCCGCTGCTCTGGCTAGGCGCACTCAGTTCCGAGCAGCCCGCGATGGGTTACCACTTCGAAGCCTACGGCTTCAACCTCACCTTCAATCGGCGCCCTCACCTCGGCCTCGCCGCCGAGTACTGGAGCTGCGGCTTGACCGTGCTCGAGGACGGCTGAACTGGCTTCACAAGACTGCGCATACAGCGAGACATCACTCATGCCCACCGTCAGGCACATTCCGGGGCTATACGCCAAACGGCTCCACCCTTATTACATCGTCTCCCCCAGCTATGACCGCAAATCGTCCGGCATCCGCGTCATGCATCAGCTCTGCGCAAGCCTCAACCAGCTGGGAGCCGAGGCCTATATCCGGACGCCTCTCCGCAGCCATGCGCTACACACCCCGCAGCTAACGCCAGACATCCAGAACGAACACCTCGAGGCCGGCCTCAACCCCATCGCCATTTACCCGGAAATCGTCGGCTCCAATCCCTTGGACTGCAACGTGGTGGTCCGCTACATCCTGAACCGACCTGGGTTGCTGGGTGAAAGGCCGAACTACAGCCCGGACGACCTTTACTGGCTCCATAACGCAGAGGTAGCCGAAGCCGTTCCCCATCATGAGGGCGTACTGCACATGCCGGCAGTGGACACCTCGATTTTCAACAACGTGGACAATCCCCACGACAACAACCGGCAAGGCGCGTGCATCTACTTTGGCCGCTACGTCGAAGGAGCCAAAGCTTTTCCCGAACTGACGGACCGGTGCACCGTAATCACCAAGGATTTTCCAACCAGTCATGAGGAACTCGCTGCACTGTTTCGACGCAGCACCCACGTCTACTGCTTCGAGAACACGTCCATCTCGATGGAGGCTCGTCTTTGCGGATGCCCAGTCGTCCAACTGCCCAGTCCCTATGCCGATCCGGACAAACCCTTCGCCGACAGCCTCGGACTCTCGGACGCACTGGTCACCTCCGACGATGCCGAAACACTCGCCGAAGCCCGTCGCCTATTGCCCTCGCTCACCCAGAAGTACAGACGTCTCGAGGCAGCGTACTGGGAAGAACTGGAACGCCTGCTAGACAAGACCCAAGCCGTCGCCGAAAGCCGCCCCAAGACCCACAAGAGCCCGACCAAGGACAATACCCTCCAGCTACATTATTCGAATTGGCGCGCCCGCACGGCATTCGCCGAAATCGATGCGGAGATACTCGCCGAACGCATGATGCTCAAATGGACGAAACGTCCAGGCATTCACCTGCTCATGACCCTCCATGGCGGCGAGGAGGCTCTGCTCGCCGACACACTCGACAGTCTGGCCACGCAGCTATACCCGGACTGGCTGCTTACGGTCGTGACCGACCTGCCCCAACCCGAAGGCCTGGATGAGTCAGCGAACCTGCAGTGGCTTTCTCTGCAGGACGCCGTTCATATCAACTACGTGATCGACGAAGTTGCAGCGGCCTCGCCCGGCTCATGGCTTGCCCGGATCGATCCGGGCCTGAGCCTGGAGCCCCAGGCTCTGCAAGTATTCGCCGATTACATCAATTCTCGGCCGATGTGGCATCTGATTTATTGTGACGAGGACACACGAGAGGCGGATGGGAGCTTGAGCCAACCGCTGTTCAAGCCGGACTTCGATCTCGACCTTTTCAGGGCACAAAATTATATCGGCGCATTCGCCCTGATCAACAAGGAGGCATTCCTGGTTGCCGGGCGCTATGGGGAACACCGTGGCGCCGAGATATACGACCTGAGTCTTCGCATATCAGACCACGTTGGACCACGGGCTATCGGTCATATAAGCCAGATGCTCGTTCATCTCCCCCGCGAGTCGACTCGGGCAATCGCCCCCGAGGCAGAGAAGGCGGCAGTAATCGATCACCTGGAACGCCAAGGAGTACCGGCGAAGGTGAGCGACGGGATCGTTTACGGCACCCGCCGCATCGACTATCTCTGGCCCGAAAATCCGTTGGTCAGCATCGTCATCCAGACCAGGGATCGCGAAGAATATTTGCGCCCCCTGCTCGAAAGCATGCATGAGCTCACGCAATACACCAACTACGAGCTCGTGATCGTCGACAACGAAACCAGCGACCCCGATGCGCTTGAATGGTTGAAGGCTCTGCCGAGCGATCCGCGCTGGCATGGCCGCATGACGGTAATTGAAAGAAGGGGCAAGTTCAACTGGTCCGCGGGAGCAAACATCGGCGCGGGAGCAGCCAGTGGAAAATATCTGCTGTTCCTGGACAACGATATTCACGTTGTTCAGAAGGAGTGGCTGGGCAGGATGCTAGGCATCGCGCAGCGCCCGGAGGTCGGTATTGTCGGACCACGCCTTGCTTTCGCCGAGACCGCGAAGATTCAGGATGGCGGCTGGATCCTCGGGCTGAATGGCCTCGCGGCGACCCCTTGGAACTGCGAAATGGAATTGACTGAGCCCGGGTACATGGGTCGTGCAGTCTGTGATCAGCACGTGGGGGCGGTGAGCGGCTCCGCATTGCTCGTTCGTGCATCCCTTTTCGACGACTTATGCGGCTTCAACGAAACCGATTTTCCGCAATTCAACGGAGCGCTTGACCTCTGCCTTCGCGTTTCGGAAAGAGGCCTCCAGATCGTTTGGACGCCCTACTCGATGCTTGTACACTACGGGGGCGTATCGACCCACGAGCGTCGGAAAGACATAGCCAGTGCGCTCGAAGACGTCATTGCCGGCAAGGTCGAGCGTGAAGGCATTCTGCAAAGATGGCTCCCCGTGCTCGCCAGCGACCCCGGGTACAATAAGAATCTCAGCCTCGTCGAGACATTCAAGCCGGATCACATCGCGCCGATCGTGTGGGACACCAATTTCCACGATCGCTCGCGGATCCTGGGCATCCCATTGAGCGGCGGGGCTGGCGAGTACCGTCTTCGCGCGCCCTTGCGCATCATCGCGCGTGCCGGGTTGGCGCAGACCGCGATCTGCGAGCCTCCCGCTCATCTGAGCGTCCGAGTCCTCTCACCTATCGAGATCGCCCGGACCGCACCTGATTCGATCATTTTCCATCAACCGGTCGACGACCATCAGACGAACACACTACAGAGTCTGGCCAATCTCCTCCCTCGGGTACGTCGGATCATCACAATCGATGACTTGTTCACCGCGGTCCCCAAGAAGAACTCGTTCTACAAGTTTCAATACAAGGATGCCCGCCCCCGCCTGCGGAGAACGCTGGGCTTGGCCGACAAACTGGTCGTCAGCACCCAGCCGCTTGCAGACTTCTGCTCGAGCATGATCGAAGACATCCGCATCATGCCCAACTGCCTCGAGAGAGCGATCTGGGACGGAGCCCGGCCGCCAGCGCTCCCACGACGCAAACCCCGGGTGGGATGGGCGGGTGCCCAGCAGCACCTTGGTGATCTCGAGATCATCTATCCGGTCGTCGAGGCCCTTTCGGAAGAAGTGGATTGGATCTTCATGGGGATGTGCCCCGACCCTCTCCGTCCTTTCGTGCGAGAGTTTCATGACTTCGTTCGAGACTTCGAAGCCTATCCCGCGGCACTCGCCAAGCTCGATCTGGATCTCGCGATCGCGCCACTCGAGCTGAATGCCTTCAATGAGGCGAAGAGCAACCTGCGACTGCTCGAGTATGGCTTCATGGGTTGGCCGGTGATCTGCACCGACATCTTCCCTTATCAGGATGCGCCGGTGACCCGCCTGCCGAACGAGCCCCAGAGGTGGATTTCCGCGATCCGCGAGCACTTGGCCGAACCCGAAGCCATGCGAGCTGCCGGCAAGGCACTACAGGAATGGGTCCTCGCCAACTTCATCCTTGAGGATCACGCGACCGACTGGCTCGAGGCCTACGGTCCCTGAGCCTTTGCGCGCCCCGGACGGCGCGCAGGATCGGCCCACGACCGACCCCGCGCGCCGAAGACATCGGCGGATCCAGCGCACGACAGTCGGAAGATCGAAAAAGCACTCAAGAAGCAGAGCACCGTTGCCGTAACAGCATTCAAGAGCACGACAAACGCTCCGCACCCGACGAGGCAACCGACGCAACCTGCGGGTGAATGACCAACCTGATATCCCAGGAGAAAAATCATGACCCAGACGATCAACACCAACGTCGCCTCGCTCAACGCGCAGCGTAACCTCACCTCCTCCCAGAGCTCGCTGGGCACGACCCTGCAGCGCCTCTCCTCCGGCCTCCGGGTGAATAGCGCCAAGGACGACGCTGCCGGTCTCGCGATCGCCGAACGCATGAACTCCCAGGTGCGCGGCATGAACGTCGCAATCCGCAACTCCAGCGACGCCATCTCGCTCTCTCAGACGGCCGAAGGTGCGCTGGGCAAGATCGGTGATTCCCTGCAACGCATGCGCGACCTCGCTGTCCAGTCGGCAAACGGGACCAACACTTCCGGCGACCGTGACAACCTGCAACTCGAATTCCGGCAGCTTCAGGATGAGATCCTTCGTGTGACCAAAGACACGAAGTTCAACAACCAGGCGGTCCTTGCCGGCACGAACTTCACCTTCCAGGTCGGGGCAAACACGGGTGAAACCATTGGCGTCTCCGCGACTGCGGTCTCGGCGACGAACATCCAGAGCGCAGCGATGACCGGCGCCAGTGCGATCGCGGTCAGTGGCACAAACGCTGACGCAGCAGTCTCGGCCATCGCAGCGATCGACCTCGCAATTTCCGAGGTGGTCAAACAACGCGCAACCTTTGGTGCAGCGCAGACTCGCTTCGAGTCCGTGATCTCGAACCTCCAGGTCGCCTCCGAGAACCAGGCTGCCGCCCGCGGCCGCATCATGGACGCCGACTTCGCCGCCGAAACCGCGAACCTGTCGCGCACCCAGATCCTTCAGCAGGCCGGTACCGCGATGCTGGCGCAGGCGAACTCGCTGCCGCAGAACGTGCTGTCCCTGCTCCGCTGATTCTCGGCAAGCGTCATGAACCGATCGGCGCGGAGCGTAGAATACGCTTCGCGCCGTTGGCCCATCAGGAGGTCGAATCATGTCAATCCAACCCATCAACAACGCGTCGATGTCGATGCAGGCGATGACCGCCGCGCCGGTTCGCGATGCCCAAGCGGCACGCAACCAGGCCGATGCGCCCGCCGGCGGCTCCCGTGCCGCGGAAGCACGCGGAGAGATCATCCAGCAGAACATCAGTCCACAGGACCAGAATCCGCGCACTCCCGACATCGGCGAGGTGCAAAAGGCCCTCGAGGAGGTCGAGAAGGCGGTGGCGCCCATGGCGCAGAGCCTGCAGTTCTCGCTCGACAAGGATTCCGGCAGGACCGTGGTCAAGGTCATGGACACCGACACCAACGAGGTCATCCGCCAGATTCCGTCCGAAGAAGTGCTCGCCATCTCGAAGGCGGTCGATAAGCTGAAGGGTCTGCTCCTCAAGCAGCAGGCCTGAGCGGCAGGAGGGTAGCAACATGGCAATCAGCGCAGCAGGGGTCGGCTCGGGGCTGGACGTCGGCAGCATCCTCAACCAGTTGATGGCGGTCGAACGCCAGCCGCTGAGTCGCCTGCAGGAGCAGCAGAAGAGCTATCAATCCAAGCTCTCGGCGTTCGGGCAACTGCAGAGCGCCATGTCCAAGCTGCAGGACGCCGCAACGGCGCTGACCAAGTCGAGCACCTTCTCGGCCACGACGGCGAGCGCGGGCGACACCAAGGCGTTCACGGTCAGCTCGACCGCCTCGGCGCAGACGGGCAGCTACAACATCGAAGTCAGCCAGCTCGCCCGCGCGCAGCGCACTGCCACGAGCGCCACAACCGCACCCGATCTCAGTGGTGGTGGCTCGATCGACATTACCCTCGGCACAGGCACGCCGAAGACGATCAACCTCGCGGCCGGGGGTACGCTGCAGGACCTGCGCGATGCGATCAATGCCGCCGATGCCGGGGTCAGTGCTCAAATCGTCAATAACGGCACGGTCAATCAGCTCGTCATCAGTAGCAAGGAAACCGGGGCAGCCAGCGCCTTCAAGCTCGAGGGCTTCGGCGGATTGAGCGAATTCAGCTTCGACCCCGCGGCACCTGCTGGCGACATGGTCTCGGTCCAGCAGGCCAAGGACGCGAAGCTCAGCATCGACGGCCTTGCGATCACCCGTTCCAGCAACACGGTGAGCGATGCGATCGAGGGCGTGACGCTAACACTCGCCAAGCCGACCGAGAGCGAAACCACCATGACCGTGGCCCGCAACGACGAGACGGCCAAGAAGGCGATCGACGATTTCGCCAAGGCGTACAACGAGCTCAATTCGCTGATCCGCAGTCAGACCAGCTACAACGCCGAGACCAAGAAGGCCGGCACCTTGAACGGCGACACCGGCGTACGGTCGATCCAGAGCCAGCTTCGCGGCGTCTTCTCGAATCCGATCTCGGGCTTGAGTGGCGCGACCATGCTGTCCGATGCCGGGATCAGCATCAGGACGGACGGGAGCATGTCGGTCGACAGCACCAAGCTTGCTTCAGCCCTTGCCGACCCCTCGAAGAAGATCGCTGAGCTCTTTGCCGGCAACGGCACCGTGGATGGCTTTGCCAAGACCTTGGAAACCCGCATCAAGGACATGCTTGCGACGGATGGCCTGCTGACGTCACGAACCGACGGCATCAATCGCACGATCAAGTCCTTCGATTCCCGCATTGAAGCATTCGAGTTGCGGCTCGAAAAGGTGCAGGCGCGCTACAGCGCACAGTTCACCGCACTCGATGCCGCCATGTCGAGCATGAGCACAACCAGCGCTTACCTGACCCAGCAACTCGCCAACCTCTAAGCCGCACACTTCGGACGAGCGTTTCCAGGAGAGAAGAAAAAATGTTTGGAGGTTTCGGTAACCGCGCCGCCGCCTACGCAAAGGTCAGCGTCGAAACCGGCGTCAATACCGCCGACCCGCACAAGCTGATCCTGATGCTGTTCGACGGCGCCCTGCTGCAGGTGCGCACCGCCGGCATCGCGATCGGCAACCAGGACATTCCCGGCAAGGGCACGGCGATCTCCAAGGCGATCGAGATCATCATCAACGGCCTCAAGGTCAGCCTGGACATGAATGCCGGCGGCGAGCTCGCGCAGCGCCTCGCCGCACTCTACGACTACATGAGCGAGCGCCTGCTCTACGCCAACCTGCACAACAGCCAGCCCGCGCTCGACGAAGTGGCAGGTTTACTGGCGACGCTGCGCGAGGCGTGGGCGGAGATCCGCAGCCAGGTGCAGCCGAGCGCAGCGTGAGGCTGCGGGCAGGCGCATTTCTTGCATCGGCATTTGTTGCTTCTTGCTTTTCGTAGGAGCGACGCAAGTCGTGAAGCAACCGCAATCCCAATCGCCGCTGCCCGTGCGATAGACGAGCCGGGCGAAGGATCGCCGCCGGTGGTGGTGGGCGCGGAGTGCATTTCGTGACGGGGGTGATCGCGACTTGTGTCGCTCCTACAGGTGCGTGCTGCGTTGTTGTCGATGATCGAACCGCTTCCCGATGAGTCCTCTTCCGTCATGCTGACCCTGCCCACCCTCGCCGCCCTGCTCGAGCGCTACGAAGCGATGGCCGAGGCGGCGCGTGCGAACGACTGGGAGCGCCTTTCGGCGCTCGAACGCGAGGCCGCGGCGCTGCGCGAGGCGGCGCGAGGGAATACGTGGGGCGCAATGGACGACGCAGCCGCGCTGGCCAGGCTGCCGCCGGCGGACGCCGCCGAGCTGCGCGAGGGCATCGCGCGCCTGCTGGCGCTCGACGCCGAGATCCGCAGCCACACCGATCCCTTCCTCTCCAGCGTGCGCAAGCTGCTCTCCGCCGGGCGCCAGGAGCGCGCGCTGCGCGACGCCTACGGCGCGTCCTCGCGCTGAGGCCGACGCGCCCTGACCGGCCGGGCCCGATGGAGCGCATGCGATGATCCCCTCCGACCTCGCCGCCCGCCTGCGCACGCTCACCGAAGCGAGCTTCTTCGAGACCGAGCCGCCAGTCCCCGGCCTGCAGCGCGCACGCGAGATCCAGGCCCGCCTGCCCGAGCTCGTGCCCGGCCAGCGCTTCCTCGCCACCTTGCAGCGCACCCTGCCCGACGGCAGCTTCCGCGCCGTGGTGGCCGGACAGCAGATGACGCTGGCGCTCGACGGCTCGGCCAAGGCCGGCGACACGCTCGAGCTCGAGGTCACCCAGCTCACCCCGCGCACGGTGTTCGCGCGCGTGGTGGGCGGCGAGGCGGCCACGACCGCCGGCGCCTCGGCGCAACCGGCGCTGAGCCAGACCGGGCGCCTGATCAGCTTTCTGCTCACCGGCCAGCCGGTGCCCTCGCCGGCAAGCCTTGCCGGCAACCGCCCGCTGCTCGACGCTCCTCCCACCGCCGGCAGCCAGCTCGTGCCGGTGCTGCGCCAGGCGCTCGGGCAGAGCGGGCTGTTCTACGAATCGCACCAGGTGCAGTGGGTGCTCGGCAAGCTCGAAACCGCCGCGCTGCTGCGCGAGCCGCAGGGGCAGGCGGGCGGGGCGAACACGGCGGGGGGGGGGG
>NZ_AMXD01000042.1 GCF_000310185.1 Thauera aminoaromatica S2 | reverse complement strand
GCAGCCGATGCCGCCGCTTCGCCGCAGGCCGTCGCGAGCCAGGCGGGCCACGCCGCGCGCCTCGCCGCCCTGGCCGCGGGCGCCGTGGTCGATGCCGACGCAACATCTGCCGATACGGTCACCGCGACGGCAAGCTCGCCCACCGACCCGGCAGCCCTTGCCGGCCTGCCGGCAGCGATTGCCGCACTGCTCGCCGGTCGCGCCGAAGCCCCCTCCGGCGCGGATGCGACCGGCTCCGAAGCGGGCACGCTGCAGCTGGTTGCGGACGGCGGGCGCAAGTCGCTTCAGAATTCCGCACTGCTGCCGAAAACCGATCTGTCGGCCACGGCTGGCGGCAACACCGGTCCCGATGGCAACGCCACGCCGGCCTTCCTGCTCCAGGGCCGCGAGTTCGCCGCCGCAACCATGGCGGCTCGCGGCGCGAGCGGCGCCGGTGCAGGCGGCACCGCGGCGGATGGCCTCGAGGTGCCGGGCACGAGCAACGCGAACGGCAACCTGCCGGCCGGCCTGGCGCACACGCATGGCGCGACACATCTGCTGCGCCAGGCGTCCTCCGCGCACGCCGCATCGCCGCAGCTGCCGGTGGCGACCCCGGCCGGCGAGCAGGGCTGGGCGGAAGACGTCGGCAATCAGGTGCGCTGGATGCTCGGCCGTGCCGAGAGCAAGGCCGAACTCGTGCTGACGCCGCCGAACATGGGCAAGCTCGAGGTGTCGATCAACCTCGCCGGCGACCAGACGACGGCGCAGTTCATCGCCTCGAGCCAGGCCGCGCGCGACGCGCTCGAACGCGCGCTGCCGCAGCTGCGCGAGGCGCTGCAGCAGGCCGGCATCCTGCTGGGCGACGCCAACGTGAGCACCTCCGGCCAGGGCCGCGAGGGCGATGGACGCGAAGGCAGCGGCGGTCGTGGCGAGCGCGGCGAGGCGGGCGCGAGTGGCCACGCCGGCACCGGCGGTGCCGGGGTGTGGCTGAAACAGCAACAGGGGATGGTCGACACCTTCGCCTGAAGCGCGCGAATTGGGGCGGGCTTGCCCCACTAATCGGCGCTTTGGCGGGTGCGGACCTCCCGGATAATTCAATCCGTACTACAGGAGATTCGCATGGCCAAGGCGCCGGCAAAGACCGAGGAAGGCGACGAGACCCCCAAGAAGAAGGGCAAGCTCGGCCTGATCCTCATCATCGTGCTCGTGGTGATCGTGCTCGTGCTCGGCGCGCTCGTCGCGCTGCTGCTGCTCAAGGGCGGCAAGGACAAGGAGCACGAGGAGCCGGCGGCCCACGCCGCGCCGGCTGCGCAGCAGCTGCACACCACCGGCACGGTGGACCTCACCAAGCCGCCCACCTTCATCCCGCTCGACGCCTTCACGGTCAACCTGCGCCGCGACGAGGGCGACCACTACCTGCAGGTGGTCGCCGTGATGCGCGTGGCCGACGCGACCATGGACCCGACGCTGAAGGCCTTCATGCCGGAGATCCGCCACCGCATCAACCTGCTGCTGTCGAGCAAGCTGCCGTCCGAGGTGGCCACCGTCGAGGGCCGCGAGGCCTTGTCGCTGGCGATCACCGAGAGCGTGAACGAGGCGCTCGGCTTCAAGCCGGTGCGCGACGCCGCCGGCAGGCCGGTGCCCAACGGCCCGGTGCAGGCCGTGCTGTTCACCTCCTTCATCATCCAGTAAGGGATCGCCGCCATGTCCGCGGACTTTCTCTCCCAGGAAGAGGTCGACGCCCTGCTGCGGGGCGTCACCGGCGAGTCGGACGAGCCGGTCGCGGACGAAGCCGGCGTCGAGGGCGTACGCCCCTACAACCTCGCCACCCAGGAACGCATCGTGCGCGGGCGCATGCCCACGCTCGAGCTCATCAACGAGCGCTTCGCGCGCTACCTGCGCATCGGCCTGTTCAACTACATGCACCGCAACGCCGAGGTGTCGGCGGGGCCGATCAAGGTGCAGAAGTACGCCGAGTTCGTGCGCAACCTGGTGGTGCCGACCAATCTCAACCTGATCACCGCCAAGCCGCTGCGCGGCACCGGGCTGGTCGTGTTCGACCCCAACCTGGTCTTCCTGGTGGTGGACAACATGTTCGGCGGCGACGGGCGCTTCCACACCCGCGTGGAGGGCCGCGATTTCACCCCGACCGAGCAGCGCATCATCCGCGGCATGCTCGACGTCGTGTTTGCCGAATACGTGCGCGCCTGGGCACCGGTGTTCAATCTGCAGCCCGAGTTCATCCGCTCGGAGATGAACTCGCAGTTCGCCAACATCGCGACGCCCTCCGAGGTGGTGGTGTCGACCAGCCTCTCGGTCGAGTTCGGCGGCTCGCAGGCGGAGATGCACATCTGCTTCCCGTACTCGATGCTGGAGCCGATCCGCGACCTGCTCTATTCCTCGATGCAGAGCGACCACCTCACCTCGGACCGGCGCTGGATCAAGCTGCTGACACGTCAGTTGCAGACCGCCGAGGTGGAACTCGCATGCTCGTTCGGCACGGCGCGGGTGAGCCTGCGCGACATCGTCGACATGCGCGTCGGCGATGTGATCCCGCTCGCGGTGCAGCCGGTGCTGCAGGCCGAGGTCGACGGCGTGCCGGTGTTCGAATGCCGCCAGGGCACGCGCAACGGGCGCTATGCGCTGCGCGTGGAGCGCTTCATCACCGCCGAGGACAACGAACCCCCCATGATTCCGGGAGCCCAGAATGGCTGACGAGAACCTGATTACCGACGACGACTGGGCAGCCGCGATGCAGGAACAGGCCGCCGCCGAGGAAGGCGGCGACAGCGAAGCCGATCGGGTCGCCGCCGAGCTTGCGGCCGCGGCGATGGGCGACTCGCCCTACCAGGCCCGCCCCGCCAGCCAGCTCTTCGAGGACTTCGGCGCCCCGGCGGGCAAGCCGGGCGCGCTCAACGACTTCGACATGATCCTCGACATCCCGGTGCAGATCACCGTGGAGCTCGGGCGCACCAAGCTGTCGATCCGTAACCTGCTGCAGCTCGCGCACGGCTCGGTGGTCGAGCTCGACGGCCTGGCCGGCGAGCCCATGGATGTGCTGGTGAACGGCACCCTGATCGCCCAGGGCGAGGTCGTGGTGGTCAACGACAAGTTCGGCATCCGCCTCACCGACATCATCACCCCCGCCGAGCGCATGCGGAAGATCCGCAACTGAGCAGCGCGATGCCCGAACTCGGCGCCAGTCTCGTGCAGATGAGCTTCGGCCTGGCGGTGGTGGTCGGCCTGCTGTTCGCCTGCCTGTGGCTGCTACGCCGCCTGTCCGCCCCGCGCGGCGGCGGCGCGGCGATCAAGGTGCTCGGCGCGGCCGCGGTCGGCCCGCGCGAGCGCGTGGTGCTGGTCGAGATCGGTGAAGACGTGCTGGTGCTGGGCGTGGCGCCCGGCAGCGTCGCGCGCCTGCACGAACTCAAGCGCGCCGACCTGCCGCTGCCCGCCGACCTGCCGGCCCAGCCCCTGCCGGGCGGCAAGACCTTCGCCACCTGGCTGCGCCAGGCTGCGCAACGCAGGGAACGCCGCGATGAAGCCTGAGCGCCGCGCCCCGAGCCACCCCGTGGCACTGCTGCGCCTCGCGCTCGCCTGCGCGCTCGCCGGCCTGCCCCTGCTGGCGACGGCGCAGGCCCTGCCCGCGCTCACCACCAGCCCGGCGGCGGGCGGCGGCACGACCTACAGCCTGACCATCCAGACGCTAATGCTGATGACGCTCCTGAGCTTCATCCCGGCGTTGGTGCTGATGACAACCTGCTTCACCCGCATCGTCATCGTGTTCTCGCTGCTGCGCCAGGCCATGGGCACGCAGACCGCGCCGCCCAACCAGGTGCTGCTGGGCCTCGCCCTCTTCCTCACCTTCTTCGTGATGGCGCCGGTCGGCGAGCGCGTATACACGGAGGCCTATCTGCCCATGTCCGAAGGCCGCATCCAGTTCGACGAGGCGCTCGAGCGCGCCTCGGTGCCGGTGAAGGGCTTCATGCTCAAGCAGGTGCGCGAGCCCGACCTCGCGCTCTTCGCCGGGCTGGCCAAGCTGCCGCCGGTGGACAAGGCCGAGGACCTGCCGATGCGGGTGGTGATCCCCGCCTTCGTCACCTCCGAGCTCAAGACCGCCTTCCAGATCGGCTTCATCGTCTTCATCCCCTTCATCATCATCGACATGGTCGTGGCCTCGGTGCTGATGTCCATGGGCATGATGATGATGTCGCCGGTGATCGTGTCGCTGCCTTTCAAGATCATGCTGTTCGTGCTGGTCGACGGCTGGACGCTGCTGATCGGCTCGCTGGTGCAGAGCTTCGCGGTGTGACCGCGCCTGCCCGAGGACAAACGCCATGACCCCCACCACCGTCATCGAGCTCGGCCGCCAGGCCATCGAGGTCACCCTGATGGTGTCGGCGCCGCTCTTCCTCGCCGCGCTCGTCACCGGCCTGATCATCAGCATCTTTCAGGCCGCCACCCAGATCAACGAGATGACGCTCTCCTTCGTGCCCAAGCTGGTGGCGATCTTCGTGACCCTGGTGCTGGCCGGGCCGTGGATGATCACCCTGCTCACCGACTTCATCCGCCGGCTGTTCGAGTCGATCCCGGCGATGATCGGCTGAGCCTCCTCCCCGCCCCTCGCCCTTCCCCGCCACCATGCTCTCCGTCACCGCAGCCCAGCTCGACGCCTGGCTGGCGGCGCTGATGTTCCCGCTCGGGCGCCTGCTCGGGCTGTTCGCGTCGGCGCCGGTGTTCTCCAACCGTGGCGTGTCGGTGCGCATCCGCCTGGCGATCGGGCTGGGCGTGGCGATGGCGGTGCTGCCGGTCCTGCCGCCGATGCCGCAGGTGCCACCCGGCGGCGGACTGGGCCTGGCGATCTTCGCGCAGCAGATCCTGATCGGCATCGCCATCGGCTTCGTGATGCGCATCGTATTCGCTGCGGTGGACATGGCCGGCGCCCTGATCGGGATGCAGATGGGCCTCTCGTTCGCGGTCTTCTTCGACCCCGACGCGGGCGGGCAGACCGCGGTGCTGTCCGACTTCCTCAACCTGCTCGCGACCCTGATCTTCCTCGCCATCGACGGCCACCTGCTGATGATCGACCTCCTGGTGCGCAGCTTCGAGTGGCTGCCGGTGGCGACCGATGCGGTGGATGCCGGCGGCTGGGCCTTCCTCGCGCGCAGCGGCATCACGGTGTTCTCGGCGGGGCTGCTGCTGTCGCTGCCGGTGATCGCGGTCTTGCTGGTGGCCAACATCGCGCTCGGCGTGCTGACCCGCGCGGCGCCGCAGCTCAACCTCTTCGCGGTGGGCTTTCCGATCACGCTGACCGCGGGCTTCATCGGCGTGCTGCTGATCATGAGCAACTTCGCGCCGGTGCTGCAAAGCCTCTTCGAGCGCAGCTACGACACCATCGGCCTGCTGCTCGACGCGCTCGCGCCACGCCCCACACCCTGAGAGGGCCGCGCTCAGAACTCCGGGAAGGTGCGCGAACGCACCAGGCGGATCTCGCCGCTGGCGACGCGGCGGGCGAAAGGCCGGGTGGACTCGATGCCCTCCTCCCAGCTCAGCTCGTCGAAGCCGGCGAAACCGCCCGCACGCACGATCTCGCGCGCGTTGCGCAGGAAGACCCGGCGTGCCTCGCCGTCGCCGCCGGTGGTCATCCGCTTCATGTGCAGGTCCATGCGCACACGGTCTTCGCCGCTGCGGCTGACCTCGATCGACCACGTCGGCGCGAGCGGATCGTAGATGCCGTAGGCCACCAGCATGCCGGCGAGGTATTCCGGCTCGAGGTAGGAAAGCTCGCTCGCCATCCACACCGCGCCCACCGCACCGGCGATCGGCCCTGGGGCCGCGGCGGCGCGGTCGAGCAGGCCGGTGCCCTCGCGCTCGCTGGCGCAGCCGAGGACGGAACAGGCGGCAAGGACGAGGAGCGCGCGGCGCATGGCGGTCAGCTGAGGTAGTTGAACAGCGACAGCCCGGTCGTCTTGAGGAAGGACTGCTGGGCGGCTTCGAGGAAGGTGCGCTGCTGGGTCAGGCGCGAGATCGCCTCGTTGTAGTCGAGGTCCTGCAGGTTGGACAGCGTGGTCTGGTACTGCAGGTCGAGATCGCTGCCGATGAAGCCGAGTTGCTCGACCTCGACCTGCTGCGAGCCGATCTGCGCGCGCACGGTGAGCGTGCGGTCCAGGCTGTCGTCGAGACCGCCCAGCGCCGTGCTCACCGCGCCGCTCACATCGCCTCCGCCTTCGAGGGCGGAGATGAACTCGCCCAGCACCTTGAACACCCCGTCGCCCTCGCTCCCGAACACCGACTCGCCACCAAAGCTGATCGGCATGAAGCGGGAGGACGAAACCTGCATGGTGCGCGAACCCTGATCGCCCTTGTAGTCGCTGCCGAGCGTGCCGGCAGTGACCGTCTTCTCGAACGGCGGCGTGTTCGACCGGTAGCCGGCGAACAGGTAGTCGCCGTTGGCGTCGCGCGTGTTGGCGATCGCCAGCATGGCATCGAACTGGCTGCGCAGGTCGGAGGCGATCGACTGGCGGTCGGACGGCGACAGTGCGGGATTGCCAGCCGCGAGCACGCGCTCGCGCGCGTACTGGATGATCTCACCGGCTCCGTCGAGCTGGCCGTCGACCAGCTTGAGCGCATCGTCGGCATAGCCCTGGTTGGTGATGAACTGCTGGTTCACGCTCTTCGACTGGCTGACATCGAGCGCGCGCGCGGAGGCCACCGGATCGTCCGAAGGGGTGAGGATCTTGCGGCCGGTGGCGATCTGCTGGCCGGTGTGCAACAGCGCGGCGGACTGCTTTTGCAGGGCGATGACGCCCTGGTCGTAGATCATGTTGGTCGATACGCGCATGGTGTGCTCTCTCCTCAGCGGGCGATCGCCAGTATCTCGTCGAACAGGCGCTGCGCCACGCCCATCACCTTGGCCGCAGCCTGGTAGCTCTGCTGGAAGCGCACCAGGTTGGCCGCCTCCTCGTCCAGGTTCACGCCCGAGACCGCGTCGCGCGAAGCCTTGGCCTGGTCGAGCAGCGAGGTCTGGGTGCGTTCGCCGGCCTGCACCTCGCGCGTCTTGCTGCCGACCTTGGCCACCAGCTGCGCATAGGCGTTGTTGAGCGTGGCGGTGGCCTGGCCGCCGCTGCCGAACAAGAGCTTGTCGGTCTGCAGCGCGCCGAGCAGCGCAGCGTTGCGGTTGTCGGCGACGCCGCCCTTGTTGTCGGCGAGCGCGATGACATCGTTAGCGGCAGGGGTGCCGGAGATCTTGAGCTCGAGCCGGACGCCTCCGGGCCCCTCCAGCGTGAAGGACTCACCCGCGGCGCTGGTCGCCGGGTCGTAGGCCAGGGTCGCAGGCCAGCCGGCCGCCCCAGGCGCAGCCGCGTCGAGTTCGAAGCGCTTGTCCACCGCGTTGAAGGTGTACTTCAGGGCGGGCAGGCCGAGCTCGGTGCCGGCCGCCGCACTGCCGCGGCTGAGCAGCCCGGATTGCTCGATCCGCAGCGAGCTCCCGTCGCCCCTGGTCGGACTGGCCAGCACCGGCGCCGCGGCCGCGACGGCGCGCGGGTCCCGGTTCGCCACCTCGATCGCCCCCGCGGTGTAACGGGTGGGATAGACGAAGGCCGGCTCGGTCAGGGTGCTCCGCGCGCCGGTAAAGACGAGCCCCTGCGCCCGGATGGTGGTCGAACCGTCCGCCTCGGTCACGAGCTGCATCTGCGCGGCGGGCACGGCGTTGCCCGTGGCGAGGTCGGTGAGCTGGAAGGCCGCGCCGTCGTAGCGCAGCGAGTAGTCGCTGCCGGTGAGCGAGGAGACCTGCCCGGGGTCGATCCGGACGCTCAGGCCGCTGTCCGACGGATCGACGCGCACCCCGCCGATCCTGAAGAAATCTCCCCCCAGCCGGCCTTCCAGGTCGAGGCCGAGCGCGTGCTGGCTATTGAACTCGGTCGCCAGCGTGGTCGCCAGCAAGCCGAGGCTGCGCTGCGCCGAGGCCGTGCCCTCGCGGCGCGCCGCCAGCAGGCCGCCGAGCGTGCCACCACCGACGAGGCTCTCGGCGAGCGGCTCCACCACCCCCGAGTTGGCGCGCACCGTGATCATCGAGCGCCCGTTCTCGTCGAGCTGGTCGCCCAATTCGAGCTGCTTGGCGCGATTGCCCATGACCAGGCTCTGCCCCGAACCGATGAAGACCGACGTCGAACCGTCGCGCTGCTCCACCGTGCTCACCTTGACGAGGCGGTTGAGCTCGGCGATCGCCTGGTCGCGCTGGTCGAGCAGGTCGTTGGCGGCCGAACCGGCGCCGCCGGTGCGCGAGATCACCATGCGCTCGTTGAGCTCGGCGATCGCGGCGGCGTAGCCGTTGATGCTCTCCAGCGTGCTGCGCATCTCGGTCTCGACGCCTTCCGCGATCTCCGAGATACGCCCGTCCAGGGTGCGGAAGCGCGCCGACAGGGTATCGCCGCTGGAGAGCAGCGCCTGGCGCGCGGCCACGTTGGTCGGGTTGGAGGTGACGTTCTGCAGCGCACCGAAGAATTCGTTGAGCGCGGGCGTGAGGCCGGTGTCGGCGTCGGCGAGCACGTTGTCGAGCTGGCTGATGAACTGGCTGTAGGCGGCGTATTCCGCACGCCGGCTGTCGGCGCTCAGCACCTGGCCCTCGAGCAGCTGGCTGTAACTGCGCGCCACGCCGGTGACGCCGGTACCGGTGCCGAAGAAGGCGCCGCCGCTGTATTGCGGGTCGCGCGCTTCCTGGGTGACGGTCTGGCGATGGAAGCCCGGCGTCGCCGCGTTGGCGATGTTGTGGCTGGTGGTGTTGAGGTAGGCCTGGGAGGCGCTGAGCCCGGTCAGTCCGATATTGAGCAAGGACGCCATGATGTTTCCCTGATGCGCTGGTTCGAGCCTCTACACGCAAGATCCTTGCCAGCGCTCGATACGCACCTCGACCGCCGGTCCTCAGCCCGCCATTGCCAGTGCACTGCGCAAGGTATTGCCGCCGATGATGCGGGTGAGCTTGTCGGCATACATCGGGTCGGTGGCGTAGCCGGCGTCCTGCAGGCCGCGCGCGAAGGCCGCCGCGTCGGTCTGGCCGAGCACGCCGGCGTAGCGCGGGCTGCGCGTCATCAGCTGGGCATAGTCGCGGAAGGACTCGGCATACGAGCCGTAGGAACGGAAGTGCGCAGCCTCGGTGTAGGCCTGGCCGTCGGCGTACTCGGTGACCTCGCGCGCGACGGTACGCCCCGGCCACGCACTCCCGGCCTTGATGTTGAAGAGGTTGTGGCTCGGGCTGCCGTCCTCGTGACGCAACTGCTTCTGTCCCCAGCCGGTCTCGAGCGCCGCCTGGGCGACCATGAATTCAGCCGGAATGCCGGTGCGGCGGCTGGCTTCCTGCGCGTGCGGCCACACCTCGGTGACGAAGTCCTGCGCGGACTTCGATACCGCCCCGCCGGCATCGCGCGCGCTGCGCACCGCGGCGTCGAGGCGGGTCTGCAGCGCAGCACGCTCGTACACCGACAGCGCGGAAAACTCCCCTGCGGTCGCGGCGGCGCCCAGCGCGGGCACGCGCGCCTCGGCCGGCAAGGCGGCAAGGCGCGGGGCGGCAGCACTTTCCGCATCGCGCGCGAGCACGGCAGGAATTGCCGGGCGGCGACGCACGTCGGCAAGGTCGAAGCCGGTCTTGCCGGCCTCGCCTGCCGCGTCGGGCCGCACCGCAGCCTTGCCGCCAAGCTGGCGGTAGAGCATCTCGGACAGGCCGGTGCCGCCCGACTGCGACATCTCCAGTGCCATCTGCTGGTCGAGCATGCCCTGCCAGGAGCGCGTCTGCTCGCTGTCCATCATGCCGTTCTGGCCGGTGGTCGCACGCATGGACTTCATGACCATCTGCAGGAAGAGCCCCTCGAACTGCCTGGCCGCGGCGCGCAAGGCCGCGTCCGAGCCGCCCTCGCTGCGCGCCAGGCGCTTCAGGTCGCCGAGCGAATTGGGATCGAGCGCGTTGAGCTGGACGCCCTTGTTCATGGCAACTTCCTCAGATGACCTCGAGTTCGGCGCGCAGCGCGCCGGCCGCCTTCATGGCCTGCAGGATGCTGACCAGGTCCATCGGCTTGGCGCCCAGGGTGTTGAGCGCCTTCACCACGTCGGCGAGGTTGGCGCCGCCGCGCACGTTGAAGAGCGCACCGCCCTCCTGGGCGACGTCGACCTGGCCGCGCTGGGTGACCACCGTCTGTCCGCCCGAGAGCGGCGGCGGCTGGCTGACCTGGGTCTCGATATTGACCGTGACCGTGAGGTTGCCGTGGGCGACCGCACAGTTCTGCAGCGTCACGCGCTGGTTCATGACCACCGAGCCGGTGCGCGAGTTGACGATGACCTTGGCGGCCTGCTGCACCGGCGTGACCTCGAGGTTCTCGATGTGGCCGAGGAAGGCGACGCGCGCGCTGGAGTCGGTCGGCGCGCGCACCTGGATGCTGCGCCCGTCGAGCGCGCTCGCTGCGCCCGGATAGACCAGGTTGATCGCATCGACGACCCGGCGCGCGGTGCCGAAGTCGGCGTCGTTGAGTTCGAACAGCACCGCGTCGCCCTGGCCGAGTGCGGTCGGGACCGCGCGCTCGACGGTCGCGCCGCCCGGGATGCGTCCGGCCGACAGGTGATTGATGACCAGCGAGGCGCCCCCACCTTGCGCGCCCGCGCCGCCGACCGCCATGTTGCCCTGGGCAATGGCATAGACCTGACCGTCGGCACCCTTGAGCGGCGTCATCACCAGAGTGCCGCCGCGCAGGCTCTTGGCGTTGCCGATCGAGGACACGGTGACGTCGATCGCCTGCCCGGGACGGGCGAAGGCCGGCAGGTTGGCGGTGACCATGACCGCGGCGACGTTCTTGAGCTGCAGGTTGGTGCCGGGCGGCAGGCTCACGCCGAGGTTGCCGAGCATGTTGACGATGCTCTGCACGGTGAAGGGGGTCTGCGTGGTCTGGTCGCCCGAACCGTCCAGGCCGACGACCAGCCCGTAGCCGACGAGCTGGTTGTCGCGCACGCCGGCCACCGAGGCGAGGTCCTTGATGCGCTCGGCCGCGGCGTACGCCTGCGCCGGATGCAAGATCAGCACGGCGAGGGAGACGACCGCGGCGCGCAGCAGAAGGGAGGCGAGACAGGACATGGCGCGGCCCTCAGAACGGCATGATCGCCACGAAGAAGCGCTGCAGCCAGCCCATGGTGTTGGACTCGTCGATGAAGCCGCTGCCGCGGTACTCGATGCGCGCATCCGCCACCTGGGTCGACTGCACGGTGTTGGCGGTGGTGACGGTGTTCGGGTTGATCACGCCCGAGAAGCGGATGAACTCGTTGCCCTGGTTGATCGCCACCATCTTCTCGCCCGACACCAGCAGGTTGCCGTTGGGGTAGACGTCGATCACGGTGACCGTGATCGTGCCGTTGAAGACGTTGTTGGCCGCGGCCGCGCCCTTGCCGTTGAAGTCGGACTCGGCATCGGCCTCGAGCTCCAGGCCGTTCAGGCCGCTCAAGGGCAGGCGGTTGATGGGGCCGATGCCGGCGCTCATGTTGCCGTTGCGGGTGGCGTTGGCGTTGGCGCTCTTCTCCGCGGTGTTGCGCTCGACCAGGTTGATCGTGATCGTGTCGCCGATGCGGCGCGCGCGCCGGTCCTCGAACAAGGGGCGTGCCTGCACGGTCTGGTAGATCGCGCCATTGGCGGGCAGCGCGGTCGCCATCGCCTCGGGGCGCACGCTCATCGGCTGATGCACCGCAGACGGCGGGGTGGTCTGGATCGCGGCGCAGCCCGACAGCAGCGCGAGCAGGCCGACGACGATCGAATGCCTGGCGAGCTTCATCGTGCGCCTCACAGCTGGGTCAGCCGGCCGAGCATCTGGTCGGAGGTCGAGATCGCGCGCGAGTTGAGCTCGTAGGCGCGCTGGGTCACGATCATGCTCACGAGTTCCTCGGCGACGTTGACGTTGGAGACCTCGACATAGCCCTGGTTGAGCACGCCCGCGCCGTTGGTGCCCGGCTGGGTGGGCGTGGCCACGCCGCTCGAGGCGGTCTCGTAGAACAGGTTCTCGCCCGCGGCCTGCAGGCCGCCCGAGTTGATGAAGGTGGCGAGCTGGATGGCGCCGATTTCCACCGGCGCGGTCTGCCCGGCCTGCAGCACGCTGACCGTGCCGTCCTTGCCGATGGTGATCGAGAGCGCGTCGGCGGGGATGTTGATGTTGTCGGCCAGGGTGTAACCGCTGGCGGTGACGACGTTGCCCTGACTGTCGAGCTGGAAAGCGCCGTCACGGGTGTAGGCGGTGGTGCCATCGGGCATGGCGACCTGGAAAAAGCCGTTGCCCTGCACCGCGACGTCGAGCGAGCCACCGGTCTGCTGCAATGTGCCTTGGGTGAAGATGCGCTCGGTCGCCACCGGCTTGACGCCGGTACCGATCTGCAGGCCGCTGGAGATCTGCGTCTGCTGGGTCGACTGTGCGCCAGGCTGGCGGATGGTCTGGTAGAGCAGGTCCTCGAAGATCGCACGCTGACGCTTGAAGCCGTTCGTGGAGACGTTGGCCAGGTTGTTGGAGATCACGTCCAGCGAGGTTTGCTGGGCATCCAGCCCGGTACGGGCGGTCCACAGGGAGCGGATCATGATGGGTTCCTTTGCCTTGCGTTGCCGGGGCGGCAGGATTTGCCGTGCGGGGTTGGAATACCCAGCTGAAATTGCCGCCGTGCTGCCGCTTTTTCGATGGGATCAGTCTAGGCCGGTGCCGTCACCGACCATCCTGCGATAAGCAACGCAAAAACCGTGCTAATCGAAGCGGCCGGGTGCGCAAAAAAGGCCGGGCGCCCCATGCTACCCGGCCCGCGCAGCCCGGCTCGGCGGGGAGCGCGCCTCGATCAGCCCTGGCCGCCGATGACCCGCGCGGCCGAGCGGTCGTTCTGCTCGGCGGTCGACAGCATGCGGGTCTGCATCTCGAACTGACGGGCAAGCGAGATCATCTGCACCATCTGGTCGACCACGTTGACGTTGCTGCCCTCGAGATAGCCCCCGGCGACGCGCACATTGGGATCGACCGGCGCGGGCGCCCCGCCCTGCAGGCGGAAGAGGCCGTCGTCGCCACGCACCAGCTGCGCCTCGGGCGGATTCACCAGCTTGAGCTGCGCGACCACGTTGACCACACCCGGCTGATCGGGCTGCAAGGCCGAGACTGAACCGTCGGCACCGATGGTGATCTCGTTGTCGGGCGGGATCGTGACCGGCCCGCCGTCGCCCAGCACCGGCCTGCCGTCGCGCGTCTGCAGGACGCCGTTGGCGCTCACCGCGAGGCTGCCGTTGCGGGTGTAGGCCTCGCTGCCGTCCGGCATCTGCACCGCCAGCCAGCCTTTGCCGGCGAGCGCGACGTCGAAGGGCCGGCCGGTGAACTGCAGCGGCCCCTCGGTGAAGTCGTTGGCGACGCTGGCGTCGACCGTGAAGGCGCGCGTGCGCAGCGCCTCGGTCTGCACCTCGACCGCGCGCAGCTTGTGCAACTCTGCGCGGAAACCCGTGGCGTCGACGTTGGCGAGGTTGTGCGCGACCGCCGCCTGCTGGTCCATGGTGCCCTTGGCGCCGGTCATCGCGGTGTAGATCAGGCGGTCCATCGCTGGCCTCTCGTGTCAGGCAGGTTTCAGGATCAGCGCAGGTTCACCAGGGTCTGCAGGACCTGGTCCTGCGCCTTGATGGATTGCGCGTTGGCCTGGTAGTTGCGCTGCTGCACGATCATCTGCACCAGCTCGTTGGTGAGCTCCACGTTGGCGTCCTCGATCATGCCCGCCGAGACCACGCCCGCGACCCCCTCGCCGGCCTTGGACGGCGCAGTGAGGCCGGATTCGGTGGTCGCTTCCCAGAAGTTGTTGCCGATCGACAGCAGCGCGTTCGGATTGCGGAAGGTCTGCAGCGCGAGCTGGGCGAGTTCGCGCGTCTCGCCATTGGTGTAGCGACCGGTCACGATGCCGTCCCGTCCCACGCTGACTCCGGCGAGCTCGCCCCCGGTGTAGCCGTCCTGGGTGAGCTCGGTGATCAGGTAGGAGCCACCGATCTGGCGCATGTCGCTGAAATCGACGTGGAAACGGATGCGGTCCGCACCCGGCGTGTAGGAAGCCGGGATCGCCAGCGGATTCGCAGCCGTCGGCCCGACGATGGGCGTGTTCACCGTACCCTTCTCGTTGAAGGTCAGGCTCCAGATCACGCTCGGGTCCTCGATCGAGCCATCGGTCCCGACCCCCAAGGGATAGCCGCCGTCCACGCTGGTGAAGACCTTCCAGGTGTTCTCGTTCGTGTTGACCGGATCGTTCGGGGTCGGGGTCACCTTGGCGAAGTAGTAGGTGAGCTCGTGCGACTTCCCGAGGCTGTCGTACGCCTTGATCGAGGTCGAGAAATTGTAGGTGCGCGCGTCCTGCCAGTTCTCGCCCGCAGGGAGCGGAAACGTGAAGGTCGAGCCGAACAGCTGTGGGTAGCGCTGGGCTGCGCTCAGGTCGTTCGCATCGAGGTTTCCGCCGATCTCCACCCGGCTGGTCGGCATGGGCTGGGAACCGACGATCGGCACCTGGACGTCCTTGAGGCCGCCGATCGGCGTGGGCAGGGCGCCCGGGGTGACCGGACTCTGGAAGCCCTTGAGCCTTTCGCCGGTGGGGGTGCGGATGAAACCCTCCTTGTCGAGCTCGAACTGGCCGTTGCGGGTATACACGTCCGGGCCGTTCTCGCGGCTGACCACGAAGAAGCCGTCGCCGTTGATCGCCAGGTCGAGCGGGTTGTTGGTGGTGGTGAGGTTGCCCTGGGTGAAGGTCTGCCGCACCGCACCGAGCGTGGCGCCCACACCCACCTGCTTGCCCGAGATCGAGCCGGTCAGCGAGGCCGCAAAGACGTCCGAGAAGATCGCGGAGCCGGTCTTGAAGCCGATCGTGTTGGTGTTGGCGACGTTGTTGGAGATGATGTCCAGGGCCTTGGAGGAAACGCTCAGGCCGCTCAAACCTTGCTGGAAAGACATGATCGGGGCTCCGGATCAGAGAATCTGCTTGATGTCGTCGTACTTGAAGATGCCGAGCGAGCCGACCTGGAAGTCGGTACCCGAGGCGCCGCGGATCACGCTGGTGACCGGGCCGAACTCGAGCGTCCGACCCGTGACCTTCTTGCCCTCGGCGAGCGCGCTCAGCTCGACCGTGTAGGCGCCGTCGACGGCACGCGAACCGTCGCTGGCGGTACCGTCCCAGATGAAGTTCTGGCTGCCCGCCTTGACGTCAGCGAGCTCGATCTTCTTGATCTCGAGGCCGGCGGCGTCCTTGATCGACAGCACCACGCTGTCGGCCGCGGCATCGAGCTCGAAACCGCCTACCGCGCCGGCCTCGGTGAGGGTCAGCTTCTTCCCCTCCACCAGCACGCCGCGCCCGACGAGCGCGGCAGCCTGCATCGAGTCGTAGGCGCTCTGGCCATCGACGAAGCTCTGGAACATCTTGTTCAGGCGCTCGATGCCGTCGACCGTGCTCATCTGTGCGAGCTGCGAGGTGACCTCCGCATTCTCCATCGGGTTGAGCGGATCCTGATTCTTCAGCTGGGTGGTGAGCAGGGTGAGGAAGCGCGAGTTCATGTCGCCGGAGGCCGAAGCCTTCGACTCCTCGCGCGTGTTGATCTTGGCGAGCACGCTCGCCGCGATGTCCTGGTTGTTCGTTACGCTGCTCATTCCTCTCTCCTGCTGTCGGCGTTTTCCGCGTCACGGCGCCTGCGGGGTGCTTACTGGCCGATCTGCAAGGTACGCTGAAGCAAGGTTCGTGCCGTGCTCATCACCTCGGCGTTGTTCTGGTAGGAACGCGAGGCGGAGATCATGTTCACCATTTCCTCGACCACGTTGACGTTGGGCATCTCGACGTAGCCGTCGGGGTTGGCGGCAGGGTTGTTGGGCTCGTAGACCAGCCGCAGGGGCGCGGCGCTCTCGACCACCTGGGTCACCTGCACGCCGACCGCCGCCGGGCCGGCGACCGGGCGCGCGGCGAACACCACCTGCTTGGCGCGGTAGGGCTGGCCGTCCGCGGAGGTGACGCTGTCGGCGTTGGCAAGGTTGGAGGCGGTGGCATTGAGGCGCAGCGACTGCGCATTGAGCGCCGAGCCGGCGATCTGGAAGACGTTCAGCATGCTCATGGCGGCTCTCCTTACTGGCCGGTGATCGCGGTGTTCATCGAGCGCAGCATGCCGTTGATGAAGGTCACGCTGGCCTCGTAGTGCAAGGCGTTCTCGGCGAAGGCGGCGCGCTCGACGTCCATGTTCACCGTGTTGCCGTCCACCGCGGACTGCAGCTCGCTGCGGTAGCCGGTCAGGCTTTCGAGCGCAGGCGCGGGTGCGCTGCCGATGTGGCCCGCCTGCGTGGTCGCCATCTGCACACCCTCCCGCGAGGCATTGAGCGCGCCCTGCAGCGCGGCGCGGAAATCCACGTCGCGCGCCTTGTAGTGCGGCGTGTCGGCGTTGGCGATGTTCGAGGCGATCAGCTGCTGGCGGTGCGCCTGCAGGTTCAGCGCGGTCTGGTGGAACTGGATCTGCCGGTCGAAAAGGGTCTTCATCGCTGTGCTCCCGGGACGGTGCGCCCGGACGTTTCGGACGCAGTTTCCATGCCAGCGATGGTAGGCGCGGGCCGGCAAGACCCTGGCGCCGATAAGGGGGGCAAAGCCCGGCCAATTTCGCCGCCACCCGCCGGCAAGGATTGCCGGCGGACGCTGCCGGTTGCCAGGCCGGCGGGGGTCATGGTGCAATCCCGCCATGACGACTCCCCTCCACCGCAGGCTCGCCGTAAGGCGACTGCGCGGCCCGGCCGCAGCGCTGTGCGCGGCCCTCGTGCTGCTTCCCTCCCCCGCCGCGATCGCCCAGCACGCCGAGGGGGCGGTCGAGGCCCGCGTGCGCCAGTTCCTGCAGCGCCAGGTCGCCGGCCTGCCCGGCGAGGTGTCGATCGAGCTCGCGCCGCTCGATCCCAACAGCCAGTTGCCCGCCTGCGCCGCGCTCGAACCCTTCCTGCCCGCGGGCACGCGCGCGTGGGGACGCTTCAGCGTCGGTGTGCGCTGCGACTCACCGGTGACGTGGACCGCCTACCTGCAGGCGCGCGTCGCCGTGGTCGCCGACTACCTGATCGCCGCCCGCCCGCTGCGCGCCGGCCAGGTGCTCGGCCCCGCCGACCTCGGGCAGCGCAGGGGCGACCTCACCGCGCTCCCCGACAATCTCCTCACCGACCCCACCCAGGCCAGCGGCCACCACACCCGCATCGCGGTCGCCGCCGGCAGCCCCTTGCGCGGCGACATGCTGCGCGTACCCCACGCCGTGCGCCAGGGCCAGACCGTGAGCGTGCTCGGCGTGGGCGCGGGCTTCCGGGTGGCGAGCGAAGGCCGTGCGATGAACAACGCCGCCCCGGGTGAGAAGGTGAGGGTGCGCCTGGCCGACGGCCAGGTCGTCACCGGGACCGCACAGGCGGGCGGCGCAGTGGCGCTGGAGTTCTGAGGCGGCTGCGTGCCGAACGGAGACGGCCGCGAGCGGATGGCCGAGCGTGAAAGATTTCATGCTTTAATCGCTCAAGTTCCACGCCATCGCGCCGAAGAGAACGTCAGAGTCACTCTGTATGGGAACTGCGCCATGAAAATCGAAAGCTCGGGCAAGGCGATTGCCCCCTCCACCGCAGCGGAGGCCCGCCCACGCAGCCCCGCGAGCCCCGGCGCCACGGTCTCCGCCGGCAGCGAAAAGGTCCAGCTCTCCTCGCTGTCGTCCAGCCTCGCCAAGGCCGAGGCGAGCATCGCCCAGACCCCGGTCGTCGACGCGCAGCGCGTCGAGGAGATCAAGCAGGCGATCGCCAACGGCGAATTCAGGATCGACGCCGGACGCATCGCCGACGGGCTGATCGACAGCGTGCGCGAGATGCTCGCAGGCCAGCGCTGAACGCTTCACCGCGCATGAACCGTCCTGCCGTCCCGCCCTCCTCCGCCGACCGCCAGCGCCTCGCGCTGCTGATCGAAGCGGAAGCGATCCAGCTCGGAGAGTTCGTCGAGCTGCTCGCGCGCGAGGAGGCGCTGCTGATCGCCGGGGAGGTCGATGCACTGGTGGTGCTCTGCCAGGACAAGAACGAACGCTACCGCCGCCTGCAACGGCTCTCCGACGACCGTAGCCTGCTGCTCGGCCGCTTCGGCCAGGCGGTCTCCGACACCGTGATTCGCGACTGGCTCGCCGGCTTGCCGCGCGTGCTGGCGCGCTGGGACGAGGTCCTCGGCTTGGCCCGCACGACGCGCGAGCGCAACGCCCTCAACGGCAAGCTCATCACCGAGCGCATGGCGCACAATCAGGCCGCGCTCAGCCTGCTGCTCTCGGCCGCCGACCAGCCGCCGCTCTACGACGCCGAAGGCCATACCCGCGCCATTGGCGGCGGGCGCATGCTCGGCAGCGCCTGAACATACATACAGCCCTTCGCTCTGCTATCCTTGCGCCCTTCGCAAGTTCGAACGGGCAGTCAGCATGGCCGGCACGCAAGGCACTCCAAAGCAGTACGACGAATCCTCCTTCCGCGTCCTGAAAGGGCTCGAGCCGGTGCGCGAACGCCCCGGCATGTACACCCGCACCGACAGCCCGGCGCACATCATCCAGGAGGTGATCGACAACGCCGCCGACGAAGCGCTCGGCGGCTTCGCGAAAAAGATCCACGTCACGCTCCATGTCGACGGCTCGGTCACCGTGGCCGACGATGGCCGTGGCATCCCGGTCGGACTGCACCCCGAGGAAGGCGTCCCGGTGGTGGTGCTGGCCTACACCCGGCTGCACGCCGGCGGCAAGTTCGACAAGCGCGAGGGCAACTCGGCCTATGCCTTCTCGGGCGGCCTGCACGGCGTCGGCGTGTCGGTGACCAACGCGCTGTCGACCCGGATCGAGGTCGAGGTCAGGCGCGAGGGCAAGATCCACCGCATCGACTTCTCCGACGGCGGCGAGACGATCGGCCCGGTGCGCGTCGAGGGCGACTGCGGACGCCAGACCGGCACCCGGGTGCGGGTGTGGCCGGACGGCAAGTACTTCGAATCTCCGCGCGTGCCGATGAACGAGCTCGAGCGCCTGCTGCGCTCGAAAGCGGTGCTGCTGTCGGGGGTCGCGGTGCGGCTCGACATCGAGCAGGCGAACGGCCCGGCGCTGACCAAGACGTGGTCCTACCCCGACGGCCTCGCCGGTTATCTGAAAGAGCTCGCGGGCGACGTCGAGCCGGTGGCGCCGATCTTCACCGCCGAGAAATACGCCGCCAAGGACGATCCGACCTTCGCCGCCGGTGAAGGCGCGGCGTGGGCGCTGGCATGGTTCGAATCCCCGGTGCCGAGCGAGTCCTACGTCAACCTGATCCCGACCGTGAACGGCGGCACCCACGAATCCGGCCTGCGCGCCGGCGTGTTCGAGGCGATGAAGTCCTTCATCGACCACCACACCCTGCTGCCGCGCGGCGTGAAGCTGCAGCAGGAGGACGTGTGCGGGCGCATGAGCTTCGTGCTCTCGGCGCGCCTGCTCGACCCGCAGTTCCAGGGCCAGGTGAAGGAAAAGCTCAACTCGCGCGAGGCGGTCAAGCTCGTCTCCAGCCAGCTGCGCGACCCCTTCGAGATCTGGCTCAACAACCACGTCGAGGCCGGCCGCGCGATCGCCGAGCTTTCCATCAAGCAGGCGCTTGCGCGCCAGAAGAGCGCGCAGAAGGTCGAGAAGAAGAAGACCTCGGGCGTGGCGGTGCTGCCCGGCAAGCTGTCGGACTGCGAGTCCGAGGACCTCGCCGACAACGAGCTCTTCCTGGTCGAGGGCGACTCCGCCGGCGGCTCGGCCAAGATGGCGCGCAACAAGGAGACCCAGGCCATCCTGCCCTTGCGCGGCAAGGTGCAGAACGCCTGGGAGATCGACCCGGATCGCCTCTTCGCCAACGCCGAGATCCACGACATCGCGGTGGCCCTCGGCGTGGACGCGCACACCGCCGACAGCCCGATCGACCTCTCCGGGCTGCGCTACGGCAAGGTCGTCATCATGTCCGACGCCGACGTCGACGGCGCCCACATCCAGACCCTGCTGCTGACGCTGTTCTTCCGCCACTTCCCCAAGCTCATCGAGCGCGGCCACGTGTATGTGGCGCAGCCGCCCCTGTACCGCATCGATGTCCCGGCACAAGGCAAGAAGCGCCCGCCGCGCCGCCTCTACGCGCTCGACGAGGGCGAGCTCGCCGCGATGCGCGAGCGCCTGGAGAAGGAAGGCTTCAAGCCCGACGCGATCGAGATCGGCCGCTTCAAGGGCCTGGGCGAGATGAACCCCGACCAGCTGCGCGAGACCACCATGGACCCGGCCACCCGTCGGGTGCTGCCGGTGAAGGTGCGCAGCGGCGCGCTGCAGGACACGCTGAAGATGTTCACCCTGCTGATGGGCAAGGGCGAAGCCTCGGGGCGGCGTGCGTGGATGGAAGAAAAGGGCGACAGCGTCGAGGCGGATGTCTGAGTCCCCCAAGGCAAATCGAATTGCCCGACGCCATCACCCGGAATAAAGTAGTGATATTCACTACACCGATGCAAGCTACGGACCTGCCATGCACACCATTTCCGCCGCCGAAGCGAATCGACAGTTCTCCAGCCTGCTCCGCCAGGTCAGCCAGGGCGAGACCATCACGGTCCTGTCCCACGGCCGTCCCGTCGCCACGATCAGCCCCGCCACAGAAGCGGGCGAATCCGGTCACGACCGTGCCAACGCACGCGCCCGTCTGCTCGCCCGCCTCAATCGGGAACCTGCCGCAGGCGAACGAAGCTGGAACCGCGACGAACTCTACGACCGCGACCAATGAAGATCGCGCTGGACACCAACATCCTCGCCTACGCAGAGGGCGCCGGAGAGGACGCGCGTTGTGCAGCGGCTCGTGCGCTGATCGAGGATCTCGCGGCGAGCGAGGTGCTGATCCCGGCGCAGGCCTTGGGTGAGTTGCACCGGGTCCTCACCGCCAAGCTCAGGCGCGACGCCGAGACAGTGCGCGGCGCCCTGCTCGACTGGTCCGATGCCTACGAGGTGGCCGATTCGACCTGGCCGAGCTTCCAGGCCGCCATCGACCTGGCCTGCGATCACCGCATGCAGATCTGGGATGGCCTGGTCCTTTCGGTGGCTGCGGAAAACCGTTGCCGCCTGCTGCTGAGCGAAGACCTGCAGCACGGCTTCACCTGGCGCGGCGTCACCGTTATCAATCCTTTCGAGCATGTCGCGCACCCGCTACTGCTCGCAGCATGCAATTCGAGCTCATGAGCACAGACACTCCCGACCTCTTCGACGCGCCTGGCGTGCCCGAATCCGTCGCCCCCTCGACCCCGGCCGGCGCAGCCCCGAGTGCTGCCTCGACAACTCGGGGCGCAGCGCCTGCGACCGCCTCCGACGCAGACATCCCCCCGCCCCCTGCCCCGCCCGCCGACCCGGAACCCGAGCCCGAGGACGACGGCACGCTGGCGCTCGACCGCTACGCCGAGCGCGCTTACCTCGCCTACGCGATGAGCGTGGTGAAGTCGCGCGCGCTGCCGCAGGTCGAGGACGGCCTGAAGCCGGTGCAGCGCCGCATCCTGTTCGCGATGAACGAGATGCGGCTGTCGTCCACCTCCAAGCACGTGAAGTCGGCGCGCGTGGTCGGCGATGTGATCGGCAAGTACCACCCGCACGGCGACTCCAGCGTGTACGACGCCATGGTCCGCGTGGCGCAGGACTTCTCGCTGCGCTATCCGCTGGTCGACGGCCAGGGCAACTTCGGCTCGCGCGACGGCGACTCGGCGGCGGCGATGCGCTACACCGAATGCCGGCTTACGCCGATCGCCGAGCTGCTGCTGTCCGAGATCGACCGCGGCACGGTGGACTTCATCCCCAACTACGACGGCGCCTTCGAGGAGCCGCAGCTGCTGCCCGCGCGCCTGCCCTTCGTGCTGTTGAACGGCGCCTCGGGCATCGCGGTGGGCATGGCGACCGAGATCCCGCCGCACAACCTGCGCGAGGTGGCCGAGGCCACCTGCCACCTGATCCGCCACCCCGAGGCCACGCTCGACGACGTGCTGGCCATGCTGCCCGGCCCCGACTTCCCCGGTGGTGGCCAGCTCATCTCCACGCCCCAGACCATCCGCGAGGCCTACGCGACCGGCCGCGGCAGCCTGCGCCTGCGCGCGCGCTGGAAGATCGAGGAGCTCGCCCGCGGCCAGTGGCGCGCCATCGTCGAGGAGCTGCCGCAAGGCGTGTCCGCCGCACAGGTGCTGTCCGAGATCGAGACCCTGACCAACCCGCAGCCGCGCGCCGGCAAGAAGGAGGTCTCGCAAGAGCAGAAGAACCTCAGGCAGCTCGTGCTCGGCGCGCTCGACACGGTACGTGACGAGTCCAGCGACAAGGCGCCGGTGCGCATCGTGCTGGAGCCCAAGTCGAGCCGGCAGAACCGCGACGAGTTCATGGCGGTGCTGCTCGCCCACACCAGCCTGGAGACCTCGGCCTCGGTCAACATGACCATGATCGGCCGCGACGGGCGGCCGCAGCAGAAGAACCTGGTGCAGATCCTGCGCGAATGGATCGACTTCCGCTACGTGACCGTCGAGCGCCGCACCCGCCACCGGCTGGACGAGGTCGATCGGCGCATCCACATCCTCGAAGGCCGCATGATCGCCTTCCTGCACATCGAGGAAGTGATCCGCGTGATCCGCGAGTCGGACGAGCCCAAGCCGGCGCTGATCGCGGCCTTCGGGCTGTCCGACGTCCAGGCCGAGGACATCCTCGAGATCCGCCTGCGCCAGCTTGCGCGCCTGGAAGGTTTCAAGATCGAGAAGGAGCTCGCCGAGCTCAAGGACGAGCGCGCCGGACTGCAGCACCTCCTCGACAGCCGCGCGGCGATGACGAAGCTGATCCTGAAGGAGATCCAGGACGACGCCAAGAAGTACGGCGATGACCGCCGCACGCTCGTGGAGGCCGTGGCGGCGGTCGCACCCGCCGAGATCAGCGTGCCGGACGAGCCGGTCACCGTGATCGTGTCGAAAAACGGCTGGGTGCGCTCGCGCCAGGGCCACGGCATCGACCCTGCCGGCATCGCCTACAAGGCCGGCGATTTCGGCTTCGCGGTTCTCGAGACGCGCACCACCTGGCCGCTGATCGTCATCGACGGCAACGGCCGCGCCTACACGGTAAAGGTGTCCGAGCTGCCCGGCGGGCGCGGCGACGGCGCGCCGATCACCACGCTGGTGGAGTTCCAGGACGGCGGCAAGCTCGCACAGGTCGTCACCGACACGCCGGATTCGGTGTACTTCTTCGCCAACAGCGGCGGCTATGGTTTCCTGTGCAGCGTCGCCGACGCCAGCAGCCGTCAGCGCGCGGGCAAGGCCTTCATGAGCCTGGAAAAGGGCGAGAAGGTGCTGGCGCCGGCCAAGGTGTTCGGCGACTGGATCGCGGCAGCGTCCGAGAACGGCCGCATCCTGGTCTTCCCCCGCCCCGAGATGAAGACCCAGAGCGGCGGCCGCGGCGTCATCGTGATGGCGCTCGACGAAGGCGAGGCGCTGGCGGCGGTGGCGGTGCCGGCCGACGATGCGGTGCTCGCCGTCGAGGGCAGTGGTCGCGGCGGCAAGGCGTTGACGATCGAGCTCAAGCCCGCCCAGCGCGAACCGCTGCGCCACCGCCGCGCACGCAAGGGCGTGCCGCTGACTCCAAAGCTCAAGCCCGAGCGCATGCGCTGACCGTTGCGCCGATCGCGACTCGCGTCGCTCCTACGGCGCACCGACGCGCCTCGTATCTCGCGTGGAAGCGACGCACCGATGCGCCTCGGCGTCTCTCGTGGGAGCGACGTACCGATGCACCTCGGCATCTCTCGTGGGAGCGACGCACCAATGCACCTCGGCATCTCTCGTGGGAGCGACGTACCAATGCACCTCGGCGTCTCTCGTGGGAGCGACGCAAGTCGCGATCGCAGCGGCGAAAAAGGCACGGCGGGAACCGTTGCGCCGATCGCGACTTGCGTCGCTCCCACGAGATCCGCAAGGAACCGGACACGCCGTGGGGTCTCACCCCGACCGGCTGCCATCAACCCTGCGGGGCCTCCGGCAGGATGGAGCGGATGGGGTCGTCGGGCGGGATGGTGGTCGGGCCGGCATTGCCTTCGGGATCGGCCATGCGCGACTCGATCAGGATGGTGACGCGACGGTTGCGGCCGCGGCCCTCCTCGTCCGCGTTGTCCGCGACCGGGCGCTGGTCGGCATAGCCGGCGGCGGTCAGGCGCGCCGGGGTGACGCCGTTGTCGATGAAGAGCCGCGCCACCGTCGAGGCACGCACCGCCGAGAGCTCCCAGTTCGACGGAAAGCGGAAGGTGCTGATCGGCACGTTGTCGGTGTGGCCCTCGACCGTGATCGGGAACTCCGCCGGCGCCAGCACCCGCGCCACCGCCTGCAGCGCCGACACGGCATTGCTGCCGAGCGCGGCCTCGCCCGGCGCGAAGAGCAGGCTGGCGTTGATCTCGACGCTGACGCCGAAGGCGCCCTCGGTGACCTTCACCTGGCCAGACCCCGTCAGCGGCGAGAGCACGCGGCGGATCTCGTCGGCCACGTTGCGCATGCGCTGCGCGGCCTGCTGGCGACGCTGCTCCACGACAGGATCCACCGCCGGGGGCGCCGGCCGGGTGATCGCCTGCGAAGGCACGACGCTGACCTTGGGCAGCACGATCTGTTCGCCGCTCTCGTTCACATTGACGTTGCGGAAGGCCTGCACGAGCGAGTCGGAGAGCACGCGGTACTTGCCCTCGTTGACCGACGACAGCGAATACATGACCACGAAGAAGGCGAACAGCAGCGTGATGAAGTCGGCGTAGGACACCAGCCAGCGTTCGTGGTTGTCGTGTTCCTCGTCGAGCTTGCGCCTGCGCCGCATGATGTCTCCCGGCGCTCAGGCCACGTAGCCCTGCATGCGGCTGGCGATGATGCGCGGGTTGTCGCCGTTGGCGATCCCCACCAGACCATCGACGAACATCTCGCGCTGGGTGGTCAGGGTGACGATGTGCGCGCCCAGCTTCTTGGCGATCGGCAGGAACACCAGGTTGGCGAAGCCCACGCCGTAGATCGTGGCGACGAAGGCGACCGCGATGCCGGCGCCCAGCCGCGAAGGGTCGGAGAGGTTCTCCATCACGTGGATCAGGCCCATCACCGCGCCCAGGATGCCGATCGTCGGCGCATAGCCGCCGGCCGCCTCCCAGATGCGCGCCGACATCTTCATCTGGTTCTCCCACACGCCGATCTCGACCTCGAGCACCTCGCGCAGGCGGTTGGGCTCGATGCCGTCGACCAGCAGCTGCAGGCCCTTGCGCATGAAGGGGTCGGACAGCGCCTCGATCTGGTTCTCCAGGCTCAGCAGGCCCTCCTTGCGCGCGGTCTGGCCCCAGTTCGCGACCTGCTCGATGATCGTATCGAAGGCGGGCGCCGGCGGCACGAAGACCCAGCGCGCCATGCGCATGCCCTGCATGAAGACGCGCAGCGGGCTCTGCAGCATGACCGCGCCGAGCGTGCCGCCGATCACGATCATGAACGCGGTGGGCTGGAACAGCGAGGACAGGTGACCGCCCTCGATCACCTGGCCGACGAGGATGGCGGCGATTCCGAGGGTGAGGCCGACGAGGCTGATCTTGTCCATGGTATCCGGGGGCAGCGCTGGCGGCCCCGATCAGCGGCCCGCGGCCGCGTTCTTGGGTGGGCGCCCGCGCCGGCGCGCGACCGGCATCGCCGTGCCGCCCTCGAAGACGCAGGCGCGCAGGCGAGCCACCGCCTGGCTGTGCAGCTGGCACACGCGCGACTCGGTGACGCCGAGCACCTCGCCGATCTCGCGCAGGTTGAGCTCCTCGTCGTAATACAGCGCCATCACCAGCTGCTCGCGCTCGGGCAGGTGCTCGATCGCCCCGACCAGGCGGCGGCGCAGGTCGGTGTCCTCGAGCAGGGTGAGCGGATCGTTGCCCTCCTGGGCGAGATGGCGGTCGAGATAGTCGTCGTCTTCCTCGCGGTTGAAATCCTCGAGATAGACGAGCTGGTGGCCGCGCGCGTCCTGCAGCATGCGCTGGTAATCCTCCAGCGGCAGGTCGAGCGCGGCGGCGAGCTCGCTCTCGGAGGGCGGGCGGCCGTTCTGCTGCTCCAGGCTGTGGATCGCCGCCTCGATGCGGCGCATGTCGCGGCGCAGGCTGCGCGGCAGCCAGTCGTTCTCGCGCAGGCCGTCGAGCATGGCGCCGCGGATGCGCTGCACCGCATAGGTCTCGAACTGGGCGCCGAGGCCCTGCTCGTAGCGGCCGAGGGCATCGAGCAGGCCCATCATGCCGTTCTGGATCAGGTCGTCCACATCCACGCTGGCGGGCAGGCGCGACATCAACTGGTAGGCGATGCGCTTGACCAGCGGGGCGTAGTTCTCGACGAGGCCACCCTTGTCGAGCTTACCGTGTGCGTCGTACATGCATCGGGCCTGTGGGTTCTGGCAGCAGACGGGACCGTCGGACCCCGCCCGCGTGGATAGGAGTTGTGCATTTTCCCGTAGCATTGCCGCCTTTACCAGCGCGATCTGTCACGTCGGCGGCGCATCAGGCGCGCATGACGCCGGCACGCGCCATGGCGCCGACCCGGCGCAGGAAGGCCGCGCCCGCATCGTGGGTCGAAGCCTGCAGCGGCTGCTGCAGGCCGCCGGCGATCTCGTCGCGTTCGAGCTCGCCCACCCACGCGAGCGGGACGCCCACGTGGCGGCGCACGAGCGCATCGAGACTGCGGAAGAAGGCGGTGGCGTCCGCCCGCCCGCGCGCGCGGCACACGGCCACGTGCACCGAGCCGGCTCCCGCGGCGGCAAGGCCCTTGATGGTGTGGTAGGCGTCGGTGGCGCCGCTCGCGCTCGCCTCGGCGACCACCAGTCGGCGCGGCGCGGCGAGCACGAACGGAGACGGCTCCGCAGCCTGTTCGCCGCTCGCGTGCACCAGAACGAAGCCGGCGTGGCGGTGCAGGATGCGCAGCGCCTCGATCAGGCAGGCACGGCGCGGATCGTCGAGCAGGGGCAGCGCGAGCGCCGCGGCCGCGGCCGGCACGCGGCCCACCAGGCCCGGCACCGGCTGCACGATGTCGGCGAGCGTGCTGCGGCCGTCGAGCAGCTGCAGCAGGTCCACGCCCTCGCCCACGCCGAGCGCGCCGCACAGCCTGGCGCCGCCCTCGGCCTCGTCCAGCACCAGCACACGCTCGCTGCGCCCGGCGATGCGGTGGGCGGCGAGCGCGGCGTTGTCGGCGGCGCGGCGACCGCCCGCATACAGCGCCACCACCTGG
>NZ_AMXD01000041.1 GCF_000310185.1 Thauera aminoaromatica S2 | reverse complement strand
GCCCCCCGGAGCCGATGCCGCCGCTCGGCGAGCTGGCCGAGGTCACGCTGGCGCTGCCGCCGCTGCACGCCGCGGCGGTGATCCCCAACGCCGCGCTGCGGCGCGAGGCGGGTGCGGTCGGGGTGTGGCGGCGCGCGGGGGAGGGCGGTCTGCGCTTCGTGCCCTTGGAGCTCGGCGCGAGCGACCTCGACGGGCGCGTGCAGGTGCGCGAGGGCCTGGCGGCGGGCGACGAGATCGTCGTGTATAGCGAGGCCGGGCTGCGCGCAGGCCGCCGCACCGAGGTCGTCGCGGCAGTGGACGGAGCGGGCAAATGATCAGCCTCGCCGGGCGCGACATCCTGCACGGCTGGGGCAAGTTCGTGTTCACCGGCATCGGCCTGGGGCTGCTGATCGGCGTCACGCTGGTGATGGCGGGCGTGTATCGCGGCATGGTCGACGACGGCAAGGCCTTGCTCGACAACAGCGGCGCCGACCTCTGGGTGGTGCAGCGCGACACGCTCGGCCCCTATGCGGAGTCGTCCAGCGTCCACGACGACCTCTACCGCAGCCTGCTCGGCCAGCGCGGCGTGGCTCGCGCGGCCAACATCACCTACCTGACCATGCAGGTGCGCAAGGGCAGCGAGGACGTGCGCGCGATGGTGGTCGGCATCGCCGCCGGCCGGCCGGGGGCCGTTCCGGGCTGGCCGCCATATCTCGTCGCGGGGCGGCAGATCACGCGCGGGCATTACGAGGCGGTGGCCGACGTCGCCAGCGGCCTGCGCCTCGGCGAGCGCGTGGGCATCCGGCGCAACCAGTACACCGTGGTCGGGCTGACCCGGCGCATGGTGTCCTCGGCCGGCGACCCGATGGTGTTCATCCCGCTCAAGGATGCGCAGGAGGCTCAGTTCCTCAAGGACAACGACGCCATCCTGCAGGGTCGCCGCCGCACTGCGGCCAACCCGGCGCTCAACCGCCCGGGCGTGCCCGGCCTGCTCGACGCGGTGCTCGCCTCGCAGAGCACCAACCCCTATGTGAATGCCGTGCTGCTCACGCTCGCGCCCGGCCACGCGCCCGACGAGGTCGCCGAATCCATCCGGCGCTGGCAGCGCCTCACCGTGTACACCCGGGCGCAGATGGAGGGCATCCTCGTCGGCAAGCTGATCGCCACCTCCGCGCGCCAGATCGGCATGTTCCTGGTCATCCTCGCGGTGGTGAGCGCGGCCATCGTCGCCTTCATCATCTACACGCTGACCATGGACAAGATCCGCGAGATCGCGGTGCTCAAGCTCATCGGCACGCGCAACCGGACCATTGCCGCGATGATCCTGCAGCAGGCGGTGGCGCTCGGGCTGATCGGCTTCGTCGTCGGCAAGATCGCCGCCACCTGGTCGGCGCCCTTCTTCCCCAAGTACGTGCTGCTGGTGCCCGCCGACACGGTGGCGGGCTTCGCGGCGGTGATGGCGATCTGCGTGCTCGCCAGCCTGGTGTCGATCCGGCTCGCGCTGCGCGTCGATCCGGCCGAAGCGATCGGAGGCTGAGATGGACCGACCGACGCGCGCCGGCAAGGGCATCCTGATCGAAGGCCTCACCAAGCGCTACGGCAAGGGCGACACCGCAGTGGATGCCTTGAAGGGCGTGGACATGCGTGTCGCCCCGGGCGAGGTCGTCGGCCTGATCGGCCCCTCGGGCTCGGGCAAGAGCACGCTGCTGAAGTGCCTCGGTGCGGTCATCGACCCTACGGCGGGGCGCATGACCCTGGGCGAGGAGTGCATCTTCGACAACGGCTGGAAGGTGCGCGACCTGCGCGCCCTGCGCCGCGACCGCATCGGCTTCGTGTTCCAGGCGCCCTACCTGATCCCCTTCCTCGACGTCACCGACAACGTCGCCCTGCTGCCCATGCTCGCCGGCGTGCCGAACGCCGCGGCGCGCGCGCGGGCGCAGGAATTGCTGGGCGCGCTCGACATCTCGCACCGTGCCGCGGCCATGCCCGCGCAGCTGTCGGGCGGCGAGCAGCAGCGCGTCGCCATCGCCCGCGGCCTGGTCAACCGCCCGCCGGTGATCCTCGCCGACGAGCCTACCGCGCCGCTCGACAGCGTGCGCGCGATGGCGGTGGTGCGCATCCTCAACGACATGGCGGCGCAGTTCCAGACCGCGATCATCGTGGTGACCCACGACGAGAAGATCATTCCCACCTTCAAGCGCATCTACCACATCCGCGACGGGGTGACGCACGAGGAGGCGGGCGAGGGGCGGCTCGTGCGCGAAAGCGCGTGAGGACCGCTGCGCGGGCCGCCCCGCCGCGCTGCGATGGGGTCGGGCGGCACGGAATGTTCTTGCACCGGGGCATGGAACATTTTCCGCGGCGTTTCGTTTCATTGTCCAGGAAGGCGATTCCGCCCTCTCGAAACCATCACGAAAGGACCTCTTCGACATGCAATCCCGCTCCACCCCCCGTCTGCTCGCCTTCGGCGCCGTCGCGATCCTCGCCGGCCTTCTTGCGGCCGCTCCCGCCACGGCGGCCGACAGCCATCGCCATGACACCCACACGGCGGTCCTCCAGCTCGACCAGGGGGCCAGATGGCAAACCGACGCCGCGCTCCGGACCGGCATGGAGGCGATCCGCGACGCGCTCGCGCGGGCCATCCCGCAGGTGCATGCGGGTCGCTTCGATGCGGCGCAGTATCGTGCGCTGGCCGAAGGGGTCGAAGGGCAGGTCGCCTACATCGTGCAGAACTGCAAGCTGAAGCCTGAGGCGGACGAGGTGCTGCACGCGATCATCGGCAGGCTCGGCCAGGGCGTCGAGGTGATCGGCGGCCACGCCGCCGGAACGAAGCCGGAGGAGGGCGTCGTCCACCTCGCACAGACCCTCGACGACTACGCCGCGCACTTCGACCACCCGGGCTGGAAAGGGCTGGAGACCGGACACTGATTCGACAGTGGCAGCGGAGGAAGGCCTGGTGACGGATCTCCCGCGCGCATGATCGGCGAGCGCCCGAGCAGCGGGGCGGACGCGGGCGCGGACACGGGTGAGGTGCGCGAGCTCGCCCGCGCCCGCGCCGGCGACGTGGCCGCCTTCGGCGCGCTCGTCCGCCGCCATCAGGAGCGCGTGTTCCGCTTCCTCCACCGCATGCTCGATGCCCGCGAAGAGGCGATGGAGCTGACCCAGGACGTCTTCGTCAAGGCCTGGCAGGCTTTGCCCGACTGGCGCCCCGAGGCGGCGTTCTCCACCTGGCTGCTGCAGATCGCGCGCAATGCCGCGCTCGACCAGTTGCGGCGCCGGCAGCTCGTGCGCTTCGCGCCGCTGGAGGAAGGCCTCGAGGTCGCCGACGACGCTCCGGGACCGGAGGCCCGCTATGCCAGCCGACAACGCCAGGCGCAACTGGAGCGGGCGCTGCAGCGGCTTGCCGCCGAGCACCGCGAGATCCTGCTGCTGCGCGAGGTCGAGGGCCTGGCCTACGGCGAGCTGGCCAGCGTCCTCGGCATTGCCGAGGGCACGGTGAAATCCCGGCTCGCACGCGCACGCAGCGCCTTGCTCGAACACTTCGACCCGCACACCGGAGCCTCCCATGAATAGCTCTTGCCCCACAGGATCTTGTGCCCCCGGGCCGTGTCCTCCCGACGAGGCGCTGTCGGCGCTCGTCGATGCGGCCCTGCCCTCCGAGGCCGGCGCCGGACTGCTCGCGCACTGCGCGGGCTGCCCGCGCTGCACGCGCCGGCTCGCCGAATTGCGCGCCCTCGGCGACGCCTTCGCGGCCCTCCCCGCCATACGCCTCGAGGTCGATCTGGCCGCGCAGCTTGTCGACCGCCTGCAGGCGGGCGCCCCGGCGGCCGCGCGCAAGCGCGGGCAGGGCCCCTGGTGGGTGCGCTGGATGGATCGTATCCGTCCGCCGACGCCCTGGCGCTTCGCCTTCTCGCCGTTTGCCGGATCCGTTGCGGCCGTCGGGCTCGGGTTGTGGCTGGGCGGGATGCTGATGGAGCTCGAGGAACCGCTGTCGCCGCTTGCGGCGAACACGACGCTGGCCGCCATGAGCGTGTTCGGTTCCGTCCCACCGGGAAATCTCTGTCCGCGGGCCGGGGCCTGCGGCGCAAGCGGGAACGCGCGATGAAAACCACCAAGCCTGGAATGGCGCTGCTGCTGTCGGTCGCGCTCAACGTCGGCGTGCTCGGTGCCGTGGTGCTGGATCGGCTCGGGCCGGGGGCGTCCTCGACATCGGCGCCGCCCCTCCATCGCATCCTGGAACTCGACGAGGCGCAGCGCGCGCGCTGGGACGCGGTCGAAGCGCCCTTCCTACAGCAGTTCCACGCTGCCAGCGGCCAGTTGGAGGCGCATCGGCGGGCACTCGTCGAAGCCCTCTTCGCCGAGGCGATCGATCCGCTGCGCATCGAGACCGCGCGCGCGGCGATCGCCGAGCTGCAGCAGGACCAGCAGCGCCTGATCATCGAGCAGCTGATCGCCGAGCGCGAGATTCTCGACGCGCGCCAGCGCCAGCAGCTGCTCGGCCTGCTCCTTGCCCAGCCGCCGGCACGCACCACGGTCGAGGACCTGCACGCGCGCCCGACGCGCTAGCGCATCTCGAACGCCTCCTGGTGGAAGCTCGCGCCGCCCATGCCGAGGCGGCGCAAGCCCTTGCGCAGGCTGGTGGCGAGGCCGCGCGGCCCGCAGAACCAGATCTCCGGCGCCGCGCCCGCGCGCGGGCGGTCGCGCAGCGTCGCCGCGGTGAGGCGCTCGTTGCGGGCGCCGCTGATCACGTGCAGGCGCACCGCGGGCAGGTTTGCGCACAAGGCCTGGAGGCGGGCGACGAAGGGGTCGGTCGCATGCTCGCGCACGCTGTAGTAGAAATCGACGTCGGACGCCTGCTCCGGCCTCGCCTGCAGCGCCTCGAGCCAGGCGAGGAAGGGGGTCACGCCGATGCCGCCGGCGATCCAGATCTGCTCCCGCCCGTCCAGCGACTGCGGCAGATCGAAGCATCCATAGGGGCCTTCGACCTGCATGGGCCGACCCGGCTGCAGGCGCTGCGCGAGGCCGCGGGTGTAGTCACCCAGGGCCTTGATCTGGAAGCGCACCCGACGGTCGCCGCGGTCGGCGCCGGCGATCGTGAAGGGATGCGCGCCCTCCAGACGATCGAAGGTCGCGAAGGCGAACTGCCCCGGCCGGTGTCCGCGCCAGCCCTCGTCGAGCCGGCAGACCACCTCGGTGACGCCCGCGCCGGCGTCGCGGACCGACTCCACCACGCCGCCGACGCGGCGGTCCTGGCCGATGCGCCCGCCCAGCACCCGCACGCTGGCGACGCTGCCGGCGGCGATCAGGCCCGCCAGCAGCACGCCGACCGGTTGCGTCCAGTAGTCGAGCGGCGCGAGGAAGGCGGCATGGAAGGCGAGCGCCAGGTACAGCACCGGCATCCCCTTGTGAACGTAACGCCAGATCCGGAACGGGAAGCGCTTCCACAGCGTCAGCACCAGCATCGCCAGCAGCGCGTAGATCGCGAACTCGCCCAGCTCCTCGGCGACGTCGCGCATGGCTTCGAGCAGGCCGCCGCCGTGATCCTTGGGCAGGCGCCCCTCGCGCCCCCACAGCGTCTTGATGAGGTCGTCGGAGAGCTCGACCAGCCAGTGCAGCACCGCGAAGCCGACCGCGAGGATGCCGGCCCATTTGTGCACACGGTAGATGCGGTCCATGCCGCCGAAAAAACGCTCCAGCCGGGCCGGACGGGTGGCGAGCACCATCGCAAGCGACATCAGCGCGAAGGACCCCAGGCCGGTGAGCGTCAGCGCGTGCTCGCGCACCGCCCAGGGATTGCCCGGCGCGCTGGCGACGGCGCCCGTCGCCGACAGCATTTCCACGCCCCAGGCCAGGCCGACCAGGGCGATGAAGGCGGACAGAAAGCGTTTCATGATCCGGTCCCTCCTTCAGTCGTCCTCGAAGTAGCCCTTCGCGGCGTCGATGTGGCACGCGGTGCAGTTGGCCTTGCTGCCGACGTCCTTGCGGGTCCACTCGGAGCGCGGGACCTCGTCGTGCTCGCGCACCCACTTCGGCAGTTCGGTGATGCGCAGGGGGGCATCGCCGGGGCGCAGGCCGCGCAGCAGCTTGCCCGGCTGCCCGCGCGCGTCGCCGGCGTGATCGACGAGGTAGCGGGTGATCGCGGCGGTGGTGTCGGCATCGACGCTGGCGTCGTCGCCGAAATGATTCTCCAGTTCGCCCATCATGCGTGTCCACGACGCCGCGGGCAGCATCGACGCAGGGAAGGCGATGTGGCAGCTCGCGCACTCCTGCACGGTGAGCGGGTCGGTGACCGGCGGATAGAAGTCGTCGTCGCCGGCCTGGGCGCGGCCGAGCAGCATGAGGGTCACGGCGATCGCGGCGGCACCGAGGGTGAGGGGGCGAAGGGCGGGGGTCTTCATGGCGGGTCTCCGGGGTGGCGCTTACTGGGTGCTCATCCAGGCGAGCCAGTCGCCCTTCTCGCGTGCGCTGCACTCGCGGCCGAGCACCTCGTTGCAGTTGCGCTTGAACCATTTTTCGACCTTCGCCGGGTCGCCGTAGCGTGTGGCCGACACCGACACCGCCATCGGCTCGATGGCCTTGCCGGTGCGAGTCTGGCCGGCTGAGCGCGCGTTCTCGCCATGGCAGGAGGTGCAGGCGGGCGTGTCGGGCTTGCCGAGGCCGTGGCGGGTGCGGTGCAGGGCTTCGCCGCGTGCGGCGGAAAAACCGGCGAAGGCGGGGTCGGTGGCGCGCGCCTCGGCGGCGTAGCGCTCCAGGAGGGCGGCGCTCGGGGCGGCGAGCGCCCCGGCACTGGCGGCGAGGCCGCACAGCAGCGCAAACGCGCGGAATTGGCTGTTCATGGTTCGTTCCTTGATCCGGGCTGAGGACTCGACCGGACGGGCATCGCGGATGCCAGTCGTCCGGAATCGCGAGCCCAGTGTGCAAGCGCGCCACTGAATCGAACCTGAACGGAGAAAGCGCGTGCGCCAAGGAGCGGCGGGGGCGGGCGCCGATGCGCCCGCGCGCTGCCCGCGCTCAGCGCATGTCGAAGAGTTCCTGGTGGAAGTCGGCCGCCGGCAGGCCCCGGGCGACGAAGCCCTCGCGCAGGGACTGGCCGAAGCCGCCCGGTCCGCAGAACCAGACGTCGGCTTCGGCCCATCCCGGCACGGTGTCGCAGATGCGCGCCACGTCGAGGCGGCCGTCGCGCGCGCTCACCAGCACGTGCAGCCTCACCCCCGCCGCCTGCGCATCGCGCTGCAGGCGGGCGATGAAGCCCTGGTCCGGTTCGGCCGTGCTGTAGAACAGATCGACCTCGCGCCCGTCGGGCTCCACCGCGAGCGCCTTCATGCGGGCGATGAAGGGGGTGATGCCGATGCCGCCGCCGACCCAGATCTGGCGGCGCTTGCCGCTGGCGCTGCCGCTGGCGAAATCGAAGCGGCCATAGGGGCCTTCGACGGTCACGAGGTCGCCGACGCGGAGCAGTTCGGGCAGGCGCGCGGTGTAGTCGCCGATGCCCTTGATCAGGAAGAACAGGCGGCCGTCCTCCTTCCAGCCCGAGGAGATGGTGAAGGGATGCGCGCCTTCGTCCCTGGAGAAGGTCACGAAGGCGAACTGGCCAGCCTCGTGCCCCGGCCAGCGGTCCTTGAAGCGGATCGCCACCTTGAGCACGCGGTTGTCGGGGAAGGGCACCAGCTCCTCGATCTCGCCGACCGCCTTGCGCCGGTGGCCGACACGGCCGGACAGGGACACCACGGCGGCGACGCTGCCGCCGGCCATCAGCACGGCGAGCACGATGCCCATCGGCTGCGTCCAGTAGGCGAACGGCGTCAGCAGCACCGAGTGGAAGACCAGCGCCAGGTAGGCGAGGGCCAGCAGGCGGTGGGTCTTGAAGAACAGCCGGTACGGAAAGCGCTTGGCGAGCGCGATCACGATCAGCACCACCGCCGCGTAGAAGGCCCACTCGCCGACCGATTCCGCCAGGCCGCGCTGTGCGCGGAAGAAGCTCTCGACCGGGTCGGTGAGCGGCGGCTTCGGCCCCCGCTCGGGCTTGACCAGCCAGCCCCAGCCCACCGCCCACTTGGTGCCCTGCGCCCACAGCCAGTGGATGACCGAGAACACCAGGCCGGTGATGCCCAGCCACTTGTGCAGGCGATAGGTCTTGTCCAGCCCGTCGAGCAGCGGCTCGACCCGCACCGGGCGCAGCGCCAGGATCATCCCCACGCTCATGACGCCGATGCCGATCACGCCGGTGTAGTTGATCGCCACCGTGCGCAGGGCGAAGTACTCGTAGCCGGCGGGCAGCAGCGGATCGGCCATCCACCACAGCAGGCTGAGCAGCAGCAGGAGTCCCGCGTACGCAAATCGGATGTTCTTCATCGTGCTCTCCCTCGGATCGCATTTCGGCGCCTGCGGCAAGACGCGGCCCGCATGCCGCGTCGAGCGCCACCTGCGCCGAGTATCCGCGAAAAGCCCGCGGCCAGCCTTGTCGCCGCGCAAGGCCGCCGCGCACCGAATGGCGACGCCGTTCTGGGGCTGGCCGTTCAGGTCCGGTTAAGGATCGCGGCCCCATGCTGCGGGTTGTCCCGACCACGGAGCCTTTCCAATGATGACCAAGAGCTTGATTTCGACGCTGCTGCTGGCGCTTGCCGCCGGGATCGCCACCCACGCCCGCGCCGCCGGGGACGAACCGACGGCGCTGTCGCCGCAGGCCTGCCAGGCGCTGCACCAGGAGCTCGACGCAGTCGCGGCCCATGTGCGCGAGGCGCGCGCGAGTGGCGCCGCACACGCGGACGCGCCCGATCCCTACCCGGCGCTGGCGCAGGCACTGGAGGCCCACCTCGATGCCTTGAAGGCCGGCCTGCCGACGCCGGCGACACCGCGCGCGCAGGCTGGCGAGTTGTTGAGCGACATGGGTGACGCCCTGGTCCTGGTGCGCGGCGCCACCCACCTCGAAGCCCGCCTGCTCGCGGTGCAGCGCCTCGAGGACGATCGACGGCTCTACAATCGCGTCCTGGAGACCCTGGGGTGCTCCGCCACTCGACCCACCGCACTTTGAACCGATGACCTCGATCACGCCGCGCCAGGCCCTGCTGCTCTCGCTCGCCGCAGCGCTGAGCACCATCGCAATGAAGACCGGCGCCTGGTGGCTGACCGGCTCGATCGGCTATCTGTCGGATGCGCTCGAATCGGTGGTCAACCTGGCGGGCGCGGGTTTTGCGCTGTGGATGGTGTCCTACGCGCAGCGCCCGGCGGACGAGGATCACCAGTACGGTCATGGCAAGGCCGAATACTTCTCGGCCGCGTTCGAGGGCGGGCTGATCTTCATCGCCGCGCTGATCATCCTGATCACCGCCGGGGAACGCCTGCTCCATCCGCAGGCGATCGGCGACCTCGGGCTCGGCACCTTGCTGTCCGTCGGCGCGAGTCTGATCAACTTTCTCGTTGCGCGCGTGCTGCTGCAGGTCGGTCGCGCGCACCGCTCGCTCGCGCTCGAGGCCGACGCGCGCCACCTGATGGCCGACGTATGGACCACCGCGGGCGTGGTCTGCGGTGTCGGCCTCGCGGGCGCCACCGGCTGGAGCTGGCTCGACCCGGTGGTCGCCGGTGCGGTCGCGCTCAACATCCTGCGCGAGGGCTGGGAGCTGATGCGGCGCTCGATCGACGGCCTCATGGACCGCGCGCTGTCCGAGACCGAGGTGGCCGCGATCGAACGTACCCTGGCCGAGGCCTCGCCGCCGGGCTGCTTCCACGGCAGGCTCGCCACGCGGGCCGCGGGTGCGCTGCACTTCGCCCACGTCGAGCTGTGCGTTCCCGGGGAGTGGACCGTCGCCGAGGCCCACGCGGTGGCCGATGCACTCGAGGGCATCGTGCTCGAGCGCACCGGCACCCGCCTCTCGACCCACCTCGAGCCCCTCCCGCCGAACCTCCCGCAGGGCGCGGGCGTGGACTTGGGCCGCGTGCCCGACGAAGGGCCATAGACGAACGAGACCCCATCCCGCCGATGCACCTGCTCATCATCGAAGACGACCGCACGATCGCCGAGAACCTCTACGAGTACCTCGAGGCGCGCGGCCACCAGTGCGACTATGCCGGCTCGATCGCGGCGGCTGCGGCCTTGCTCGCGTGCACCGCGTTCGACGCCCTGGTGCTCGACCGCAACCTGCCCGACGGCGACGGGCTCGCGCTCGCACGCCGGCTGCGTGCCGAGGGACGTGCGATGCCGATCCTGGTGCTGACTGCGCGCGACGCGCTCGAAGACAAGCTGCTCGGCTTCGAGGCGGGCGGCGACGACTACCTGGTCAAGCCGTTCGCGCTGCAGGAGCTCGAGGTCCGCCTGCTGGCACTGGCGCGGCGCAGTGCCGTGCGGCCGGCCGACCCGGTGTTGCGCCACGGCGCGCTGGAGTTCAGGGCCGCGACCCAGGAGCTGCGCCTGCAGGGCCGTCTTCTCGCCCTGCCGCCGAAGCCCTTGCGCCTGGTCGCCGAACTGCTCGCCCAGCCCGAGCGCGTGTTCTCGCGCCGCGAGCTCGAGATCGCGGTATGGGGGCACGAGCAGGACAGCAGCGACAACCTGCGCAGTGTGCTGCACACCCTGCGGCGCACCCTCGGCGACGACGCATCCACCCAGGTGGTGAATGTCCATGGCCTCGGCTACAAGCTCGTCAGCCGCTGACTGCGGCGCGCGCCGCGGCGGCCGGCGTTGGCTGCCGGACGGCATGCGCATCCGCATCGCGGTGTCGGTCACGGCCGTGCTGGTCGTGCTCATCGTGGCGCAGTCGCTCGCCCTGGTGCGGCTCAACGAGGAGATGGAGGAGGAGTTCATCGACGGCACACTCGAGGAGCAGCTGCACTACAGCATCGAGCATAGCCGCCGCCTCGGTACCCTGATCGGGCCGCAGACTCCGAACATGACGCTCTACCGCTTCGCGCCGGGTGCGCTGCCACCGCAAGGGCTGAGCCCCGCGCTGGCCGGACTCGCGGTGGGCAATCACGAGGAATGGTCCGCCGGGCGCGAGCTGCACGTCGCAGTGCGAGAGGCCGATGGCCAGCGCTACGTGCTCGTGTACGACGAATCCGAGCATCGCAAGCGCGAGTCGGCCGTGGTCGCCACGGTCGTGATCGGCGGCCTGGTGCTGAGCGCCTTGTCCTTTCTCCTCGTCTACGCCATCGCCGCACGGCTCACGCGCGGGCTGGAGACGCTGGCCGAGCGCGTCGAGGAGGGGGGCGACGGCACGCCCTTCGCCGAGGACGGACTCGAGGCCGAGCTCCGCGTGATGGCGCGTGCGCTGGACAGGGCCGAGGCGCGCCAGGCCGCCGTGCTGGCGCGCGAGCGCGATTTCAACGCCAATCTGTCGCACGAGCTGCGCACCCCGCTCGCCGGTATCCGCAGCGATGCCGAGATGCTGCTGAACGATCCGGTCCTGTCCGACAAGGCCCGCCGCCGTGCCGAGCGCATCATCGCCACCACCGACCGCACCACCACGCTCGCCCAAAGCCTGCTGCTGCTCGCCCGCGAGGCGCGGCCGCAGGCGCTCGAACCGATCGACCTGAGCGCGGCGGTGCGCGACGCCTGGACGCGCTTGCACCCGGCCGGCGCTGCGGCCGCAGCGCCCAGCATCCGTATCGACCCCCAGGCCGAGGTCGTCGCCGACCCCGGCCTGCTGGCGCTCGTGCTGCGCAACCTGCTGGAGAACGCCCTGCGTCATGGCGAGGGGCGCGCGATCGAGGTGGTGCTGGAAGGGCGTCGCCTCGAGGTGTGCGATCGTGGCCCCGGCTTCGGCGACGAGGACCCGGCGCGCTGCTTCGAGCGCTTCCGGCGCGGCGGGGCCAAGCCGGGACACGGCCTCGGCCTGGCGCTGGTGCGGCACATCTGCACCGCCTGCGGCTGGGAGGCCCGCGCCGCCAACCGGCCCGACGGCGGCGCCTGCCTGACGATCGACTTCGGGCCCGCGTCGAGATAGCGCGGCTGGCGTGGTTCCGGCTGCCCGCGCTCACACTTTCCTCACACCCGCATCACGCTTTCCTCACGCCCGCCTGGGTAGATTGCGCCGATCCTTTCCGGCTCCGCGCGATCATGTTCAAGTTACGTCTTTCCCACGTCCCGCCCTTCGCTCCCTCGGCCGGCGCATCGACGCCCGTCGGGCGTCGCGCGCGGGGCGCTTCGGCGTTCGCCGCCGCCTGGTCCGGCGCGCGCAGCTGGCGCCCCGAGGTGTCGGGCGAGGGCTTGCTGGTCGGGCTCGGCCTCTATTTCGCGCTCGCCTGCAATACGCCCTTCTGGCGTGCGCTGCTCGCGAGCCGTGGCGGCGAGGGCGGCGGCCTCTTCTATGTGCTCGCGCTCGGCGTGGCGCTCGCCGCGCTCAACGTCGCGCTGCTCGCGCCGCTGCTCAACCGCTGGACGACCAAGCCGCTGCTGGGCGGCCTGATCCTCGTGGCCGCGGTGTCGAGCTACTACGCCGGCCACTTCGGCGTGTACTTCGACCCGAGCATGCTGCGCAACGTGCTGCGCACCGACCTCGCCGAGGCGCGCGAGCTCCTCACGCCCGGCTTCTTCCTGCAGGTCTCCGCGCTGGCCCTGCCGCCCCTCGTCTTTCTTGCGCGAGCGCGCGTGCGCCGGCGTCCGCTGCGGCGCGCGCTGGCGATCCGGGCCGCCGCCGCCGTGCTCGCGCTGCTCGTGGCCATCGCGGCGCTCGGTAGCGTGTTCAAGGACTTCTCCGGGCAGATGCGCAACCACAAGGAGCTGCGCTACCTGATCACCCCCGCCGCGCCGCTGTGGTCGTTCGCGCGCGTGCTGAGCCGCGACGCGCAGGCGGCCAATCAGCCGCGCCGGCCGGTCGGCGCCGATGCCCGCCTGGGAGCGAGCTGGGCGGCGGCGAAGAAGCCGACCCTGTTCGTGATCGTGGTCGGCGAGACCGCGCGCGCCGCCAACTGGGGCCTGGACCGTGGGGCGGGGCAGTCGCCCGCCCACGACACCACGCCCGAGCTCGCCCGCCGCGCGGTCATCAACTTCCCGGACGTGACGAGCTGCGGCACCAACACCGAGGTGTCGGTGCCCTGCATGTTCTCGCTGCAGGGGCGGCGCAACTACGACGAGGATGCCATCCGCGGCAGCGAGTCCTTGCTCGATGTGCTGCGTCACGCCGGCCTGCGGGTGGTGTGGAACGACAACCAGTCCGGCTGCAAGGGCGTGTGCGCCGGGGTCGAGAGCCTGCGCCCCGACCCCGCCGCCTTGCCCGCGCTGTGCGACGGCGAGCGCTGCCTCGACGAGGCCTTGCTGGAGAGCAGTCGGGCGCTGCTGCGTGATCCGCAAGGCAACCTCGTGCTGGTCCTGCATCAGCTCGGCAACCACGGTCCGGCCTACTTCCGCCGCTATCCGGAAGCCTTCCGCCGCTTCACGCCGACCTGCGACGACGAGGACCTGTCGAAGTGCACCCGCGAGCAGGTGGCCAACAGCTATGACAACGCGTTGAGCTACACCGACCACGTGCTCGCCCGCGGCATCGACCTGCTGAAGGAGCTGGAGCCGCGCTACGACGCCGCGCTGCTGTATGTCTCGGACCATGGCGAGTCGCTCGGCGAGAACGGCCTCTACCTGCACGGGCTGCCGTACTCGATCGCGCCCGCGGAGCAGACCCGCGTGCCGATGCTGATGTGGCTGTCGTCCGGCTTCGCCGCGCGCAACCGGGTCGATGCGGCGTGCCTGCGCGGGCAGGCCGCCCGGCCCGCCAGCCATGACAACCTCTTCCATACCGTCCTGGGCCTGCTCGACGTGCGCACCGCGGTCCGCGACGACGCACTCGACCTGACCGCCCCCTGCCGGAGCTGAGCACATGCACGCCAGCGAACTCTTCACCCCGCTGCCGGTGCCCGCGCTCGATGCGTCGCGGCGCTGGCTGCTCGCGCAGTCCGCACTGCTCGTCCTCGGTGCACTGCTGCTCTACGGGACATTCGAGCGAACCGATCTGGATCGCCGCCTGGCGCACGCGCTGTTCGATGCGGAGCTCGGCCTCTTTCCCCTGCGGCACAGCTGGTTCCTCGAGGCGGTGATGCACAAGGCGGCCAAGCAGGCCACCTACGTGCTGGTGGCGGCCAGCCTGTACCTGTGCTGGCAGGGCTGGCGCGGCCGGCTGGCGTGGCTGCCCGCGCGCAATGCACTGCTCGCGGCGATCGGCATGCTCGCGATTCCGCTCGCGACCTCGACCGCCAAGCTGCTGACGGCGCGCTACTGCCCCTGGGACCTCATCGACTTCGGCGGCTACGCACCCTATCTGGGCCTGTTCGAGGCTGCGCCGCCGGGGCTCAAGGCGGGGCAGTGCTTCCCGGCCGGGCACGCGTCGACCGGCTTCCTGTGGATCGTCTGGGCGGTGGCGCTGAAACCGGCCGGGCCGCGTGCGGCGCGCGCCGCGCTCGTGGCGGGCCTTCTCGCCGGCGGCGTCCTCGGTACGGCGCGCATGCTGCAAGGTGCGCACTTCCTGTCGCACACGCTGTGGACTCTGTGGTTGGCGTGGGCCGTGAGCGTGAGCCTGGCGGTGCTCGTGCGCGCCGACCTCGGTCTTGCGGGGCGGCGCGGCGCATGACGCGTCCGCGCTGCGGCGGACCGCAGCGCTGCTCCGTCAGCGCAGGTCGACGCGGCCGCCCCGCGTGCGCTTGATCCCGGTGATCATCGCGCCGACCAGGTTCACCCGCTCCAGCCGGCCCATCACGATGGCCGCCGCGGCATGGATCCCGGCGAGTGCGATCAGGGTGGCGGCGAGCGCCTCGTGGATCTCCTCCAGCCATTCCTCGCCCCAGAACGCGTCCGTGGTCTGCAGGAAGCCGGTGAGGCCGAGTGCGAGGACCAGCGCCATCAGCGCGAGCATCATCAGCGCGCCCAGGGGATTGTGGCCGGGCTGGAAGTCGCGCCTGCCGGTGCGCATCGCCGCGAGGTGGGCGCGCAGCCGCACGGGGGTCGGGAAGAAGTTGGCGAAGCGCGCGTATTCGCTGCCGACGAAGCCCCAGACCAGGCGGGCGACGACGAGACCCGAGGCGGTGTAGCCGACGAACTGGTGCAGCGTCTCGCCGTCATCGACGACGAAGAAGTTCAGGATGACGCAGCTCACCAGGCTCCAGTGGAAGACGCGCACGAACGGGTCCCAGACCCGCAGGGCAAGTTCGGAATCGGGCGGGCGCATGGCAGAGGCTCCTTGTCGGGTGGAGGAGGGCGGCGCGCGGCCGCGCGCCGCCCCGATGGCAGGTCACTTGCGTTCGAGTTCGGCGCCGGTCTCGGGATTGAAGTAGATCTCCACCTTCTTTCCGTCCTTGTCGAAGCCGTAGATCTCGTAGCAGTCGTTCTTGGTCACCTTGAAGTTCTTGATCTTGTAGCCCTGGGCTTCAACCTTGGCCTTGAAGTCGGCCTCCTTCATCCACTTCTCCTTGGGGGCGGTGCAGGTCGGGCCGGCGAAGGCCGAGGTGGAAACGAGCGCAGCGGCGGCGAGGGCGAGAATGCGGTTCATGTGGGTTCTCCTGTTTGTCGATCGAGCGCGCCCCGATCCGGAACGCGACCGCAATTTAAGCTTCCGTACATGAAGGGAAGCTGAACAGGCAGGGGCGGTGATCCGGTGCGCGACGCCCGCGGTTGGTTCCTCCTTAAGCTGCACTTAAGCCAGCATGGTCAGGATCCGGTGCAGTTCTCATCAACGGACCCCGACACACATGGACCTCCCATGGCTCGACCACCCAGCCCGCCCAGCGCCGGGCGCACAGCCCGCGGCGCGCAGTCTTCGCCTGCTCGAGGTCGATGACGCCCGCCGCCCCGCCGTGGAGCACTTCGTGCGCGAACGCTTCGCGGCGCATTACCAGGCGCGTGTACGCCACTTCATGCCGCGGCTGTTCGCACTCGAAGCCGCCGACGGCAGCCTGCACGGGGCGGTCGGCTGCCGTGGCGCGGCAGACCAGGGGCTCTTCCTCGAACGCTATCTCGACGAGCCGGTCGAGCGCGTCATCACGCGGCGGGCGGGAGAGCGGGTGGCACGCGACGGGATCGTAGAGGTCGGCAACCTCGCCGCCCACGGGGCCGGCACCGCACGCCTGCTGATCATCGCGCTCACCCGCATCCTGGCCGCCGAAGGCCTGCGCTGGGTGTGCTTCACCGGAACGCCGGCGCTGATCAACAGCTTCCGCCGCCTCGGCCTCGATCCGCTCACGCTCGGCCCTGCCGATCCGCGCCGCATGGGTGCCGAGCTGCCGGAGTGGGGCAGCTACTACGACGCCGGCCCGCTGGTGATGGCGGGCGAGATCCGGGGCGGGGATCGCACCCTCGCGGGCGCGGGCCGCGAGCTCCAATCCGGGCGTGGAGGGCAGCTCCGTGCCGGATGCGTCTGAGTCCTTCCTGGCCGGCCTCGCCCGCCATGGCGGCCGGCCCGCGCTGCGTGGCGAGAGCGGGGAGATTGCCTTCGACCGCCTGCCCGAGGCCGTCGCCGCGTGCAGGGGTGTGCTCGAGTCGGTGGCTGCGCGCCGTGTCGCGCTCGCGCTCGACAACGGCCTACAGTGGGCGCTCTGGGATCTCGCGCTGCTTGCCGACGGGCGGGTGTGCGTGCCGCTGCCGGGCTTCTTCTCGCCGGCGCAGCAGGCTCACGTGCTCGACAGTGCCGGCGTCGATACGCTGATCGTCGACCCAGTGGCCGCCAGCGCGAGCGCGGCGGTGTTCCCGGGCTTCGTGCCGGTCGCACCCGGGATCCTCCGGCGCGTGCCGGCGCAGGTTCCGGCGCTGCCCACGGGCACGGTGAAGATCACCTACACCTCCGGCACCACCGGCCAGCCCAAGGGGGTTTGCCTGAGCGCGGCGGCGCAGCTCGCGGTGGCGCGCAGCGTGGCGCAGATCGGCGAGGGCTGCGCGGTCGAGCGCCACCTGGGCGTGCTGCCGCTGGCGACGCTGCTCGAGAACATCGCTGGACTGTACGCCGGCCTGATGGCCGGTGCCTGTGTGGAGCTGCTGCCGATGCGCACGATCGGCTTCAGCGGGGGCGGGGGCTTCGATCCGGCGCGCTTCCTGCAGACCCTGCATGCCCGTCGACCGCACAGTCTGATCCTGTTGCCGCAGATGCTGCTCGCCTTGGTCGGGGCCACCGAGCAGGGCCATGCGCCGCCCGCCGGGCTGCGCTTCGTCGCGGTCGGTGGCGGTCAGGTGTCGGCGCGGCTGCTGCAGCGCGCCGAAGCGCTCGGTCTGCCCGTTTACGAGGGCTACGGCCTGTCCGAGTGCGCCTCGGTGGTGTGCCTCAACACCCCGGCGGCGCGGCGCGTCGGCACGGTGGGGCGGCCCTTGCCCCATGCCGCGCTGCGCATCGCCGACGATGGCGAGGTGCAGGTGCGCGGCGCGCACATGCTGGGCTACCTGGGCGAGGCGCCGCTGGCAGACCAGCTGGTGGCAGGCGAGTGGCTGGGCACCGGCGACCTCGGCCATTTCGACGATGGTTTCCTCGTTCTGCACGGGCGCAGGAAGCACCAGTTCATCACCGCCTACGGGCGCAATGTGAATCCCGAGTGGGTCGAGGCCGAACTCGTCCAGCAGGGTCCGATCGCCCAGGCCTGGGTGCATGGCGAGGCGCTCGCCGAGAACCTCGCCGTGCTCGTGCCGCGCCGCGCCGACTGCAGCGACGCCGAGCTCGACGCGGCGGTGGCCGCCGCCAACGCGGGTTTGCCCGACTACGCGCGCGTCGGGCGCTGGCTGCGCGCCGAGGCGCCCTTCACCCCGGCAAACGGCTTTCTCACCGCCAACGGCCGCCTGCGCCGCGCCGCGCTCGCGGCGCACTACCTGCCACGCAGCGGCGCCGACAGCGCCGCCTCCTGCGCGACCTTCACCTCCTTCAGCGACGAAATCGACACATGAGCTTCTTCAAGCAACTCCAGGATCAGACCGCGGCCGAGCGCGAGACGCTGTTCGCCGCACCGATCATCCAGCAGGCGCTCGCCGGCAAGGTCGCGCTGCCGAGCTACGTCGCCTTCCTCACCGAGGCGTATCACCACGTCAGCCACACCGTGCCGCTGCTGATGGCCTGCGGTGCACGCCTGCCGGCGCGGCTCGAATGGCTGCGCGGCGCGATCGCCGAATACATCGACGAGGAGTACGGCCACCAGGAGTGGATCCTCAACGACCTCGCCGCCTGCGGTGCCGACCCCGAGGCGGTGCGGCGCAGCCAGCCAGCGCTGCCCACCGAGCTGATGCTGGCCTACGTCTACGACCGCATCGCACGCCACAATCCGGTGAGCTTCTTCGGCATGGTCAATGTGCTCGAAGGCACCAGCATCGCGCTCGCCACCCGCGCGGCGGGCACGATCCGCAGCAGCCTGGGCTTGCCCCCCGAGGCCTTCAGCTACCTGAACTCGCACGGCAGCCTCGACCTCGAGCACATGGATTTCTTCGCGACCCTGATGAACCGGCTCGACGAGGACGACGACCGCGCCGCGGTGGTGCATACCGCGCGCGTCGTCTATCGCCTGTACGGCGACATTTTCCGCAGCCTGCCGCTGGCGGCCTGAGGAGCGGCGCGATGGAGCTGAACGGAACCCGCGTGCTGGTCACGGGCGCGAGCGGGGGCATTGGCCAGGCGCTGGTCGAGCAGTTGTGCGCAGCGGGAGCGCGGGTGCTGGCGGTCGGTCGCGACGCGGATCGGCTCGCGGACGCACAGGAGCGTTTTCCGCAGGCGTTGCGCCGGGTCGTCGCCGATCTCGCCACGATCGCCGGCGTCGACGCGGTGGCCGCCGCGGCGCGGGAACTCGGGGGCGTCGACTGCGTGGTCCAGGCCGCCGGCCTCAACCGCTTCGGCCTCGTCGAGCAGCAGGACGACGACGCCATCGCGACCCAGGTCGCGCTCAACCTGGTGGCGCCGATGCTGCTCACGCGGCGCCTCCTGCCCCTGCTGCGCGAACGTCCGCGCGCGCTGCTGCTGTTCGTGGGCTCGACCTTCGGCGCGATCGGCTATCCCGGCTTCGCACCCTACAGCGCGACCAAGTTCGGCCTGCGCGGCTTCGCCGAGGCGCTGCGCCGCGAGCTCGCCGACGGCCCGGTGCGCGTGCTCTACCTGGCGCCGCGCGCCACGCGCACCGCGATGAACGCGAGCGCGGTGGTCGCGATGAACCGCGCGCTCGGCGTGGCGATGGACCCGCCGCAGCAGGTCGCGGCCGCGATCGTGCAGGCGCTGCGCGACGAGTCGCCCGAGCGCCATCTCGGCTGGCCGGAGAAGTTCTTCGCCCGCCTCAACCGGCTGCTGCCGCGCGTGGTCGATCGCGCCCTGCGCGGGCAGCTGGCCACCATCCGGCGTTTCGCCCATTCCGAATCGGAGGAAATCCGCTCATGAAGATGCCCGCCCAAGAAACGTTCGCCAGCGGGACGCTCCGGCTCGCCCGCCGCGTGGCGCTCCCGCTCGCCTTCCCGCTCCTCTCCCTGGTGGCCGCGCCGGCCGCCTTCGCGCTCGCCGACGCCGGCAAGCTCGAACTGCAGGCAGTGCAGGGGCGCTGGGCCGAAATCCACTACGGGCTGCCCGAGAAGCAGCGCGAGGCGGCCTTCGCCGAACTCGCCGAGCGCGCCGCCCGGGCGGTTGCCGCGGAGCCGGAGGCGGCCGAGCTGCGCATCTGGCACGGCATCGTCCTGAGCACCTTGGCGGGGGCGAAGGGCGGCCTCGGTGCGCTCGGGCTCGTCAAGGAGGCCAAGGCCGAGCTCGAGACCGCCCTGCGGCTCGACCCTCAGGCGCTCGACGGCTCGGCCTACACCAGCCTCGGCAGCCTGTACTACCAGGTGCCGGGGTGGCCGGTGGGCTTCGGCGACGACGCGCAGGCCGAGAAGCTGCTGAAGCAGGCCTTGGCGATCAACCCCGGCGGGATCGATCCCAATTACTTTTACGGCGACTTCCTGGCGCGGCAGAAGCGCTACGCCGAGGCGCGCACGGCGCTGGAGAGGGCGCTCGCCGCCCCCGATCGCCCCGGACGTGCGAGCGCCGACGCCGGTCGGCGCGCGGAAGCGCGGCGCCTGCTCGAGCAGGTGGCCGCGAAGCTGGCGCAAGGCGCGCAGTAGGCGTTCAATATGCGGATGAATGCAGTGCCCATGATTGCCGGGATCACAGGGGAGGAAGGGGATGCGCATCCTGCTCGTCGAGGATGATGCCGCGCTCGGCGAGGGCATCCGCGTCGCGCTCAAGCCCGAGGCCTATACGGTCGACTGGGTGCAGGACGGCGCGAGCGCGCTGCATGCGCTCACCCACGAGGACTTCGCGCTCGCCGTGCTCGACCTCGGCCTGCCGCGCATGGATGGCCTGCAGGTGCTGCAGCGCCTGCGCGCCGCCGCCAACCCGGTGCCGGTGCTGGTGCTCACCGCGCGCGACGCCACCAGCGACCGCATCGCGGGACTGGACGCGGGGGCGGACGACTACCTCGTCAAGCCCTTCGACGTCGACGAGCTCAAGGCCCGCATCCGCGCGCTGCTGCGACGCAGCGCCAATCGTGCGCAGCCGGTGCTGCACCACGGCGAGGTCGTCCTCGATCCGGTGAACCAGCAGGTCAGCTACCGCGGCCAGCCGGTGGTCCTGCAGCGCAAGGAGTTCCTGCTGCTGCACGAGCTGCTCACCCAGCCCGGCCGCGTGCTGACCCGCGATCGGCTGCAGCAGGCCTTGTACGGCTGGGGCGAGGAGGCCGAGAGCAATACGCTCGAGGTGCATATCCACCATCTGCGGCGCAAGCTGTTTCCCGAGCTGATCCGCACCGTGCGCGGCGTGGGCTATCTGGCGGACAAGGCCTGATGGGCTCGATCCGCCGTCGCACCTTGCTGCTCGTGCTCGGCCTGCTCGGCGTGGCGCTGGGTGCGATCTCCTACCTCGGTTATCGCGATGCCCGCCACGAGGTGCGCGAACTCTTCGATGCCCGTCTCGCCCAGCAGGCGCGCCTGCTCGCGGGCATGATCCCGGGCGGGATGGCACCGGATGCACGTGCGGCGCTGCAGGACGCGCTCGATGCGGGGGGGCTCGGTGCGGCCGTGGGGGAGGGGACGGACGCGGAACGCGAGGACGGTGACGAGGCGCTGCCGCTGGGCCACGAGTACGAGGGCAAGCTCGGCTTCGTGGTGGTCGACGACCAGGGGCTGGCCTTGCTGCAGTCCGCCGCGGCGCCGATGGGCGCGCTCGACCTGCTGCTCGGCGCACGCACCAGGGGCGCCGAGCAACAGGGGCTCGGCGAGGTGGGAGAGGATCTTGCGGGCTATCACACGGTGAGTCTGCACGATGGCGCCTGGCGGCTCTTCCTGCTCCGGGACGCGCGCGACCGCCAGTGGATCCTGGTCGGCGAGCGCGAGGACGTGCGGGGAGAACTCCTGGGCAGGATCACCTTGCGCAGCGTGCTGCCTGATCTCGTCGGGTTGCCGTTGGTCGCGGTGCTGGTGTGGCTGGCGATCGGCTGGGGCCTGCGCCCGCTCGCGCGCATCGTCGAATCGTTGCAGGCGCGCGGGCCGGACGACCTCTCCGCCCTCGCGCTGCAGGACGTGCCGCAGGAGCTCGAGCCGATGGTGGCCGCGCTCGACCGCCTGCTGCATCAGGTCAACGAGCTGCTCGAACGCGAGCGCCGCTTCCTCGCCTATGCCGCGCACGAGCTGCGCACGCCGCTGGCCGTGCTGCGCATCCATGCCCAGAATGCGCTGCAGGCGCCTGATCCGGCGGATCGCGAGGAGGCGCTCCGGCTGCTGGGCTCGGGCATCGAGCGTGCCACCCGGGTGGTGGCGCAGTTGCTGACGCTGGCCCGCCTCGAACCCGACGCGAGCCGGCCCAAGAGGCTGCCGATCGAGCTGCTCGCGCTTGTCCGCGAGCAGCTCGCCGAGCTGACCCCGCTCGCCGACGAACATGGTCAGGACCTCGCCCTCGAGGCGGACGAGGGGGCCGACTTCCACCTGCTCGGCGATGCCGGCAGCCTGGGCATCCTGATGCAGAATCTGGTGGGCAACGCGGTGCGGCACACGCCGCCCGACGGCTGCATCCGCGTGCTGCTCGAGGCCACGCCCGCAGCCATCGTGCTGCGGGTGCAGGACAGCGGCCATGGCGTGCCGCCGGAGCTGCGCGAGAAGGTGTTCGAGCGCTTCTTCCGCGCCGGTGGCGGGCAGGGGGCGGGTCTCGGGCTGGCGATCGTCGCGCGCATCGTCGAACTGCATGGCGGCACGATCGCGCTCGACGGCTGTGCGCTCGGCGGGCTGGAGGTGCGGGTGGTGCTGCCGCGGGATGCCGCCGCGCCGCGCCGGGTGCAGGGCGATGAGGGGAAGGTGCCGCCGTGCTCCGCGACCGGCGGAGCGGCCCGCCCTTAAGCGTCGCTTAAGACGGCGTCCTTACCGTGAACCTGCGCTCCGCGTGGGAGCGCTCGTCGGGTGCAAGTCGGCCCTCCGGCCGTTGCCGAGCGCCCGGCGTGAACCTGCGAGCGGGGACGGGAAGATGCCATCGAATGAAGATTTCCATGCCGGCGAGCGCGCCCTGCAGCAGCGCTGGGGCACCGCATCGCTGTGGGATGCGGCGCGCCGGGAGCGGCTGCTGTGGGATCACCTCCCGGACTGGGTGCAGCCACGGCTCGCGGCGGCCCCGTTCTTCTTCCTCGCCACCAGCGACGCCACGGGGCGTTGCGACTGTTCCTTCAAGGGGGGCGGCCCCGGCCTGGTGCGCATCCTCGATGCGCGCCGCTTGGCGTTCCCGGATTTCGACGGCAACGGCGCGTTCATGAGCCTGGGCAACCTGCGGCAGAATCCGCAGGTCGGCTGCCTGTTCATCGACTTCGGCGACGGCGCCCGCCTGCGCGTCAATGGCCGGGCGACGCTGCTCGAGGGCGAGGCGGCGGCCAGGCTCTTCCCCGGGCAGGACCGCGCCGTGGTGGTGGACGTGGAGCAGGTCGTGCCCAACTGCGCCCGCCTCGTCCCCACACTGCACCCCCCTACTGCCGACGCGCGGGGCGCTGCATGAAGATTCCCTACCGCATCGCCGCCAACGTCGAGTGGACCAGCAAGTGCAACGCCACGTGCGCGATGTGTCCGCGCGAGGCCATCGACCGCCCGCAGTCGATGAGCATGGCGACCTGGCGGCAGGTGCTCGATCGCCTGGCGCCGGACGAGATCTTCCGGGTCGTGCTGGCCGGTTACGGTGAGCCGACCACGCATCCCCGTTTCTTCGAGTTCATCGACGAGCTGCGCCCGCACCCGGTGCGCTTCGACATGGTCAGCAATGGTCACCTGCTCGACGTCGAGCGCCTGCGCCACCTCGACGGTGCGATCGACCTGCTGATGGTGTCGTTCTCCAGCATCGACCCGGACGTCTATGCCCGCGTTCACGTCAATCTCGACCAGCGCCGCGTGATGGACAACCTGCAGGCGGCGAGCCGCGTCCTGCGCCGCACCCGGCTTGCGATCAGCCTCACCCCGATGCCCGACTGCCTGCCCGCGCTGGGCGACACCATCGCGTGGTTGCGCGCGCATGGGATCGAGCGGCTGACCATGTCGCCCACGCTCTACAACCGCGGCGGCAAGCTCGAGGCCCATCGCCTGGCGAGCGCGGAGCTGCGGCGGATGATCCGCCAGCACGGGCTGCGCTCGCAGGAACTCGACTTCGTGCCGAGCGCGGCCGAGATCTTCCGCCAGTGGCGGCGCAACCGCTTCGGCTGCATTCCGCGCAATGTCGACCTGTTCGTCGCCGCGAGCGGTGACTATCTCTACTGCTACAACGATGTCGCGCACCGCCACCCGATCGGCCATGTCGCCGCCGATCCGGTGGCTGCGGTGTTGCGGCGCCGCGAGGGCATGGCGGCGCTCCCGGCCTTGTGCGAGGGCTGCAACATGCGCCATCGCTATGGTCCCCGCGAGCTGCTGCGGGCAGGGGTCGGGTTTGCCCGGGCGCGCCTGCGGGAGGGATGAAGGTCTGGCGGGCGGGCGTCGTGGCAGTGGTGTGGCGGCTGCCGGGACGGCGATACACTGCGGTACACACGCCCCCCGCGGGAAGACTACATTTGACGCGGACGAGCCTGAGAGCTGCCATGCCCTCCGGGAGGGCCGGCGAGCAATGTCCAACGTCGTAAAGGAGATGACCATGAAGACGCGTACGCTGATCGCAACGGCAATGGGTGTCCTGTGCGCAGGGCTGACCTTCGCCCAGCAACCCGTCGCGGCGCCGGGGGAGGAGGCGCCCGTATTCGGCGCCCAGATCATGACCGAGCAGGAGCGCGTGGAACACCGCGAGCGCATGCGTGCTGCGGGTACGCCCGAGGAGCGCGAGCAGCTGCGACTCGAGCATCACAAGCAAATGGTCGAGCGTGCACGCGAGCGCGGCGTCACCCTCCCCGACGAGCCGCCGATGCGCGGCGGCATGGGGGCGGGCGGTGGCATGGGGGCGGGAGCCGGGATGGGGGCGGGCGGTGGCATGGGGCCGGGCGGTGGCATGGGGCCGGGCGGAGGACGGGGACCCGGAGCGGGTATGGGGCTCGGAGGGGGGATGGGACCTGGCGGCGGCGCCGCGCCCGGAGGAGACGTTCCCGCGCGTTGAGGCGCGGTCTGCGCCCAAGTCCTCGAGCTGTCGCCCTGCAGGCCGGGGCACGCCAGGCTTGCCTCCGAGGACGCGATCGTGCGTGATCTTGTCGAAACCGCCCTGGCCGTCGGCTTCGAGCCGGGAGCGGGGGGCGGCCGATCGCGACTTGCGTCGCTCCCACGAAAATCGCAGCCGCCGCATGCGCGAGATGCGCGAGGGCTCCCGTGTAGGCGCGATGCAAGTCGCGATCATCGCGGACGGATCTGCATGGCGCCGACTGGCAACGCCACGGCCGCCTCCGCGCCGAGCCACCGCTTGGCTTGCGCGCTTGCGGAGGCGTGGCTCGGACAGAACGAGTAGAGTTCAGCCTCTCGTGTACATAAGCATTCAACGATGAAGAAGAATCTCTGGCTGCTCGCGATCGCGCAGGGCCTGTTCCTGACCAACAACGTGGTGTTCATCGCCATCAACGGCCTGGTGGGCTTCAGCCTGGCGCCGGTGGGCTGGATGGCGACGCTGCCGGTGATGGGCTACGTGGTGGGCGGGGCGTTGTCGACCGGGCTGGTGGCGCGCAGCCAGCGGCGCTGGGGGCGGCAGGTCTCCTTTCAGCTCGGCCTGCTGGTGGCCTTCCTGACCGCGCTGCTGTGCGCCTTCGCGCTGTCGCTCGGCAGCTTCTGGCTGCTCGTGGCGGGCACGGTGGTCGCCGGCTACTACAGCGCCAACGGCCAGCTCTACCGTTTCGCCGCCGGCGAGCTGGCGCCGTCGTCCTTCCGCGAGAAGGCGGTGTCGCTGGTGCTGGCAGGCGGCCTCATCGGTGCGGTGATCGGTCCCAACCTCGCCAACCACACGCGCGAGGCGATGGCCGTGCCCTTCCTCGGCTCCTATCTCGCGCTCGCGGTGGTGGCGCTGGTGTCGATGGCGGTGATGGCCGGAATCCGGTTTCCGCCGCAGCCGGTGAAGAAGGCGGGTGCCGACGGCGGACGGCCGCTGGGCGAGATCCTGCGCCAGCCGGTGTTCATCGTGTCCGTGCTGGCCGCGGCGATGAGCTACGGCGTGATGAACCTGCTGATGGCGGCCACGCCGCTGGCGATGGACGTGTGCGGCATGCCCTTCTCGGACGCGGCGCTGGTGCTGGAGTGGCACGTGATCGGCATGTTCGCGCCCGGCTTCTTCACCGGCCACCTGATCAAGCGCTTCGGCGTGCTGCGCATCATGGGCGTGGGCGTGGTGCTGAACTTCGCCTGCGTGGCGGTGGCGCTCTCGGGCCAGGACCTGCACCAGTTCCTGCTCGCGCTCTTCCTGCTCGGCGTGGGCTGGAACTTCCTGTTCACCGGCGCGACCACGCTGTCGATGGAAGCCTACCGGCCGGAGGAGAAGGACAAGGCGCAGGCGGCGATCAATTTCGTGGTGTTCGCGGTGATGGCGTTTACTTCTTTCGCCTCGGGCGCGCTGGTGACGACGCAGGGCTGGAATCTGCTCAACGTGGGCTCGATCGCGCCGCTCGCGCTCACCGCCGCGGCGCTGGGGTGGCTTGCGCTGCTGCGGCGGCGTGCGGCGGACGGGCAGGGCGCATGAACTTCCTCGCCCACGCCTGGCTCGCCGGAGAGTCGCCCGCGCTGGTGGTGGGCGGGGTCTTCGGGGACTGGATCAAGGGGACACTCCCGGGCGCGCTGCCCGCCGACCTCGCACGCGGGGTGGCGCTGCACCGCGCGATCGACGCCTTCGCCGAGACCCACCCGGCCTTCCGCGCCAGCCGCGCCCGCGTGTCGGCGGCGCGGCGGCGCTACGCCGGGGTGCTGGTCGACATCTTCTGGGACCATCTGCTGGCGCGCGACTGGGCGGAGCATGGGGAAGGGGCGCTGGCGTCCTATTGCGCCGGGGTGTACCGGCAGCTCGCGGCGCGCCGGGCGGACCTGCCCGCGTCGGCCCACCTTGCGCTGGAGCGGATGGCGCGCGAGGACTGGCTGGGCAGCTACGCCGGGCTGGAGGGCATCGCCGACGTGCTCGCGCGCATGGGCCGGCGGGCGCGCCAGCCCAACCCGCTCGCGGGCGCGGAGGTGGAGTTCGTGGCCGACCCGGCGGGCTTCGCGCAGGATTTCGCCGACTGGGTGCCGGATGCCCGGCGCTTCGTGGCGGAGTGGCGGGACGGGCGCGAGCGCGCGGAGGGCGCCGGGCCGGCTTGAACGACGCGGCGTGAGCGAAGTGCTGCGAGCGAGGTGGGGCGAAGCCACGTCACCACGCGAACTGGGCCGGGTGGTGTCGCGCCGCCTCAGGTCAGGTGCACCGGGCGCGCGGCGAAGGCCTCTGCCAGGGTGGCGAACTCGCGGCTGCGGTCGGTGCTGAGGCGATAGAAAACCCGGTTGTCCTGCGTGCGCCCGCAATAGCTGCGGATGACGACGCGCTCGATGCCGGGGATGCCGCGGTTGGCTTCGACGGTCTTGATCGCTCCCGTGCCGGTGTCGTACACGCCCGGGTGTTCGCGGAATCCGAAGGGGTCGTCGATCTTGTGCGCGTTCATGGAAGAGGCTCCTCGAACCGGAATCGCAACGGGGGAAAGGATAGCACCGGCGGGTAGGAGGCGCGTACGGGCCGTCAGTGAAAATCCCGGCTGCGCGCGGCGAGGCTGCCGAGCAGGGGCGAGTGGTCGACCACCCGGCTCGCCACCAAATGCACGACCCGGCCCTGGCGGCGGATCTGGCCGAACACGCCCATCAGGCGCGCCCCGAGCAGGATGCGGCGCTGCTGTTCGAAGAGCTCGGGGCGGACGATCACGTTGGTGAGTCCGGTCTCGTCTTCCAGGGTGAGGAAGAGCGTGCCCTTCGCGGTGCCGGGGCGCTGGCGGCAGGTGACCAGGCCGGCGCCGCGGGCGAGCATGCGGTCGGGCGCGGCGGTGATGTCGGCGGCGGTGAGAAAGCGCAGGCGGGCGAGCTGCTCGCGCACGAAGGCGAGCGGGTGGCGACCGAGGGTGAAGCCGAGGCGGGCGTAGTCGGCGAGCAGGTCTTCGGCCTCGGCGGGGGCGTCCAGCGTGGCGGCGACGTCGCCGCCAGGGGCTTCGGCGAGCAGGCCGGGCAGGGGCGCGGCGCCGCTCGCCTGCCACAGGGC
>NZ_AMXD01000040.1 GCF_000310185.1 Thauera aminoaromatica S2 | reverse complement strand
CCGCTGCGCCGGCCGCAGCTCCCGCTGCCGCCCCTGTTGCGGCCGCGCCCGCCGCCGCTCCGGCCGGTGCCGCGGGCGAGGGCACCTACAAGAAGGTTTGTGCGCTTTGCCACGCATCCGGTGTTGCCGGGGCTCCGATCCCGGGCAACAAGGCCGACTGGGAGCCGCGCGTCGCACAGGGCAAGGACACGCTCTACAAGCACGCGATCGAGGGCTTCACCGGCTCGAAGGGCATGATGCCCCCGCGCGGTGGCGGCGCTTCCTTGACCGACGATGAAGTCAAGGCTGCGGTCGACTTCATGGTTGGCAAGTTGAAGTAAGCCGGACTGCGGCAGTCCGCTGCGGCGGACGACGATGTGTTTTTCGCGGGGCCTGCGGGCCCCGCTTTCCATCGCGCGCCGGTGCGCTCAGTGCATATGATGGGCGTGGTTGGCGTCGCGCAGGCTGGTGACGACGCTGGCGTCCACCTGCTCGAAGGTCAGTGCGCGGCCGCCTTGCTCGGCGATGAAGGCCTGCGCTGCGGCGGTGTCGGCGAAGGCCGGCAGATCGGGGCCGCGCATCGGCCCGCGCGCGCGCGAGTCGCGCACGAAGACGGCCTGGCGGGCGGGAAGCCAGGTGCCGTTGCGGAAGTCGGCGACGTACATCGCCGCGGCCTCGGCGGCGGTGCGCGTGCTGCCGAAGCTTGCCGGTTTGTCCAGGAACATGAACAGGTCGACCGGCGAGTCGAAGAAGTGCGCCGCGCCGTCCTCGAAGACGATCTGCGCCGCCCAGCGCGGGAAGCGTGCCGGATACATGCCGCATACGGGGCAGCGTGCGTCCGCGGGGATGGGCCTGGCGTCGTATTTGCCCAGGCCGCTCGCAGGGTCGTACGGATGGGCCTGCGCCGCCCGCGTCGGGGTGACGACGCAGATGTCTTCCGCGGGCGGCTCGAAGCTGCGGCCGGCGCGCGTCGTGTAGTCCCACAGCAGCGCGCTGCCCGCGGCGAGCGAGACGGCGGCGCCGGCGAGCAGGAGCCGGCGGCGACCGCGTACGATGCTCACGTGCCGAAATCCGCGAGTTGCGGATCGCGACCGAGGACGTCGATCACCCGCGCGAGGTTTTCCTGCGGACTGCGCCGCGGATCGGTGAGCGGATCGGCCGCGACGCTGCCGTCGGCCCGATGCAGATGGTTGGGTGTGGTCTCGAGTTGCGGATGAACGGGCGCGGTGTCGATGCCCAGTTCGACTCCGTCGATGTCCGCGCTCGTGCGCCAGCGCAGCGAGTAGGCATCGGGTGCGGCGTAGCGCACGGTGAGGACCACTCCATTCCTGAGCACCAGGTTCAATGCATCCTGCGACAACCGTGCGGGGGCAAGCAGTGCACCTTCGTGTGCGCGCTCGACGTAGTCGAGCAGTTCGGTGTGCAGGCTCATCAGCGGTTGATCTCCCGCAGGCGCTCTCCCACGACCTGGCGTGCGGCCTCGTGGGTATCGGCCAGGATGCGCGCGGCGAGGTAGTGTTCGTAGCCGGGATGTTCGTCGACCGCGCCGGCGGCGATGCGGGCGAGCAACTCGGCTTCGTCGTTCGCGCCGATGGCGGCGAGGACCTTGCGGCGGTTTTCGCGCGCCTCGTAGATGAGCCGGGCGATCTGCTCGAGCTCGAGGGCCTGCTCGGGGGGGATGGCGTCGAAGATCGGATTCATCGTGGTGCCTGTCCTGCTTACATGGACTGATCGTGGAGGGCGCCGCCGTCGAGGATCGCCATGTCGGGCGTGACCTCGTCGAAGCGCAGCACCTTGCCGCCGTTCTCCGTGGCGAAGGCCTTGGCGTCGGCTTCGTTGGCGAACGAGGCCGCGGTGGGGCCCATCGCACCCATGCGCCGGGAGCCGAACACGTACCAGGCCTTCTTCGCATCGATCCAGTGCCCCTGGGGGGCGTTCCACGAGGCCTTGGCCATGTCCTGCACGAAGATCGCGGTGACCAGGCGGGCCTGCTCCGGGTTCAGGTATACGTTGAACATCTCGATGGTGTCGCAGAACCAGTCGGGGCGCTCCACGCCGGCGTAGTGCATCTGGACCTTGGAGCCGGGGTAGTCGGCCAGCAGCATGCCGTCGAGCGCGCAACTGGTGGCGCGGTCGATCTCGAGCGGCGTCACGGTGCCGCTGCCGGCTCCCTGCTTGCCGCTGCCGCAGGCCGCGAGCAGCCCGGCGGCAACGCCGGCGATCAGGAAGCGGCGACGGCTCGGGCAGGCGTGATGTGTGCACATGGGGAAATCACTCGATACGGTTCGTTTGGAAGGAGTGTTCAGCGGCGGAAGCGCCACGTCGCGATCGCCAGCGGACCCGCGATCCATGCCGCCATGACCAGCCCGAGCAGCCAGGGCCGCGCCAGCGCGGGCGGGAAGACGGTCGACAGGCCGTAGAGCGTGCGGACGTCCTCCATCGAGAAGATGTTCAGGATGCGGAAGACGTCGGCCGGGTTGAACAGCAAGGCGTAGGGCAGCGCTTCGCCGCCCCACCGGCCGGCGGTGACGACCAGCACGCCGAGCACCAGGAGGTCGAAGATCAGCACGAAGAAGAACCAGGTGGCGATCGCCAGGCCGGAGGCGCGGGTACGGTCGGCGGCGAATACCGAAAGCATCACCGCGATGCTCAGGAAGGCGCAGCCGAGCAGAACCGAGCTGAGCATGAAGCCGAAGTAATGGAACAGCGAGCCGAGGTCGAGCTGCGCCGACAGCACCACGCCGACCAGGCCGAAGCCGGCGACGGTGGAAAAGGTGAGCGCGCCCGCGAGGCCGAGGTATTTGCCGAGCAGGAGTTCGAGGCGGGTGATCGGCATCGACAGCAGCAGGTCGAGCGAGCCGCGTTCGCGCTCGCCGACGATGGCGTCGAAGCCGAGCACCAGCGCGATCAGGGGAATCAGGTAGATGACCAGACTGACCAGGCTGGCGATGGTGACCTCGATCGAACGGAAGCCCACGGCGCCCTGCTGCGCCGAGCCGAAGTAGGCGATCGACAGCGCGAACACGGTGAACACCAGCGCCACGGCCAGGACCCAGCGGTTGCGGATGCGGTCCCAGAACTCCTTGCCGGCGATGGTGGCGATCTGTGAAAACTCCATGGTCCGCCTCTCAGTCCGAAAAGCCGAAGAACACGTCTTCGAGCGAAGGCTCGCGCACCGTGAGGTCGCGGACCTTGCCATTCAGGGTGGCCAAGGCGGCGATCACCGCCATTTTGGCATCGCGCGCGCACTGCACCGCGACATGGCCGTCGCGGGCTTCGATGGCGCCTACCGGCAGGCCGCCGAGGGCGTTGCGCACCGCCTCGAAATCCTCGGGCGCGACGCGCACGTCGAACCACAGCGGCAGATCCATCTGCTCGCGCAGGGCCTGCACCGTGCCGGTGGCCTGCACCTTGCCCGCGGCCATGATCGCAAGGCGGTCCACGCGTTCCTGGATCTCGGCGAGGATGTGCGAGGTGATCACCATGGTGACTCCCTCGCTCTTCAATTGCCGCAGGATGGCGTAGAAGCCGCGGATCGCCTCCGGGTCCAGACCGGTCGTCGGCTCGTCGAGGAACAGGATGCGCGGCTTGCCGAGGAGGGCCTGGGCGAAGCCGAGGCGCTGGCGCATGCCCTTGGAGTATTCGCGCACGCGACGCTTGGCCGCGTGCATCAGGCCGACACGCTCGAGCACTGCGGCGTTGTTCGCCGTCGAGACGCCCTTGAGACGGGCGAAGAAGTCGAGCGTTTCGGTGCCGGTGAGGTTGTCGTAGAGCACGACGTTCTCGGGCAGGTAGCCGACCTTGCGTCGCACCGTGCGGAAGTCGCTGCCCGGCACCGGCGCGCCGTCGATGCGGATCTCGCCGGCGGTGAGCGGGATCAGCCCCAGCATCATCTTGAACATGGTGCTCTTGCCCGCGCCGTTGTGGCCGATGAGGCCGAACAGCTCGCCGCTGCGGACCTCCAGGTCCACGCCATCCACCGCGTGGATGGGGCCGTAGTGCTTGCGAACGCCGCGGGCGACGATCACCGGTGCGCCGGGATCATTCTGAGCGGGGGAAATGTCTGCCACGCCATTGGCTCCAGTCAGGTTTGTTCGGTTCCATGCGCGGCCTGGGGTCCACGATGCTGGGCGCACGCAGCAGGGGAAACTGCTGGGCCACCATGCGCAAGGTCTGGATGGCTGGGCTGCCGAGCAGCAGCTTCATCATCGGGTGACGCCAGGTCAGGCGGTCGACCAGGTCGTTGGCCTCGTACCGCACGTCGCCCAGGCCGTCGCCGTTGCGGTCCCAGCCGAGGTAGTTGCTCCAGTGGTTGCCTTCCTTCTCGCCCCAGATCATGTCGTGCGCGGCCACGTAGCGGATCTGCTCGCGGTTGCCGATGAAGTCGTTGCGCTCCACCTTGTTGTTCTTGGACCCCGCCCACAGGTGGATCCCGACCACGTTGTCGATGATCTGGTTGCCGCGCAGCTCGTTGTACTCGGCATCGTAGATGAAGAAGCCGCGCTGGTTGCCGGCGACCACGTTGTTCTCGATCACGGCGTCCTGGATCGAGCGCAGCATGATGCCGTGGTCCGAGTTGCCCCAGGCGCGGTTGTTGCGCACCACCTGGTCGCGCACTTCCATCAGCGCGAGACCGCCGCGGTTGTACCAGGTCTCGTTGTCCTCCCAGACGTTGCGGTAGGAGGTCATGTAGTGCGTGCCGTAGCGGCTGTGATGCAGCCTGTTGCCGCGGAAGAGCGCGTCGTGGGAGACGTCCACGTAGATCGCGTCGCGCACGAAGCTGATGTTGTTGCCGATGATGCGCGCGCGCTGGGTGTTGTAGAGCTGGATGCCGTTGCCGCGCTTGGGCGAGTCGAAATCGCGCTTGCCGGTGATGAGGTTGTTCTCGATCAGGACGTCGTTGGCCTTCTCGATCCACAGCCCGAACAGGGTGTAGGAGAAGTCGCAATTGCGCACGACCGCCTTGTGCGAGCCGGGGTAGATATAGACGCCGGCGTGCTGGTAGAGGGTGTCGCCGCCCGAGTTGGCGACGATGAGCCCCTCGATGGTGACGCCCTCCGCCTTTATGCTGATGGTGTTTTCCTTCAGCTCGCCGTCGATCGTGGGGCGCTCGATGCCGCGCAGGGTCAGCGGCTTGTCGACCAGCAACTGGCCGGCGTAGCGTCCGCGCTCGATTTCGATCACGTCGCCCGGCGCTGCGCGGTCGATCGCTGCCTGGATGGACTCGCCCGGCGTTACCCGCCACGGCGTGGCTGCAGCCGGCGTGGCCAGTGCGGCGAGCAGGGCTGCGGCAGCCAGGAGGCGAGGAAGACGGTGGAGGGAGCGCATTGCAGGGGGGCGTTTGACAGTGGGGCAGAGTATGCGACGCAATGTCGCAGCGAGACTTGATCTAGGTGAAGTGCCCGGCGGCGGCGGGCCCGCAGAAAACGGCGCGCCGCCCCGGGGGCGGCGCGCAATGTAACCCGGGCGGGCCCCGGATGTCAGACCTGCACCAGGCCCATGCTCTTCAGCACGATGAACAGGGCGGCGCCGATCAGCAGGTTCTTGAAGCCCACGTAGCAGATCATGTCCATGATGCTGGCGCGGCGGTAGCGGCTGCCCCACCACGGACCGTCCTTCACGTAGGGCTTGGAACCCAGGCGCACCGCCACCTCGAACACGCTCCAGCCGAACCACCAGCCGATGATGGCACCGGGCGTCATGTTGCCCATCGCTGCCAGGATCCAGGCCACGCTCGCGGCCGCGGCGAGCGCCAGGCCGGCGGCCTGGACGACGCGCTGGCGCTGGAAGCCGTTGCGGCTCCACGGCCACAGGTGATCCCAGATCTCGGCAGGCAGGCGGCTGGCGGAGCCGCGGCTGGCATAGGGCGGCTCCACCTGCTCGGTCAGAATGCGCGGATCGACCATGATCGAATCCTCCTCGAATGCAGTGTCTTGATCAGGCCCGCGGCGCTGCGGGCGCCACCGGCTTGATCGGGATGTAGTAACCGTCCTTGCCGATCGGGGTCAGCGGCAGGCCGTCCTTGGTGCGACGCTTGCGTTCCTGTGCCAGCGGCGGGCAGGCGTGGTCGTCGGTGTAGAGGACCATGCAGTCCAGGCAGAGCATGCATTCGCGATGGTCGATGCGACCTTTCTCGTCGATCGCCAGTGAGCCGCAGCCGACCGCGCAGGCCTTGCAGCTGTCGCATTCCTGCTTGCGGCGCAGGCCGAACCAGCGGAAGGTCGAGGGCATGGCCAGCGAGGCGCCGAGCGGGCACAGGTATTTGCAGAACGGCCGCTCCATGAAGATCGACAGGCCGAGCAGGCCGGCGGCGAACAGCGTGTAGGGCCAGCTGCGGTTGAACAGGCCGACCAGGAAGGTGGTCTTGAAGGGTTCGACCTCCGCGAGCTTCTCGGCCAGGCCCATCGAGAACATCGATACCGCGAGCAGGCCGAAGAACACCGCGTACTTCACCCACTTCAGGCGGTTGTGCCACTTCATCGGCAGCGCGAACTGGAAGCGCTTGAGGCCGATCGCGCCGCCCACCTTGTACAGCAGTTCCGACAGCGAGCCGAACGGGCACAGCCAGCCGCAGAACAGGCCGCGGCCCCAAACGAACACGGTGACGATGATGAAGATCCAGAACAGGAAGATGAACGGATCGGTGAGGAACAGCTCCCATTCCCACTTGAACAGCAGCGAGTGGAACCAGGTCAGCACCTGCGTGATCGAGGGCTGGGCGAGCAGGCCGAAGCCGACAAAACCGATGCTGATGATCCACGCGCTGTACTTGAAGGCGTTGACCGGCCACTTGTTCTTGCGCGTCGAGCGGCGGGTCAGTTCATCGCGCTTGGCATAGACCACCGCCACCGCGACGAGCAAGGCGGAGAACAGGACGATCTCGAGCGCACGCGTCTTCCACACGCGGACCCAGGGCGCATCGGGCTTCTTGACCTCGGGCCGGCCACCCTCGATATAGGCGTCGGGCAGCCAGTATTCCCTGTCGAAGTTGATGAAGGTGCGCGCACCGGTCTCGCGGTCGATGCGGTTGCCGAGGAAGATGAACTTCCATGGGAAGGCGCCGGAGAACGAGGATGAGCGCACGATGAAGATCGCCGACTCGGTGAAGGACGGCGCGCCTGGTGCGGAAATCCCATAGAGGTTGTAGTAGTCGAGGTCGCGGAAGGTGAACACGTCCTGCCCCTGGCGAAGCTGGACACGGTCGTAGATGCCCCCGCGCACGAAGCCCGAGCCCTTGAACGACTCCCTGCCTGCGGTGCGGATGACGAAAAGCGCGTGTTCGCCCTCCTTGATGCGTGCCATCAGGTCGCGCCAGCCGGTTTCTCCCATGATCGCGCGGCCGACCTCGGGATGGTTCAGATAGCCGTACCAGAGGTCGATGAACGGGTCCTTGCCACGCTCGAGGCCGACCTGCTCGGGCATCACGGTCAGGCGTTGCACCACGCCTTCCTTGACCATTGTCGCCCAGTCGAGCTTGCGGCCGCTGTCGACGAACCTGGCCTGAGGGCGGACGGTCTTTTCAAGGATGCCGACCTGGCGCCCGACTGCAGCGCCCGACATCATCATCACCTGGTTCTGCGCGATGACCGTGACGGTGGCGCCGGAGATGGCATCGAGGCCGATGATCTCTTCCTCGGGGCGCGAGCGGCCGATCTCGATGTTGGCGCCGACGAACTTGCCCAGGTATTGGTTGTTGAACTTGACCAGCGCGGATTCGGGGATGCCGAGCAGCAGGATCGGTTCGGAGTGCTTGAGGATCTTGATGCCGGCGAAGTTGCCTTGCGGGGTAAGCCCGATCAGCGTGATCACGGGCTTGCCGGAGTAGGCCGGGGTGTCGGTGACGTCGGTCGATAGCACCACGTAGCCCACCAGCTTGCGTTGGCCGTTTTCCTCGGCGTAGCCCTCGACGTAGGGCGGCTGACCCTTGCGCTCCGAGAAGCTGGTCGCGCCGGGCAGGACCTCCTTGCAGGGCACGTAGTCGCACAGCGCGGGTGAGGTGTTGATCTCGGGAGGCAGGTTCGCCTCATAGGCGCTCTGCGCCGAGACCTGCGCAGGCAAGAGGGTTGTGGCAGCGAGCAGGGCCGCCATCGCAATGCCCCGCAGGGCGGAGAGGGGCTTCATGATGCGCTCCATAAGTAAATCACGATGGAGTTTAGGGGGTGGGGTCCGGCATGTATTTGTCCAGCGTCAAATTGCCGGTGGGCACGCCTCGAAACGCGAGCGGACTGCAGAAAACAATCGAGGGGCTTGCGCCCCTCGATCTTCAGACGGCACCGCAGTCAAGCGGCGCGGCGCGCTCCGGGATTACGGACGCACGAGCATGCGCGTACGCATCTCCAGGTGCAGCGCGTGGCAGAAGTGCGTGCAATAGCACCAGAACACGCCCGGCTTGTCGGCCTTGAAGGTGACGGACTTCGTCTCCAGCGGGTTCACCACGAAGTTGATGTCGTACTTCGGAATCGCGAAGCCGTGCGACAGGTCTTCCACCTTGTCGAGGTTGGTGAGGATGAGGGTGACCTCGTCGCCCACCTTGAGTTCGAACTCGCGCAGGCTATAGGCCGGTGCCTGCGAGGCGATCCTCACCGTGACCTTGTTGCCGTCGCGGAACACGCCCGATTCCTTCGCATCCTTGATCGCCAGCGGGTGTGCGTCCAGCACGCCGACCTGACGGGTCTTGATGAGTTCGCGCTTGACGATGATGAAGTCGTGCGGCTCCGGATGCACCGGGTGGTCGGCCAGCAGCACCATCTTCTCGCCACGGATGTCGATCAGCTGCTCGTTTTCCGGGTGCATCGGACCCACCGGCAGGAAGCGGTCCTTGGAGAACTTGCAGCCCACCGCCAAGAACTGGCCGCTGGCTTCCTTGGTTTCGCCCATGTCGGCGCTGATGTGGCCGGGCTGGTAATGCACATCGATACGGTCGACCACGTACTGCGCGGCCTTGTCACCGTTATGGAACTTGATCGCGGCGTCGATGTTCCACTTGACGATCTGGCTGTCCAGGAAGAGGGTCGTGAAGGCGTTGCCGCGGCCGTCGTAGGTGGTGTGCAGGGGGCCGAGGCCGACTTCGACTTCAGCGACCACCGACTTGCGGATGTCGTCGAGCTTGCCGTCGAGGAAGTCGGCGACCTTGGCGACTTCGATGACCGTGCAGGTGGGCGACAGCTTGCCCGAGCAGATCATGTACTTGCCGTCCGGGCTGGCGTTGACGCCGTGCGGGTTCTTGGGGACCGGTACATAGGCGGTCAGCGCGGTCTTCGGATCGGGGTTGGCGGCCTTGGTGCCGTCGACGACCGGGACCTTGGAGGTGCCGACGGTGAAGGACTTGCCGTCCTTGATCGCCTTTTCGATGCGGGCGACGTCGAAGAACACGCAGGCGTCCATCTCGGCCGACATCATGTCTTCGTAGCGCGCGCCGCCCTCGGTGTTGTACTGGTTGGCGGCGGCGAAGCGGCCGTCATAGGAGGTCGCGACCAGGTCCATGTTGCCGTCGACCTTGCACTGCCAGCGCACTTCCATCGTCTCGGCGTCGACGCAGGTGAACAGGCAGAAATACTTGGTCGGATCGTCGAGGTCGCGGCCGTCGTTCGGCTGCGGGATATGGAACTCGTTGCCGCAGAACACGCGGGTGGTGTGGTTGATGGCCTTGTCGACCGGGTCGCGCTTGTCCGAGAAGATGCCGTGGAAGCCCTGGATGTTCGGGATCTCGGTGATCGCGTCGCATTCGAAGACGTCGCCACGGATACGGCCCAGGCGGCCGTGGATCTTGTCGTTGACCCAGAAGTACTTGCCGTCGTAGGTGCCGTCGGTGTAGGAGCCGTGGATGTGGTGGGTGTCGCCGGTCTTGTACTTCAACTGGCCGTCCGCACGCGTGCCGATCACCTTCTTGGACTCGTTGGTGATGCCCCAGCCGCTCATGCAGTCGATGTTGAAGGTCGGCACGCGCTTGATTTCACGCCCCGAAGGCAGGCCGAGGACGCGGCATTCGCCGGAGTGGCCGCCGGACCAGATGCCGTAGTAGGTGTCGAGCTCACCCGGTGCCATGTGCAGCTTGAGGCCGGAGGCAGCATGCGCCGCGGCGGGCGCGGCGGCCGGTGCCGCGGCGGGTGCAGCGGCCGGAGCGGGAGCGGTTTCCTTGTTGCACGCGGACAGGCCCACCGACATGCCGGCACCGGCGAGGCCGGCGAGCGCTGCGGTGTTGAGGAACTTGCGGCGGCTCGGATCGGGCATGGCTTCGACCGGGTTCATCTTTGCGTCGTTCATGGTTCTTTGCTCCCGTAGGCAGGTGTAGTCGATCTCACAGACCCGGCATCGCGACCTTGCGCCCCTTGCGTCGGTTCTTCATGCGTGTCGGGGGCCTGTGACAAATTGTCCTGTGACGTTTTGTCGCACCCCAATTCTATGAAGGTGGAAATCAGTAAACCTTGATATAAGGCAAAGATGAGTCCTTCAGTTCTTGTTTGCGAAGGGAAGAATGCAGCCGATCGAGCAGGAAACCGAGCCCGCCGAGGATCTCGACAACCCCAATCCGGTACTGATGCCTGCGCGGGTGCTCAACGCCGTGCGCACCGATCGCGGGCGCCTGCTGCAGTTGCGCTGGGTTTCCCTGCTCGCGATGGTGCTGATGAGCCTGGTCGTCTTCCCCTGGCTCGCGCCCGCGCAGCCGGTCGGGCCGCTCGTCGGGGTCACCTTGTGCCTGCTCGCGGTCAACCTCGCCCTGCTCGGTGGGGCTGCACGCTGGCTGGTGGGGCGCTGGGGCGCCTTCCTGCAACTCGCCGTGGATCTGCTGGCATGGGCGGCATTCCTCTATTTCACCGGTGGCGTTACCAACCCGGCGATCTCGCTGCTGCTGCCGGTGGTGGCGGTGGGCGCTTCGATCCTGCCCGCGGCACAGGCCTGGGCGCTGGCGGCCCTCGCGGTCGCGCTGTATTCCGTGCTGTGGCAGTTTCACCAGCCGGTTCGCCTGGCCGACGCCGATCAGGCGATGTACTGGCACCTGGCCGGCATGTGGATCAGCTTCGCGGTCTCCGCCGCCACCGTGGTCTGGTTCATCGTGCGGCTCAACGTGGAGCTGGCGCGGCGCGACAACGAACTCGCGGCGGTCAACGCGGCGCGTGCGCGCGACACCTACGCGGTCGGACTGGGCAAGCTCGCCGCCGGTGCCGCCCACCGCCTCGGCACACCGCTCGGCACGCTGCGCATTCTCGCCGACGATCTGGCGAGCCGACCCGAGCTCGCCTCCGGGCTGCGTGAAGACGTGCAGCTGATGCGCGAGCAGGTCGACTACTGCCGCGACATTCTCAACGGGCTCACGCGCGAGGCCGGCCAGCAGCGGGCGGAGAGCGGCGGGGCGGTCGAGGTGCGGGCCTGGGTGACGGAGGTGGGCGGGCGCTGGCAGCGTCTGCGCCCCGGGGCAGGCTTGCACATCGATGCGGAGGCGGCGGACGGGCAGGCGGTCATCGTCGCCGACGCATCGCTCGGCGATGCCCTGCACAACCTCATCGACAACGCCGCCAATGCCAACGAGCGCGCGGGAGCGCGCGCTTGCGCGGTGGAGCTCGGGATCCGTCGCGAGGGCGCGCGGGTGGTTGTCGAGGTGCTGGATCGCGGGCCCGGGTTGCCGCCGGAGCGCGTGGAGGCGGCGCGTCTGGCGCGGCTCGGGGAGCGTGCGCAAGGCATGGGCGTCGGCTTGATGCTGGCGCACGCCGCCGTCGAGCATCATGGCGGGCATCTTGAATTCCGTTCCAGACCGGGTGGTGGCACGATTGCGCGCATGCTGATTCCGCGACAGTCCGTACGATGACCCCCGACAACACGCCCTGCCTCCTTGTCGTCGATGACGATCCGGCCTTCAATCGCATCCTCGTGCGCGCCCTCGGCCAGCGTGGCTTCGATACCTACGGGGCGACCGACAGCGAGGGCGCGCTCGAGCTCGCCCGCGACCACGAGCCCGAGTTCATCGTGCTCGACCTCAACATCGGCGGCGAGTCGGGCCTGAAGCTCATCCGCCCCCTGCTCGAGGCGAGCCCCGGGGCGCGTATCCTCGTGCTCACCGGTTACGCCAGCATCGCCACGGCGGTCGATGCGGTGAAGCTGGGGGCCGTCCAGTACCTGGCCAAGCCGGCCGACATCGACAGCATCATCCGCGCCTTGCGCGCCGAGGGCGTGAGACCCGAGGATCACGCGCCCGGGGCTCCGCTTTCGGTCGACCGCCTCGAGTGGGAACACATCCAGCGCGTGCTCGCGGAGCACCACGGCAACATCTCGGCAACCGCGCGTGCGCTGCAGATGCACCGGCGCACGCTGCAACGCAAGCTCGCGCGCCCGCCGGCGGGGGCCTGACCGGCAGGCGGGTCGCGCCGGTTCCCCTCTGTTCAAGGACGGCCTTCCGCTCTAACCTTCGTTCCCGATCGAACCTCCCCCAGACCCCCACAAGGATCCCATCATGCGCCGCTTGCTCCTGCTGCTGACGCCCGTCCTCGCTGCCACCGCACATGCCAGCCCCGTGCCTGCCGAGGCGCCGATCCGCATGGCCGGTCTGTGGCTGATGAACACGACCCCCGTCGGGGCCGCGGCGCAGACCTCCAGCTTCCACATCTGTATCGGCGCGCCCGCGCGCGACGACGTGCTCGCCCACCCCGGCAGCGCCGTGCAGAACTGCCGCGAAGAGCGCTGGAGCAAGGACGAGCACTACACCTACTATCAGGCGAGCTGCGAGGCCAAGGGCGGCAGCGCGGCGGTCGAGGCGAGGTTTGCCGGTGACTTCAAGTACAACTTCCAGGGGGAGGTCACCATGACGATCGCGTCGCAAGCCGGCGCTGCCGAGGTGACCAGGATGGAGATCGATGGGCGGCGGCTGGCGCCTTGTCGCGGTGGCCTGCCGGAAGGCAGGTTCCTGATCAAGGGGCAGGATGGGGTGGGCAACCTGAATCTGGGCGAACCGATTCGCCAGCCGGCGCGCTGAAGCACGAGCCGTTGCCGACCACGGGAGTCGGTCGTCACAGCCACGGTCCGCAGATCACCGAGCGGGCAGCGGACGACCTCGCCGGGTCCTGCACCGCCTCCCCACGGAGCGATCACGACGTGCCTCCGCGACGACAGCATTACCGCGGCCGCAACCCGGCGCGCGCCCACAGCATCGCCGAGCTGCGCGCGATGGCGGCGCGCCGGCTCCCCGACTTCTGCCTCGAATACCTCGATGGCGGCGCCGACGACGAGCTCGCGCTCGCGCGCAACCGGCGCGTGCTCGACGAGATCCTGCTGCTGCCGCGCACCTTGGTCGATGTGTCGCAGCGCGAGCTTGCGGTGCCGCTCTTCGGCACCGACATCGCGCTGCCGGCGGTGATCGCGCCCACCGGCTTCAACGGCCTGCTCACCCACGCGGGCGACCGCGTGCTCGCCGAGGCGGCGCACGCGGCGGGCCTCCCGTTCTGCCAGAGCATGGTGTCGACCGTGGCGCTGGAGGACATCGCCGCCACCGGTGTGCGCCACTGGATGCAGATCTATCCCTTCAAGGACCGCGACAACCTCGCCGCGGTGGTGAAGCGGGCCGAGCGCGCCGGCTGCGAGGCGATCGTGCTCACCACCGACGCCTCGGTGTTCGGCAACCGCGAATGGGACCGCCGCAACTACCGCGCGCCGATGAAGCTGGCCTGGCGCAAGCTGCTCGATGTCGGCCTTCATCCGCGTTGGGTCCTCGACGTGCTGGTGCCGCACGGCATGCCGCGCTTCCGCAACCTCGGCGACTTCCTGCCGCCGGGCATGGACAGCGCGAAGAACGCCGCCGCCTTCCTCGCCGCGCAGATGGACACCTCGCTGACCTGGGAGGACCTGCGCCGCCTGCGCGACCTGTGGCCGCGCCGGCTGCTGGTGAAGGGCGTGCTGCTGCCCGAGGATGCGCTGCGTGCGCAGGAGGCGGGTGCCGACGGCGTGGTGGTGAGCAACCACGGCGGGCGTCAGCTCGACTGCGCGCCGGCGCCGATCGAGACCCTGGCCGCGGTGCGCCAGGCGGTGGGGGCGGAGATGACGGTGATCGTGGATAGCGGCTTTCGCCGCGGCAGCGACTTCGTCAAGGCGCGCGCGCTCGGCGCCGATGCGGCGATGTCGGGGCGGGCGACGCTGTACGGCCTCGCCGCCGCGGGTGCCGCGGGCGCGGCGCGCGCGTTGGAGATCCTGCGCGGCGAGATGGAGCGCACGCTCGGGCTGATCGGCTGTGCGCGGATGGACGAGGTGGACGCGCGTTACGTCGGTCGCGGCTGAAGGCCTCGTGGGGCGGCGTGTGCCTCAGACCCCCCAGACCACCGGTGTCTCCTCGCGCAGCGACTCTTTCAGCATGGCCAGCAGCGGCCACGCGCGCTGGGCGAGGCCGACCGGGGCGGCCATGCCGGTGTTGCCGGCTTCCTTCTCCGCCTCCTCGTCGGCGTGGCCGCGCTGGCGTTCGAGTTCGGCCTGACGAACGCGCTCTTCCTCGATCGCGGCCTCGAGGCGGGCAATGGCCTCGGGGAGTTGTTGCACGGTGACGATGCCCTTGGCGTCGGCGGGGTCCTTGCCGAGGATGCCGATGAGCTTCTTCGCGGCATCGCCGAACATGATCACGTCGGCGCTCGCGTGGGACTTGAAGGTGACCAGCATGGGGTGTCGCTCCTCTCTTACAGGCCCTTGACGGCGTAGATGCCGGGCGCGTTGCGCCAGTAGCCCTTGTAGTCCATGCCGCAGCCGAACAGGAAGCGGTCGGGGATGTCGAGACCGGTGAAGTCGGCGCGCATGCCGGGCCTCGCCTTGCGTTGGTGCAGCTTGTGCACCAGCACCGCGGACAGCACCTCGGCGGCGCCTTCTTCCTTCAGGTGCGCGATGATGGCCTCGAGCGTGTGGCCTTCGTCGAGGATGTCGTCGAGCACCAGCACCGTGCGTCCGCGCAGATCCTGGGTGGGACGCACGCGCCAGTCGAGCAGGGTGCCCTGGATGGCGTGGCCGTAGCGCGTGGCGTGCAGGTAGGCGACTTCGAGCGGGAAGGGCAGGCGCGGCAGGATGCGGCCGGCGAGGATCAGCCCGCCGTTCATCACCGCATAGACCAGCGGGTTGGCGTCGGCGAGGCGTGCGCTGATCTCGGCCGCCATGCGGTCGAGCGCGGCCTCCACGGTGGCGGCATCGGCGAGGCAGTCGGCCTCTTCGCGGGCGCGCTTGATTTCTTCCAGATTCAGGGACATGTCGATGAACTGCGGGCGCTCGCCCGGTGCGTTTGCGGACGCATCATTCTAGCGCCGATCCCCGCAAGGCGCCGCCTTCGAGGGCGTGCGCGGATGAGCGGCTTGCCGCGATGCCGCGGGCTGTGGTTTGTGCGCTTGTGCGCGGACCAGCGGCGCGGTAAAAGAGGCGGGTCTTCGTCCTGCCGCCCCGGAAACCGCCATGCCCATCCATGAAATCCGCCATCCGCTCGTGCGCCACAAGATCGGCCTGATGCGCGAAGGCGACATCAGCACCAAGAAGTTCCGCGAGCTCACTGCCGAGATCGCCCGCCTGCTGGCTTACGAGGCGTGCCAGGACTTCCCGCTCGAGACGGTCGAGATCCGGGGCTGGGCCGGTCCGGTCGAGATCGAGCAGATCAAGGGCAAGAAGGTCACCGTGGTGCCCATCCTGCGCGCCGGGCTGGGCATGCTCGACGGCGTGCTCGACATGGTGCCGAGCGCCAAGGTCAGCGTGGTCGGCATCGCGCGTGACGAGGAGACCCTGCAGCCGGTGCCCTACTTCGAGAAGTTCGTCGGCCAACTCGACGAGCGCATGGCGTTGATCATCGACCCGATGCTCGCCACCGGCGGCTCCATGGTCGCCACCGTGGACATGCTGAAGCGCAAGGGCTGCACCCATGTGCGCGCGCTGGTGCTGGTGGCGGCGCCCGAGGGCATCGCGCTGATGGACGAGAAGCATCCCGACGTGGACATCTACACCGCGAGCATCGACAGCCACCTCAACGAGCACGGCTACATCATCCCCGGGCTGGGAGATGCCGGCGACAAGATCTTCGGCACCCGGCACAACTGAGTCCGCGGTGACGGCGTGCGATCGTCCGCTGCGGTCGCCGCGTCATCACGGCTTCATCGATAACGACAACCATGCCGGCTGCGCGCCACGCCGACCGCGTGCGCCCGGCGGAGAACCCTCATGCGTGAAATTCCCATCCAGTCTGCCGAGCCGCTATGGCGGCAGGCGATCTCCGGCGCCCAGATCCTCTTCGTCGCCTTCGGCGCGCTGGTGCTGGTGCCGCTGCTCACCGGACTGAACCCTTCCCTGGCGCTGCTCGGCGCCGGCGTCGGCACCCTGCTGTTCCAGCTCCTCACCGGGCGCCAGGTGCCGATCTTCCTCGGCTCGAGCTTCGCCTTCATCGCGCCGATCATCTTCAGCATCCAGACCTGGGGCATCCCGGCCACCATGGGCGCGCTCGCCTGCGTGTCGCTGATGTACTTCGTCTTCGCCGGGCTGGTGTGGAAGCACGGCGCCGAGATCGTGCACCGCTACATGCCGCCGGTGGTGGTGGGGCCGATCATCATGATCATCGGCCTGTCGCTTGCCGCGGTGGGCGTCAACATGGCGATGGGGCGCAGCGGCGACGGCAAGCTCGAGCTCGTGCCCTACGCCACCGCGCTCATGGTGGCGGGGATCTCGTTCGGCACCACCGTGCTGGTGGCCGTGTTCGCGCGCGGCTTCCTCAAGCTGGTGCCCATCCTGTGCGGCGTGGCGGCGGGCTACGTCGCGGCGATCCTGTTCGGCCTGGTGGATTTCGCCGCGGTGGGTGCGGCGCCCTGGTTCGTGCTGCCGCAGTTCGTCACGCCGAGCTTCGAGCTCGCGGCCATCCTGTTCATGTTGCCGGTGGCCCTGGCGCCGGCGATCGAGCACGTCGGCGACGTGCTCGCGATCGGTGGGGTGACCGGCAAAGACTATACCGAGAAGCCCGGCCTGCACCGCACCCTGGCCGGCGACGGCGCCGGCGTGCTGTTCGCCGGCCTGGTCGGCGGCCCCCCGATCACCACCTATTCCGAGGTCACCGGCGCGCTGACCCTGACCAAGAACTACAACCCGGCGATCATGACCTGGGCCGCGGTGTTCGCGGTGATCCTCGCCTTCTTCGGCAAGTTCAACGCGCTGCTGGCGTCGATCCCGGTGCCGGTGATGGGCGGCATCATGATGCTGATGTTCGGCTCGGTGGCGGCCGTCGGGCTGAACACCCTGATCAAGGCGCGTGTCGACCTGGAGGAGCCGCGCAACCTGGTGATCGTGTCTTCGGTGCTGGTGATGGGCATCGGCGGTCTGGCGCTGAACTTCGACGGCCTGACCCTGCAGGGCGTCAGCTTGTGCGCCGTCGTCGCGGTGGTGCTGAACCTGATCCTGCCGAACGCTCGAGCCGGCGCCTGAGCAGCGCGAGCAGGCCGCGCAGGAGCGGGACGGCGGTGGGCAGCAGCGCCGAGAGCCGCCCGCCGCGCGCCTGGCGAAGCAGCAGCCAGCCGACCCAGGCGCGCCTGGCGAGCCGCAGCGTGAGTCGCGGCCTTGCAGCGAGCACGACGAGCAGTGCGACCGACAGCACGGGGACCTTGTCCTTCGCCCACGCGAGGTGATCGCGCAGCGCATCGACGCGGTCGAGCGCGCCGTCGATGCCGGCGAGGCGCTGCGTGATGTCGGCGCGCTGGGCCTCGGCGCGCAGCTGCAGCTTCTGCTTGCGCAGCGCGAGTTCGACCTGGCGGGGATCCATGCGCGGCGCGCCTTCAGTCGGGTTTCTTCAAGGCCGCGCGGTCGCGGGCGAGCTCGGCCAGGCTGGCCGAGAACAGCTTCGTGCCGCTACGGAAGGCGCGCGCCGCGTTACTCGCCGCGAGCAGCCCGCCGCCGAGGCAGATCGCGGTGGAGATGCCGAGCGCGAGCAGGCGATGTTCGTCCCAGAACAGCACGGTCAGGAACACCATCAGAAACACCAGCCCGAAGCCGAGCAGCAGCCCCGCCAGCACCGTGTTGAGCGCAAGCCCGGTGAGGCGGAGCTTTTCTTCCTGAAGCTCGACCGCAAGCAGTTCCAGCCGCGTCTGCGCCGTCTGCAGCCCGGCATCGACGATGCCGTGCAGGCTTTCGGCGAGACGCGGTCTGGGCGGCCTGGGCTCGGTGCTCATCGAATCAGCGACGGCTGACCAGCAGGCCGAGCAGGAAGGCGACGCCGGCGGCGACGCCGACCGACTGCCAGGGGTTTTCGTGCACGTAGTCGTCGGTTGCGCGCACGGCCTTCTTGCCGGAGTCGACGATCGCGGCCTCGGCATCGGCCAGGCGGTCCTTGGCGACCGCGACGCGACCGTTGATGCGCGCGCGCAGATCATCGAGCTTGCCGCCCTGCTGGTCGGCGGTGAGCTTGAGGAGTTCCTCCGCGTCCGAAATCAGGGACTTGAGGTCGTCGACGATCTTGTCCTTGGAGGGCTGAAGGGTCGTTGCCATGGTGGTTCTCCTGTGAGTGGTCCGGGAAAAGTGGCCTGAAGCGCTTCGTGCCATGCCTGAAGCAAGCCTACCCCGCGGGGCGTCCGGCCGCAATGAACGATGCGTAAGCGAGTGCTGAAGCCGCTGCAGGGGTATGCCGAATCGAAGCGCGATGTCCGGTTGCAGCGTGTTTTCGGCGGTGCGCCGGGTGCCGTTGCTTGGCAAAATCGGGGCATCTTTCGCGAACGTGCCTGGCGCCGACCGGAACGGCTGCGGATGAAGACGCTCCAAGGACAAGCTTCTCACCGACAAGGTTGCACCATGATCCGTAAATTCGCCCCGATCCTTTGCCTCGGCCTTTTGGCGACGACCGTCCACGCTGCCGAAGACATCGACACCGCGGCCTTGTTCTCGGCCTCGCTGACCGGGCTCGACGCTCAGCCGGTGGCCATGGAGCGCTTCCGCGGGCGGCCGCTCATCGTCAATTTCTGGGCGCGCTGGTGCGCGCCCTGTCGCGAAGAGATCCCCGAGCTCATCCGCCTGCGCGATGCGCAGGGCGCGGACGGGATCGAGGTGATCGGGGTTGCGCTCGAGAGCCAGGTCGAGGGCGTGCGCGTGTTCGCCACCGCCAACGACATGCGCTATCCGGTGGTGCTGGCGGCGAAGCAGGGCATCCCGCTGATGAAGGCGCTCGGCAACGCGGCGGGCGGCGTGCCCTACACGGTCTATATCGGCCGCGACGGCAAGGCGGTGGGCAGCAAGCTGGGGATCGTGCGCGCGGACGATCTCGCCGCGGCGACGAAGGTGCTGCTGAAGTGAGCGCGTGCGGGTGAATGCCCGCACTGCCGCGGCCAGGTTGCCGCAGCTTTCAGACACGGGCGGCGCCGGGCGCCATCGGCGCCCGGGCCGTGGGCTACTCGAAGCGCCCGGCGTCGAGCATCGACGGAAGGCCCGCGCCGACCTCGTCGAAACGCAGGACGCGCGCGCCCTTGTGCTCCTTCAGAAAGTCGGCCGCGTCCTCTCGACTGGCCAGGGGTACGAACTCGTGCCCCATCGGCCCCAGTACGTCCGAGCCCACGACGTACCACGCATTCCTCGCGTCGATGGCGGTCAGCCCGTAGTACTCGGTCACCGAAATGCGCTCGATCTGGTCGCGGCTGTGGCCGGCAGCGTACTTCGCCGGGTCGTGCCAGAACTTGAACAGGTCCTTGGCGCCGTCGAAGAAGTGGGCGTGACCGTCCTTGTAGACGATGGTCGCCACCCAGTTCGGATACTTCGACACCAGCATGCCGCACACCGGGCACAGATCCTTCGTGCCCGGCTTCGGCAGCTCGGCGGCCGGCGCCTGCGCGAGCGCGAACCCCGTCCAGGCTGCGAAAACGAAAGCGAGCAGGGTCTTCATCCTTTGTTGCGCTGCTCCATCATCTTTTGTCGACGCTCGGCGCGGTTCTTGCGGATGCGGGTGACGTCGGCCGACATGTCGGTGTAGGCGGCCAGCAGTGCGCCGTCGAAGTCGGTGAGCTCGCCGCCGTTCGCCGCCTGCGAGACCTTGGCGGCCTCGGCGCTGCCGTAGGCGACCTTGCTGCGCGCGGTCATCACGCCGGCCAACTTGCTGCCGACCAGAAAGCTGGCCTTCTCGACTTCGACCAGCGGCCTGGTATCGCCTTCGGCTGCGTTGTCGCCCACCCACAGCGCCTTGGGGTCGCGATCGATGTTCAGCGCCAGGCTGATCGCCGCGCAATGCAGCGAACAGGTGCCGTCGGCGAGGTCGTCGGCGTAGTGCACGACCATGCGCGAGTGGTGGAACTGTTTGCGATCCATGCCGCAATACGGGCATTTGGGATGCTTGGCGAGGTCATCGACCTGCGGCTGCGGATCGGCTGCGGTCTTGGGGATGAACTGCGCCGGGGTGCCGTCGCCGGTGCAGCCGGACTGCGCGGCGGCCTTGCCGGCGGTGGCCATTCCGATGCTGGCGAGGACGGACATCTTGAGGGCTTCTCTGCGATCCATGGTCTGCTCCTTCGGGGTGGTGCCGGCGCGTGCCGGCAGGGTTCGATTCGAATCGGGCTGCGCCTGCGGCAGGCGCTGCGACCCGGGGCCGGGTCATCGCGTCTCCGGCAGGATGCGATCGAGCTGGATGGCCAGCAGCCTGTCGTCGAGTTCGCCGATGACCTTGCCGCTGATCAGCCCGTTGCGATCGACGAAGATGGTCATCGGCAGGCCTTTCACGCCGTAATCGCGGGTGATGCGCGCGCCGGGGTCGAGCACGGCCGAGTAACCGACGCCGAGGCGCTCGATGAAGGCGGCGGCGGTGGCGCGGTCCTGGGCGACGTTGACCGCCAGCACGCTCAGTCCGCTCGCCGCGTGTTCGCGCCAGGCACGGTCGATCCGCGTCATGCTGTTGGCGCAGTAGCGGCACCAGTCGGCCCAGAAATCGATGATCACCGGCTTGTCGGCAAAGTCTTCCGGGAACCGGCGTACGCCGCCGTCCAGGCCCATTGCCTCGAAGGCGGGGGCAGCGATGCCGCGCGCCGGGCCGGCGTCGGATCCGCCCCGGCCGCAGGCGGCGAGCAGGGTGCAGGCAAGGACGAGCAGCAGGTTCTTCATCGGCAGTGGCCTCAGTCGAGCAGGATCAGGTTGGAGCGCAGCACCATCACGCTCGCCACCAGCATGAAGAGCACAAAGCCCGCCGCGGCGATGCCGGCCAGGCGTGCGCTGGCCTGCGGGGCGAGGGTGGCGAGGCTGGGGCGGCCGCCGAACATCCTCAGCACCCCGGCCGCCAGCCCGGCCGCGGCGGCGGCGAACAGCGGGATGTAGAGCAGGTAGCCCTGGTAGCCGTATTCGGGTTTCAGGATGCAGAACGGGCAGTGGTGATGGGGATGCTCGTAGATGTACAGCGACACGAAGGCGACCACCCCGGCGAGCGCGGCGAAGAAGGCGGCGACCGAGGCCGTGCCGACCGCGAGCCCGCTCCACAACCTGTGCCCGCCGCTCTTCCAGTGCCAGGCAGCGAGCAGGATCGCGCCGCCCAGCGTGGCGTAGAAGACGCTCATCGCCCGTGCCGGCGCCAGCGCGCTGACCTCGCTCGCGACCGTGTCGGCCTCTTCCGAGAACAGGCTGCCGCAGCACGAGGTGATGACGTCCGCCTCGAGGCGGATGAAGTAGTTGAACTGCAGGTACAGCACCGCCGCGGCGAGCGGCGCGTAGGCGAGCAGCAGGCGGTACTTGATGCGGGTGAGCGGATAGTCGCGCGCCTGGTTGTCGAGGCGGTTGATCGCCAGCCACGTCGCCGCGAAGAAGAACGCCACGAGCTGTGCGTATAGCGCCGGAAAGCCGTACGCGTTGGCGTTGAGCGTGCCGACGGCGCACATCGCGCCGACGAACATCACCGACATCCTGTCGGCGTTGAACACGAACAGCAGCGTCGACAGCACCTGCAGCCCGCACACCAGCGCCACCATCATCGAGAACAGGTAGGTCAGGCGCTCGAGCCGCAACTGGCGCTCGCTGCCGCTGCCGAGGTCCCAGTGGCGGATGAGCTGCAGCGCGAACGGCGACGCCACCGCCAGCATGGCCACGCTCAGGCCGGCGGCGAGCAGCAGGGCGATGATGGCGGGCTGGAAGATCATGGCCAGGCCTTGCGCGTGTCGACGACCTCGATGAGCCGGCCGTCGCGCAGCGAATACACCCGGTCGACGACCTCGGACTCGACCACCAGCGGGTCGTGGCTGGTGAGGATCACCGTGCGCCCGGCCTCGGCGAGGCGGCGCAGGATGGCGAGGAATTCGGCCGAGAGCGTGCTGTCGAGGTTGGCGGTGGGTTCGTCGGCGACGAGGATCTCGGGGTCGTTGATGAGCGCACGGCAGATCGCCACGCGCTGCTGCTCGCCCCCGGAGAGCCACTCCACCTTGGCGTCGCGGCGGTGCGCGAGCTGCAGGTCGGCGAGCAGGGCCTCGGCGCGCGCCAGCAACTGCGCGCGCGGCGTGCCGCCGGGGTAGCCGGGCAGGATGATGTTCTCGACCGCCGACAGGCCGCGGATCAGGTTGAACTGCTGGAAGATGAAGCCGAAGGTGCGGCGGCGGATCTCGGTCAGGAAGCGCTCGGGCAGGCCGGAGATGTCCTCGCCGTTCAGGCGCACGCGGCCCTCGGTGGGGCGGGCGAGGCAGCCGAGGATGGTCAGCAGCGTGGTCTTGCCCGAGCCCGAGGGGCCCTTGAGCACGCTCACCCGCGCCGGCGGGATCTCCAGGTCGATGCCCTTGAGCGCCCAGTATTCGTTGTGCTGGCCCTGGTTGAACACCTTGCGGATGTTGGCGAGTTCGAGCATCGCGTCAGCTCCGCATCACGGTGTCGGGGTCGGTGGTCGCCGCGCGCCAGATCGGCACCAGGGTGGCCGCGGTGTAGGGCAGCACGGTGAACACGAACAGCGTGGCCACCTGCAGGCCGTCGATCTGCGGCGTGAGCGCGAAGCTCGGGTACAGCACCGCCCAGCCTTTGAGCACCGGTGCGAACAGGGTGAACTCGAAGTGGAACACATGCACGTAGGCGGCGACGTAGCCGACCAGGAAGGCGAACAGCGAGACCAGGAAGCCTTCCCAGAACTTCATCGCGATCACGTCGCCGGTCTCCCAGCCGATCGCCTTGAGGATGCCGATCTCGCGTTTTTCTTCCGCCGACAGGCCGGCAGCCTTCTCCCAGGCGAAGATGCCGAAGGCGAGGATGGCGGCCGACAGCAGCGCCAGCATCATGCCCTCGCGCCAGTCGAAGATCGACGCATAGGTGCGCAGCACCTCCTCGCGCAGGATCGGGCGCGAGTCGGGCAGGGTGCCGAGCAGCTTGACACCGACGTTGCGCACCTCGAGCGGGTTGGCCACCCACAGCGCGATGTCGGTGTAGTGGCCGTCCGGATAGGCGAAGAAGCGGCGGAAGTCGGCCTCGTTCATCAGCACCAGGTCGGCGCTGACCAGTTCGGACTCGTGCGCCAGCACTGCGGCGACGATGAAGGTGTGCAACTCGCCGGAATATGCGCGGAAGGAGATGCCGTTGCCCGCCGACAGCCCGCGCGTGCGCTCCAGCGCCGGGCCGACGACGATCTCGCCCGGGACGATCTCGCGATCGGCCGGAACCATGAAGGTGTAGTTGGCCTTCAGCACGCTGTCGTAGTAGTAGCCCCACAGCCGGCCCTCGATCTTCTGCACGCCGCGGATGCGGCCGATCCGCTCGATGTAGCCCGGCGGCACCAGGTCGTGGCGGCCGGCGATGAGGCGCTGCAGCACGATCTCCGGCGCGCCGGCCAGCACCCGCGTGGCCTCGTTGCGCAGCGCGTGGGTGTACAGCGCCACCGAGGCGAGCACGAACACGAGCAGCGTATAGACGAACAGCAGCCCGAGGCTCTTGCCCTTGCGCCGCGCGAGCGACTGCGCGGTGAAGTCAATCAGGTGACGCTGCCTTTCGATCCAGGGTTTCATGGTGGTCCAGCAGCAGGCGTGGTGGCGGCAGCAGCGAGCCCGAGGGGAAGTGCTCCAGCGCCATCGGGTGGTCCTGGAAGGCGGAGTGCAGGTCGGCCTGGCTCAGGTGGCGGGTGTAGCGTGCCTCGGTGAACAGCACCACGTCGGACAGGCGCAAGCCGGTGACGAGTTCCGTTGTGCGCTGCAGTGCCGCCTCGCGTGCGCTGCGCTGCCTGGCGGCGTCGGCGAAGGTTGCCGCAAACAGCACGCCGGCGAGCAGCGTGGCGGCGAGGACGCGGTCGGAGGGGCGCTCCAAGGGCATGCCAAGGTCCCCGCTACTTGCCGCGCGCCAGGGTCTTCCGGCGCATTTCCTCGTAGCTCAGGCTGTGCGCATCGGCTGCGGGCGCTGCGCTGGCAGCGAGGTCGTAGCGCATCGGCGAGCGCTTGACGATGTAGCGGGCCTGGCGCGGATCCAGCCAGGTGACCGCCTTGACGCTCGGACTCTCCCAGGCCGCCACCCACATCCGGGTGGACACGTCGTCCATCCACGGAAAGCGCGTGCGCTGCTCTTCGAGCCAGAAGACCAGGCAGCCGACATCGTCGAACGTGAAGGTATTGTCCCTCGGCCCCCCGCGCAGTTGCGCGGCGAAGCGGTGGTCGGCGATGCGCATGTTGCAGCGCACGCAGGCATCGCGATCCCAGGCGATGGGCTTCATGCCCTCGGGCCACACCTCTCCCGAGCAGGCCGCCAGCGGCGTCAGCAGCAGGCCGCCGGTGCCGAGGCGGGCGATGAAGCGACGTCTGTCAGGGTTGTACATGGGGCTCATCTCCGACCGCTCGAGGATCTCCCTTGGAGGCGGACGCCGGGTTCGAATGCCCGGATGATAGCGCCGGCGCGTGGCCCCCGGGCCGCATGGCCCCGGAGGAGGGCAGGGGTGCGACCGCGTGTCGCACCCCACGGGGCTACAGCGTCCAGTCGTAATCCACCGTCAGCGGCGCGTGGTCCGAGAAGCGCTGCGCCTTGTAGACCTCCGCCGCCTGGGCGCTCGCAGCCAGTCCCGGGGTGGCGACCTGGTAGTCCAGCCGCCATCCCACGTTCTTCGCCCACGCTTGGCCGCGGTTCGACCACCACGTGTAGCAGGCCTCGGTGGCCTCGGGGTGCAGGCGGCGATAGACGTCGATCCAGCCCTGTTCGTCGAACAAACGCCCGAGCCACGCGCGCTCCTCGGGCAGGAAGCCGGAGTTCTTCTGGTTCGACTTCCAGTTCTTCAGATCGGCTTCGCGGTGGGCGATGTTCCAGTCGCCGCACACCACGACCTCCTGTCCGCTCTGGAAGAGCTGGTCCATGTGCGGCAGGAAGCGGTCCATGAAATCGAACTTGACCTGCTGGCGCTCCGCCGAGCTCGAGCCCGAGGGCAGATAGAGCGAAACCACCGAGAGCTTGCCGAAGTCGAGCTGCAGGAAGCGGCCCTCGGCGTCGATCGCGGGGATGCCGAGGCCCTCGACGACGCGGTCCGGCGCGTGCCGGCTGTAGATGCCGACGCCGCTGTAGCCCTTCTTCTCGGCGGCGTGGAACCAGCCCTGCATGCCCGCGGGCGCGCGCATCTCGGGGCGCAGGTCGGCGTCCTGCGCCTTGAGTTCCTGCACGCACAGGAAGTCGGCCTGCTGCGCGGGCAGCCAGTCGAGCAGGCCCTTGGTGCAGGCCGAGCGGATGCCGTTGAGGTTCAGGGTGATGATGCGTAACATCGGCGGTTTCCAGTTTCGCTGCCAGGCAGCCAAAGAGCCGTGGATTTTAGCCGGGATTTCATTGCCCTCGCGTGCCGCAAGGGCGTGCTGCGCTTCGGCGCATTCGTCACCAAGGCGGGACGCAACTCGCCGTATTTCTTCAATGCCGGTCTGTTCGACGACGGCGCCTCGTTCCGCGAGCTGTGCGGCTACTACGCGCGCACCATCCGCGCCGCGGGTATCGCCTGTGACATGCTGTTCGGGCCGGCCTACAAGGGCATCCCGCTCGTCGCCGGCACCGCGATCCGGCTCGCCGAGGACGGCGTGGACCTGCCCTTCGCGTTCAACCGCAAGGAGGCCAAGGACCACGGCGAGGGCGGCACGCTGATCGGCGCGCCGCTGCGCGGCAAGGTGCTGATCCTCGACGACGTGATCTCGGCCGGCACCTCGGTGCGCGAGTCGGTCGAGCTGATCCGCGCCGCGGGCGCCGAGCCCGCCGGTGTGGTGATCGCGCTCGATCGCATGGAACGCGGTAAAAGTGCCTTGTCCGCGGTCGAGGAGGTCAAGGAGAATTTCGGTATTCCGGTCGTCGCGGTGGCCACGCTCGAAGACCTCGTCGCCTACCTGGCGGACAGTCCCGAGCTTGCGGCCAACCTCGACGCAGTCCAGGCATATCGGGAACAGTATGGGATTTCCTCGCGCTGAACGCGTCCTCGCCGGCTTCGCCTGCACCGTCGCGCTGGTGGCCTCGTCCGGCACGCTGGCGGCGCAGCAGTCTGGCGGCGCATCGATCTACTGCTGCGATGTCGGCGGTCAGCCGGTGTGCGGCGACATCCTGCCCGCCGCCTGCTACGGCCGCGCCTACCGCGAGATGAGCCCCTCGGGCACCGTGCGCCGCACGGTCGCGGCGCCGCTCACGCCCGACGAGATCGCCCAGCGCGCGGCCGCCGAGCACAAGCGTCGCGCCGAGGAGGCAGAGCGCATGCGCCAGCTGCGCCTCGACCAGGCGCTGCTCGAGACCTATCGCAGCGTCCAGGACCTCGACAGCCGGCGCGATCGCGAGCTGCGCGAGCTCGACCGCAGCATCCGCGAGCTGCGCGCACGCGAGTCGGAGTTGATCGAGCGCCAGCGCGTCATGATCGACGAGGCCACGCATACGGACAAGAGCGACGTCGCCGCCAGCCTCGAGGCCGACATCCGCCTGCTCGACAGTGAGATCGCCGCCCAGTCCTCGGTGGTCGCGGCCAAGCTGCGCGAGCGCAATGCGGTGGTCGAGCGCTTCGAGGAACACCGTCGCCGATACGTCGAGCTCACCTCGGCGCCCGAGTCCGCGCGCATCCCGCCGATGCCGCGTCGTTGAGTCTTCTGCCGTGCCGCCCGGCCGGGCGGCCGCAACGCGAGGCAGCGATGCCCCCCTCGACCCCCTCAGAAGTCCGCGTGCGCGCGGCCTGCCCGCACGACTGCCCCGACACCTGCGCGATGGAGGTCACGGTTGCCGATGGCCGCGCGGTGAGGATCCGCGGCGCCGCCGACATGCCCTTCACCAACGGCACGCTGTGCACCAAGGTGGCGCACTACCTCGAGCGGGTGTATTCCGAGCGCCGCCTGCTGCATCCGATGAAGCGGGTGGGGCGCAAGGGCGAGGGGCGCTTCGAGCGCATCTCCTGGGACGAAGCCCTCGACACCATCGCGGCGAAATACCGCGAGATCGCCGCCGAGGACCCGCGCGCGATCCTGCCCTACAGCTACTGCGGCACCATGGGCCTGGTGCAGGGCGAGAGCCTGGACCGGCGCTTCTTCCATCGCCTGGGCGCCTCCCTGCTCGAGCGCACGATCTGCGCCACCGCGGGCGCGCACGGCTGGAAGGCGACCGTGGGCGCGATGCTCGGCGCCGATCCCGAAGCCGCCAGCGAGGCCGGCCTGATCCTGATCTGGGGCGCCAACCCGGTGGTGTCCAACCTGCACGGCTGGCGCCACCTGCAGGAGGCGAAGCGGCGCGGCGCCCGCCTGGTGTGCATCGATCCGCGGCGCACCGATACCGCGAAGAAGTGCGACCTGCACCTCGCCCCGCTGCCCGGCACCGACGGCGCGCTCGCGCTCGCGATGATGCAGGTGCTGATCGCCGAGGGCCTGCTCGACCGCGAGTACATCGCCCGCCACACCCTGGGCTTCGACGCGCTCGCCGTACGCGTGCGCGCCTGCACGCCGGAGTGGGCGGCGCCGCTCACCGGCCTCGCGGCCGAGGCCATCCGCAGCCTGGCGATCGAGTACGGGCGCAGCGCGCGCAGCCTGATCCGGCTCAACTACGGCCTCAACCGCTGCGCCGGTGGCGGCATGGCGGTGCGCAACGTGGCCTGCCTGCCCGCGCTCACCGGCGCGTGGCGCCACCCCGGCTGCGGCGCGCTGCTGTCGACCTCGGGCAACTTCCCGGTGGATGTGCAGGCGCTCGCCCGCCCCGACCTCTATCCCGACGCGAGGCGCTTCCCGCCGCGGGCGCTCAACATGTCCTTCATCGGCGACGTGCTGCTCGACAGCCGCGACCCGCCGGTGCGCGCGATCCACGTCTATAACGCCAACCCGGTCGCAGTCGCGCCCGACAGCCGTCGGGTGCGCGCCGGCTTTGCGCGCGAGGACCTCTTCTGTGTGGTGCACGAGCAGTTTCAGACCGACACCGCCGACTACGCCGACATCCTGCTGCCCGCCACCAGCCAGCTCGAGCACCGTGACCTGCACAAGGCCTACGGCCATCCCTACGTTGTGGACAACCGGCCGGCGATCGCGCCGCTCGGCGAGGCGCGCTCCAACACCGCGGTCTTCCGTGCGCTCGCCCGCCGCCTCGGCTTTGCGGCTGCCGCGCTCTACGAAAGCGACGACGCCATCGCGGCGGCGGCCTTCCGCGCCGACGACCCGCGGGTGGCGGGCCTCGCCGAGGGCCTGCAGGCGCGGGGCTGGGCGCGGCTCGCGCT
>NZ_AMXD01000039.1 GCF_000310185.1 Thauera aminoaromatica S2 | reverse complement strand
GGGGGGGGGGCGGCGAGAAAGCGCTCCCGCGCAACGTCACCCAGTAAAAGATTGCCTACGAGGTCGTGACCATGTGCCAGCAACGCGCGCAGGACGTGCGTATCCGTCCAGTCGTTCAGGCGCTCCGGCAGTCCGAGTGCCGCGCCGTGCCGCGCTGCATAGGCACGCCCAAGATAGCCTTGGGGGCGCATATCGAACAGCCACCACGGGAGCCCGTCGCTGTGCAGGGCCACACCGTTGTCCTGAAGCATCACGAAGCCCTCGGGCCGGACAGGGATGAGCGTTCCGAGTCGTCGAATCTGCCCCTCCGCGTCGATCCGATGAACCAGGATGTCCGGCAACCCTCTGGCGTTGTCGCGCAGCGCGTACTGAATGGATCGCGCGGCACCGAGCCGAACGATCTCGCTGCCGAGCGCCCTCAGGGCGCGCGAGCCCGTCGGCTGACTGACTCCAATCAGTTCAAAGAGTTGTCGTCCGGGAAGCGGCGCTTTTGCGAGCTGGAGACGGATGGCATCGGCGTGACGTGACATGCGATGAATAGATTGTTGAATACATGGGGAGGGTCAGATTCTATACGGACCTGCGGAGGCTGGGGGCCTGCAGCCCCTCGCGCAGGTCTGCGATGCCATTTGCGCCGCTGCTGCCTTCATGCGAGTGCAGAGGCTCTGCCGTCACGCGGGAGCGCTTCGGCGTGCCGAGCGATCGTGCGGCTATAATTTCAGGCCTACGCGGTCCGAGATCAACTTTCAATGAACATTCTCAACGCGGTCTTCGGCGACTCGACCGGCGGGCGTTGGGGCGCGACGCTCAAGACCGCCCGTCTGCTCGCGGAGGAGGGGCATTCGGTCACGCTGCTGATCGACCCGGTCGATCTGCCCAACGTGCCGGCGGACTTCGTCGGCCCGGGGCTTGATGTCGTCACGCTGCGCAACTCCGGACACTACGACCTGATCGCGAGTTGGAAGGCGTCGCGTCTTCTCCGCGCCCGTCGCATCGATGCGGTGATCGCCCACAGCGGTCGGGCGATCCACATGCTCAAGCGGGCGGCGCCGCCGACGGTACCGGTGATCGCCTTCAACCACAGCCACAACATCAAGCGCACGCTCAAGGCGGACGCCTTCTTCTGCATCACGCCCTACATGCAGCAGATCGTCGAGGCGGCCACGGGTGGTGCGAAACCGTCGTTCGTGATCAGCAACGCGGTGAGCATCCCGCCGGAAGAGGCGCTGGCAGACCCTACGGGTGGTGTGTTCTCGATCGGCGCGATCGGCCGCATGGTGCCCAACAAGGGGTTTCGACATTTGCTCGATGCGCTTGCGTTGCTTGCGGCGGACGGAGTGGCGTTCCGGGCGCAGATCGCGGGCGATGGGGAGGAGCGTGCGGCGTTGCAGAAGCGGGCGGACGAACTGGGGTTGGCCGATCGGGTGGGGTTCCTGGGCTGGCTCGATCCGGCGGACAAGCCGGCGTTCTTCAACTCGCTCGACGTGATGTGCTTCACCTCGGAGTGGGATATGCAGGGCATCGTCATCCTGGAGAGCCTCGCTTGGCGCAAGGCCCTGATCGGCACGGCGATCGACGGCCCGTCGAGCTGTTACACGGATGGCGTGACGGCGCTCGTCGTTCCACCGGCCGATCCGCCCGCACTCGCGGCCGCGCTGCGCCGGCTGCACGACGACCCCGCCTTGCGCAGACGCCTGGCCGACAACGGGCGCCAAGTGGCGATCGAGCGGTATTCGAACGAGGCCATCGCGGAACTGCTGGATCGCAGCCTGCGCCGCTTGGTCGCGGATGCACGTCAGGGGGGCGCGCGATAATGAATGGCCCGCCGATCTTCATCGCAATGTGACCAGTCCGCCGCTCAGAGCGATCCGCAGCGGTGACCATTCTCAGTCGGCTCGCCAGCGCGGACCGGTAGCTCGGCGGCCGGAGCGCGCATCGTGGATATTTGAAGCGAGAGGCTTACAGTGAAGCACTTTGGGGTAGCACACTCGGCAGGAGACCACGATTGAGTTTCGGCATCTTCGTCATCAACTTGCCCGAGGCCGTCGAGCGTCGGCAACGGGTACTTGCCCATCTGGTCGCGCTGGGCCTCGACGCGAACGTCGTCGAGGCGGTGCGTGGCAGCCGATTGTCGGAGGATGAGCGTGCCTTGGTGGCGGACGATGCACGCTCCGTGGAGCGCTATGGGCGGGTCCTGACTCCGGGTGAGTTGGGGTGCGCGATGAGCCACGTGCGCGCGTACGAGGAGTTTCTGGGCAGTCGGCACGATTTCGCCTTGATTCTGGAGGACGATGCGGTTTTGCTGCCGGACGCGGCGGATCTGCTCGCCAGCGCGCGGATGAGTGCTTGGCTGGAGTGTGCCGAGCCACGCCTGCTCCTGATGACGCCGATCCGGGCTTTCCTTGCCCGGGGCGCGGTGCCGTTTGCCGCGGGCTATCGGCTGGTCAAGGTCCGACGGGCGTGGGAAGGCTATGGTTATCTCGTTAACCGCGCCGCGGCGGACGCGATGCGGAGGATCAATTCGCCGGCGTGGCTTTCGGCCGACGATTGGGTGGCTTACCGACGTCTCGGTTCTATCGAGCTGTGTGGACTGGATCCGTTCTGTATCGGGTATCTGGACACGGCGCCTTCGCAACTGGAATACGACCGGCGACGGGTGGAGACCGCGTCGGGACGGTCCAAGAGCCTGAAGGCTCGGGTGGAGAAGTGGCAGCGGCAGATCATGGATGCGGTCTACTATCGCCCGGTATTCGGCCTTCTGCACCATCGAATGCCGAAAGGCTGGCCTGACCGGAGAGAGTGAGATTCCGGGCACCGATGGTTTCGGTGGCGAGCCGAGCACGCAGCACGGTCACGAGGATCACGAAGGCCATCATCAGGCGGTGATGATTGAGTACCGTCTCGGTCAGCCCCTCGATCAGGATGATTGCCAGCGCGATTGCGATTGTGCCGCGCAGCGGGTCGGTCGTCCGCCCGATCGCCCCATACAGGAGTCCTAAGAGCGCGGCCAGTCCGACCAGGCCAAACCTGGTGGTTTCGTTGATGTACTGGTTGTGGAGGTGGTCGTAGGTGGTAAGGACCGAGAGGTCATAATGCTGTTCCACCATGAAACCCCTCGCCAGTGCTTGTCGCTTGCCTGCGTCTGGGCCGAGTCCGAAGAGTGGGTACTCCGAGATTAGGTGCAGGCCGGTATGCCACATTTGCAGACGATGACCGGACGAGGAGTTGAGGTTCCCCGTGCGGATCTGCACGTATTCCTCGCGGGTTTCCTCAAAGCGCTGCTGTATGGAGGGAATCCAGAATACAGCCACGGTCAACATCGCCAGGATGCCTGCCACGGTGAGCATCAGGGCTCTGCTAGAAACGCCTTCCTGCCTCAATGCGCGATAGCCGATGAACGCCATGCAGACCGCCAACGCCGGGTAGAGCCCACGTGTGCCGGATAGCAGCACCCCCGTCAGCCCGACGGCGAATGCAGCCGAGAGAAAGATACGCCAGGTGGTTTCGCGGAAAATCGTGGCGCCGTACAGCAGGATCATCGACAGCAGCGCCAGGATGCTGCCGTATGCAATCGGGTGGATTCCTGCTCCTGCGCGTTGTGCCCCCTCGATCCACACTTCCTGCGCGCCCGCCACGCCACCGATGAGACTGCCAACGGCCATCCCCGCCCACAGTGCCTTGATGTTGAAACCGTAGCGCGCGAGGTAGAAGAGGATCGGGATTGCACCGAGGTAGCGTGCAGGAGGGTCGATGCGAGCCTCGAGCCCACCGTCGATCAATCGGTAGGCGATCTGATACGAACAGTATGCTCCCAGGCCGATCAGCCAGGGCGCTGCGTGGGCCCAGACCCTGGGGGCGACGCGAACCGTCGCCGGAAGGGTCACCAGGCTCAAGGCCAGCAGGGCGGTCGTCGCGTGGGAGTTCTTCGGCCCCGTGATCAGGAACGCGAAGAACCAGAACACCAGTGCCGAGTTCACCGTGTGGAGAGTGCGCTCGAGCGGGCTGCCGGCGTCGTGGTCTGCGAAGGGGGACGAGGACATTCAGGAGAGCGGTCGATCTGCAGACTGGATCAGCGTGGCTGCGCCGGTTGGGCCGTAATGGCCGACCAGACCAGGGACTTTCCAGCGCATTCGGTAAAGGAGATAGCGCAGCGGATGCGTTGCGAGCTTGCGCCAGAAGAAACGTGGATAGAGTGTGATGAGCTTGGCGTCGGAAAGACGCTTGCGGAACTTGCCTTGCGCGCGTACTTGCGCCTTGGGGCGATGCTTGCGGTACTTGATCACCGGACGGGCGAGATGGGCGCCTGTCCAGCCGGCGTGCCACAGGCGGACGAAGAGTTCCCAGTCCTCGCGCAGTTCGAAGCCGCGGTCGAAGCCGCCGACGGTGCGAAACGCGTCCAGGCGGATCAGCGCGCTGGTCTGGATGTAGTTCTCCCGGCTCAGCGTTTTCGGGTCGAAGGGCCGCGAGGCGAAGACGGTGTTCTTCTCCCCGAAGTACTGCAACTGGCCGTAGGCGAAACCTGCCCGTGGTCCTTCTGCTTCGAGCCGCCGCTGCAGGACTTCGAGCGAGTCGGGGTAGAGCAGGTCGTCGGAGTCGAGGAAAAGCACGTATTCGCCGTGCGCATATTGGGCGGCGTTGTTGCGTGCGGCCGACACGCCCTGGTTCTGCTGTGCGAGCACCGTGATCGGGTAGCTCCGCGCGATCTCCAGGCTGTCGTCGGTGGAGCCGTCGTCGATGAAGACGATCTCGACCGGCGCATAGGTCTGGGCGAGGACGGATTCGAGTGTCTCTGCCAGGTAGCGGCCGTAGTTGTAGTTGGCGATGACGACGGAAATGAGCGGTTTCATCGTGCGGTGGGCCGGGTGTCCGCGGTGAGCAGGATGCTCAGCACGTCGCGGATGACCCGGTTGGAGAAGTGCTGTTCGTAGGTGCTGCGCGCCGCGGCACCGATCGCCCGCGTTTCGCTGCGACGTTGGTGCAGGCGCTCCACCGCGGTGCGAATGCTATCCGGGTTTCCCGGTATTGCCCAGAGCAGCCCGTTATTTTCGTCCGCCCGCAGTTCGGGCGTGAAGGCCGGCGTTGCCGCGGTGAGCACCGCCCGCCCGATCGCCAGCCCCTGATACACCTTGTTCGGAATCACCCGCAGCGCCTTGTCGCTGGTGCCGAAGATGCCGAGGATGGCGTCGGCGCTGGCGAGCCGGCCGGGGAGCTCGGGCAGCGGGCCCCAGCCTTCGAAGCTGACGCGGCTGGGGCCGGTGGCGCCGGCAAGCGGCGCGAGGAGACGTTCGCACTCCGCCTTCATCGGCCCTTCGCCGATCAGGCGCCAGTGGGTGGGCGGGCCGTCGTAGTGCAGGATGGCCTGCGCCAGCACATCCACCCCCTGCAGGCCGATGAAGGTGCCGAAGAAGGCGAGTTCCAGCGGCGCATCGGCGGGCTTGTGCGGCCAGGGCTGCGGGGTGAACAGCGACTCCTCGGCGCCGACCGGGATCACGCGGATGCGCGCGCGCGCCACGCCGTGGGTGGCGTGGAAGTAGTCGGCGTGGCCCTCGGTGTCGGCGATCAGCCAGTCGGGCAGCTGGAAGAGGCGCGATTCCCACTCCAGCAGCTTGCGCGCCTTTGCGCTGTCCGCGGCGAACTTGTGCTTTTCGTTCACCTGCTTGTCGTAGGCGCTGATCAGCGGGTCGAAGACCAGCGGCACGCGCTGGCGGCGGGCGTAGCGCGCGGCGGCGGCGAGGTCGCGCTGGCGGAAGCACGGCACCCAGACGAGGTCGGGGCGGTGGCTGCGCTCCAGGAGGTTCCGCAGGGCGTACTCGAGGTCGGCGGTGGCCGACAGCGCGGGCAGGAAGCGGCTCACCTCGCAGCCGAGGCTGCGCAGCACCGACTCGATGACGCGGTTGCGCGGGTAGTCGGGCCCGTAGTTGCCGTAGCGGCCCCAGATCAGCACCTTCTTCATGGTGTTGTCGGCTCCAGCAGCGCGAGGACGACGTCGGCGATCTCGGCCTGCACGTCGGGCACGGGCGTGCTGCAGTCGGGGAATGCGATGTAGGCGAGGCCCGCGAGCGGCTGGCGCACCAGCAGGCCGCGCTCTGCATAAGCCTGCAACGCGGCGCCATCGTTGGCGTTGGGCTGGGCGACCACGGGCGAGACCGAGACCACCGGCCGGCCGGAGTAGAGGCTCTCGGCCACCATGCTGAGGCTGTCCTCGGTGACGACGATCGCGCTTGCCGCGCCGAGGAAATCGCGCATGACCTTGCGCGGCGCCTGCGACCACCACACGGCGTCGGCGATCAGTTCGACGGGGATGCTTTCGCGCAGCCAGGCTTCGGCGACAGCGCCGGTACGGCGGGACGTGGTGAGCAGCAGGCGGGCGCCGTCGCGGCGGGCGAGCGCGGCGAGGCCGGCGCCGAAGGCGCGCCAGTCGGCTTCCTTGAAGACATAGCCAGCGCCATCGCCGCCGACGAGTACCGCGATCCGTGGTTCGCCGGTCGGGGGAGGCAGCGGACGGGCGAGCTCGCCCGGCACCGGCGGCAGGGGCAGCACGTGATTGCACGCGACACCGAGCGGCACCACGGTGAACACGCCGGCGAAGGCGGCCGGGTCGTAGCCCTTGAGGGTGCCGCTATACACGTTGGGCACGCCGTGCCGGCGCGCGAGCAGGGCGTTGGCGAGCAGGGTGTTGGCGCCGGACGAGACGATCAGCGCGGGCTGGCCGGCGGGTGGGGTGAGGCCGTAGATCCGCCGCAGCCACGTGTCGGTGTCGCGGATGCGCGGCAGCAGCAGGCGGCCCAGGCGCTTCCAGAAAGGGCTGCGGATCTTCAGCTCGATGGTGCGCGTTTCCACCATCCGCCGGGTGGCGAGCGCATCGACGACGCCGCGGCTCTGGCTGAGGTGCCCGGGGGCCCCGTCGCTGAGCAGCCAGATGGCGAGCGGCCTCACTTCTTCCACCCCCGTTTCCCGCCGCGCATGCGCAGCGCGAACGCGAGCAGCTTGTCCTTGCCACTGATCTTGATGCGCTTGAGCTGCAGCGGATCGGGGCGCGGGGTGCGTGCGTCGATGCCGTCGATGGTCGTCACCGCCGTCGTGTAGCCGGCCGCGCGCGCCAGCGCGACGTCTTCCTCGCCGTAGATCCCGAACGGATAGGCGAAGCTCGCCACCGCCTGGCCGGTCTGCGCCTGCAGCAGGCGGCGGGACTCGGCCAGCTCGTGGCGCTTGTCTGCCGCCGAAGTGGTGCCCATGTTGATGTGGGTGAGCGTGTGCGAGCCGATCTCGATGCGGCCGCTCGCGACCAGGCGCTGCAGCTCGTCGTCGCTCAGCTTGGGTTCGCGCGCGAGCTCGCCGGTGTTGTGGTGCGCCTTCTTGGCGGTGGACCAGTCGCGGTCGTGGCGGTCGACGACGATGTAGATCGTTGCCTTGGCGTCGTACTTGTCCAGCAAGGGCAGGGCGTTATGCAGGTTGTCGGCGTAGCCGTCGTCGAAGGTGATCGCGACACTCTTCTCGGGCAGCTCGTCCCACTGCGCCCACAGCTCGCCGACGGTGAAAAATGTCCAGCCCTTGCGCTTCAGCCAGTCGAGCTGGGCCTCGAAGCGTTCGGGGGGGACGCGCAGGCCGTTGAACTTCGCGCCCGGGCGGTGCGGGCTGACCATGTGGTACATCAGCACGCGCGGATGGCGCAGATCGACCGGCTTGCGCCACCAGGCGTAGCGGTTGGAGAACCAGCCGGCGGCGAGCGCCGCGGAGAGGGCGAGCCACTCGGTCATGCGAGGCTCCCGTACAGCTTCAGCGTCTGCGCCTGCATGTTCGCGAGCAGGAAGCGGCTGTTGTGTTCCACCACCGGGGTCCGTCCGGCGATCACGTCTGCCGCCCGCACGGTAGCGGCGGCGACGTCCCCCTTCCCCACCGCCCCATGCGGGAACAGTTCCGCGAGGATCTCCGCCACCCCGCCATGCGCGTACCCCACCACCGGCCGCCCCATCGCCAGCGGCTCGAGCACCGTGCGCCCGAAGGATTCCGGCGTGCTCGACAAGCTCAGCACGCAATCCGAAACCGAATAGATCTCGCGCACGTCGCTGCGGTGGCCGGTGAAGAGGATGCGCCCGGCGAGGCCTTCCGCCTGCACGCGTGCGCGGATCTCCTTCGCGTAGCCCGGCCGCTTGGGGTCTTCGCCGCCGACGACCAGCCCGATCACGTCGACACCCTCGGCGACCAGCCTGGCGACCAGGGTGATGAAGTCGTGATGACCCTTCAGGCGCGTCAGCCGCCCGGGCAGCGTCAGCACCTTGCGCTGGCCGATCTGCGGGAATTCGGCATGAAAGCGCGCCAGCCATTCGTCCGACGGCGGATAGTCGCGCGGAAACTCCGCCGGGTCGATGCCGCGCGGGATCACCGTGATGCGCTCGTCCGCGAGATGCGGCCAGCGTGTCGGCGGGTAGTGGCTGCGGAGGTAGTCGCGCACCGTGTCGCTGACTGCGATCACGCGCTCGCCCGCGCACATGATGGCGCTGTAGCGGCTGACCGAGTGCATGCCGTGCACCGTGGTGACGAAGTGTGGGCGGGCGTCAGCCGGCATGCCGCGCCAGGCCAGCCAAGCCACCCAGGCGGGCAGGCGCGAGCGGGCATGGACGATGTCGAAGCGCTCGGCCTCGAAGAGCTTGCGCAACGCGCGGTAGTGCAGGAAGGTGGTCGGCGACTTGCGCCCGAGGTCGCGCGCGATGTGGCGCGAGCCTTCGGCCTGCAGCTGCGCGACCAGGCGTCCGCCCTTGGACAGCACCACCGACTCGTGCCCGGCCGCGACCAGCGCGCGCGCGATCTCCAGCGTGCCGCGCTCGACCCCGCCGCTGTCGAGCGCGGGGAGCAGTTGCAGGACCTTGAGGGGTTTCATCGAGCAGCCTGGATCGGCGCGCCACGGAGTTGCGCGCGGCTGGGAAAAAGGGCGGACATGCACGGATTTTACCCACATCGCCCTGGCCGGTCGCTCCCGGTGCGCGGCGCGGGCCCCGCGCTGGGTGTCCGGAGATGCCGGTTTCGCTGCGAGATCAGTACTCCGGCTTCGGCAGGCGCTCGACCAGCGCATCCCATGCGATCGACACGCCGGGCAGCACGCCGACGGGGGTCGCGTCCTTCAGTTCGTGGATCTCCGGGCGACCGTACTGGCCGTTGTCGAGCACATAGACGGTGAGGGTGCGGTCGCCCGGGTGCACCAGCCAGTATTCGCGCACGCCGGCACGCTCGTAGGTGCGGCGCTTGGCGATCTGGTCATGGGCGGCGGTGCTGGGGGAGAGCACCTCGAGCAGCCAGTCGGGCGCGCCGCGCACACCACGGCGGTCGATCTTCGATGGGTCGCACACGACCAGCACGTCGGGTTGAACGACGGTGTCGATGGCGGCGTCGGTCTCGTCCTTGCGCGGCAGGCGGACGTCGACCGGGGCGATGAAGGGGCGGCAAGGCTTGCCGTCGAGCTGATTGGCGAGCTGGCGATAAACCTCGCCCGCGACCTCCTGGTGCTCGACCAGCGGCGCCGGTGACATCAGGAAGGCCTCGCCGTCGATCAGCTCGTAGCGGGTGTCCTCCGGCCACTGCAGGTAGTCGGCGTAGGTGCAGCGCTTTTCCTTGCGCGGTGCGAGGCCCATGGCGGTGCTCCGATCCGGTTGGGAGGATGGCGGTATTGTAGGTCGGGAGCGCGCGGGCGGTGGCGTGCAGGAGCGACGCAAGTCGCGATCGCGGCGCCTCCGCCCTCGCGCATCGCTTGCGCCGCCGGCGGGATCGCGACTTGCGTCGCTCCTACGAGAAGCGTTGCGTCTGCGTGTGTCGCCGTCGCGGGGGGCTGCCCTTACCTCCCGAACCTCGCCAGCACCGCTTCCGCCACCCGGTCGGCCTCGGCCAGGGTTTCGGGGGGCGTCGTCAGGCGACCGGTGCGCTGCCAATCGACGAATGGGGTGACGAAGCCTTCGCGCTGCAGCGCGGCCACGCCTGTGGCGATGCGCGTCTCGCCCAGGCGCGGCACGGCGAGCAGGCCGGTGGCGGCGCCGGCGGTGAGGCTCTCGTACACCATCGACACGCTGTCTTCCGATACCCAGGCCTGCGCGCTGCGCGCGACCTGCTCCATCGCCCAGCCGGGCGGGGTGTCGCGCACCGGGCGCACGTCCACGCCGCGTTCGCGCAGGGCGAGCAGGGCGGACTCGGTCTCGGCGGGCGTGCGTCGCGAGGTGGTCAGCGTCCAGCGCATGCCCGGCGTGGCGGTGAGGATGGCGTCGAGCTGGGCGAGCAGGCCGGCGGTGTCCCAGCCGTGGTGCTTCGACGGCCCGCCGATCAGGAACAGGCCGCGATCGTCGGCGCGCTCGGCGCTCGGGCGCGCGGTGTTCACCACGCCGCGGGTGGCGATGACCTTGGCGTGGGCCGGCGGTGCGTCGTGCTGCGGGATCACGCACAGGTCGAAGCAGCCCAGCGGCAGACTGGGCCGCATCAGTGCGATCAGCCTGCCGCCGCGCGCGCGTCGGGCTGCGAGGCCGGCGAGGTGGGTGCGGTGGCCGGCGACGAGGATGAGGTCCGGGTCGGGCAGTCCGGCGCCGGGCGGGAAGCGGCCACTCGACCACTGCCACAGCGCGCTGCGCCCACTCGGTGCGTCGATCCAGTGCGTCTCGACCGTGGTGCGCGCCGCCAGCGCCTGCGCCAGGCCCTGCAGCTGGCTGCGGTGGCCGGGCTTGTTGTCGGTGATGAGCCAGAGGATCGTCATGTCGGGGCGGATGCCGATGGTCAATTGCAGGCCTCGACCGCAGTCGAGTGTGGAAACGGAATGGGATTGACGCTTGCGTTCACGTGCAGCCCTGGCGGCTTGCAAGCCAAATGCCGAATACCGAATTTGTACACCGCGCGTGCGGCCTCAGCGATTGAACCACTTCAGGACCGTGCCCCAGCTTTCCACATCGATCCGCGTCACCTGCCCGCAGCCGAAGTCGAGCCCGATCCAGCGCTCGGGCGGCATTCCCAGCAGGTAGCCGGCGAGCACGCGCAGCGGGCCGCCGTGGGCGACGACGACGAGGTGCGCGGGATCTTCTGGAGATGGGGGGCAGGCCTCGGCTTTCGCGATCTCCGCCTTTGGCGCAAGCACGGACTCCGAACCGGCATCCGGCGTCCGCGCAGCCACCCCATGCTCCTCCAGCCACGCCAGTACCCGCGCGGCCATCTCGCGCGGCGACTCGCCGCCCGGCGCCCGAAAGCCGAGCGGATCGGCGGCCCAGTCGTCGATGGCGCTGCCGATTTCGTCGAAGCTGCGCCCCTCCCAGTCACCGAAGTGGATCTCCTTGAGGCGATTGTCGAGGCGCGGGGTGCCGAGCTTTTCGGCGAGCAGGCGTGCGCGCGCAAGCGGACTGGCGTGCAGGGTGAAGGATTCTGGCAGCAGCGGGCGCAGGCGGTCCGCCACCGTGGCGGGACATTCGGCCAGGCCGAGGTCGGTCTGGCCGTAGCAGATTCCCGGCTCGACGGCCGGGCGGGGGTGGCGGATCAGGTGAAGTTGCATCGGGTGCGGGGTGGATGAGGTCTGACCCCCCGATCATGCCACGCCCTACCCGATGGTTTTCGTAGGAGCGACGCAAGTCGCGACGCGGCCCCGATGGTTTTTGTGGGAGCGCCGCAAGTCGCGACGCGGCCCCGATGGTTTTTGTGGGAGCGACGCAAGTCGCGATGCGGCGCATGGTACATGCACCGACCTGTCCGTACGCCGCGATCGCGACTTGCGGCGCTCCCATCGGAGTCTCGGGAAGCGTGGCGGGGCCCTGCAGGAGCGACGGAAGGCACGGATGCGGGTGGACTACATGAACTCCGCCACCAGCATGAAATGCACCTCGTAGCGCCGGTCCTCGTCCGGCAGGCGATTGAAGGCGCGGGCGAAGGTGAGGCGGGCGTCCACCCGCTCGCCGATTGCCGCGCGCACGCCCCAGCCTGCACTGCCGAGCTGACGATGCTGCGGTTCGAGCGAGTTGGGGGCGCGGTCGGGAGTGACGCGGCCGTGGTCGGCGAAGAAGAAGCCGGTGGCGCGTGCGCCGGGCCGGCCTTCGGTGGCGGCGAGTTCGCCGAGCGGGTGATGCAGCTCGAGGCTGGCGATGAAGCCGCGGTCGCCCGACCATACGCCGACCGGGTAGCCGCGCACGCTGTATTCGCCGCCGATCTGCAGCTGTTCGCCGCTGGGCAGGGGGCTGTGGCCGCTGTGCTGGTAGTTGAGGCCGGCCTGTGCCGACCAGCCCGGGGCCAGCGCCTGGATACGGCGCACGAAGGCGCGTCCGAGCGTGTAGTTGCTGCGTTCGAAGCCCTTGGCGCGGCCGGCGGTGAGGGTATAGGTGGCGATCCAGTAGCCGTGGTCGTCGGCCGCCTGGTGCTCCACGCCGAGGTGGCCGTCCACGGTCTGGGTCTCCTGCAGCGGTACGCTGCTGATCCAGTTGCGCGTCTCGCGCCGTTTGCTGCCCAGCACCAGGTCGGTGCGCGAGCGTTCGCCCAGATGCACCGGTTGGCGCAGCGCGACGATGGTGCCGGTGGAGCGGCCGCTGATGTCGAGGTCGCGCAGCGGGCCCTCGACGATCTCGACGTGGTCCTTGTACGCCGCCAGGCTGAGGCGGCCGCCGCTGCGGTTCACCGGGAAGCTGTAGCCTGCCGAGTAGCTCTCCTGCCCCTTCGCGCCGACCACGCCCAGGCTCAGCTCGTCGCGGAAGCCGAGCAGGCTGCGGTTGGTGTATTGCAGGCCGGTGCGCCACTCGCCCGAGCCCTCGCTGCCGCCGTTGTCGAGGCTCAGGCGCAGGCTGTGGCGCGGCGGCTCCTCGACCAGGATCCTGAGGTCCGAGGTGCCGAAGCGCTGCCCCGCCGCCAGGTCCGCGCGCAGCTGCGCGTCCTGGGTGCGGTTGAAGCGGCGCAGGTCCTGCTCCAGCACCGGCAGGTCGACCAGCTCGCCGGGGACGAGGCCGATGCGCCGGGTGATGAATTCCGCGTCGGTGCTGGCGTTGCCCTCTACCGCGATCTCGCCCACGCGGCCTTCCACCAGGCGGATGTCGACGACACCGTCGGAGACGTCCTGCGGCGGGATCACCGCGCGCGCGGTGACCACGCGCCGTTCGCGGTAGGCCGCGTCGATGCGCGCGGTGAGCTCGCGCAGCTCGGCGAGGCTCACCTCGCGCCCGGTGTAGGGCCCGGCGAGCTCGGCGAGCGCCTCGGCGGGCAGGATGGCCGACTCGGTGAAGCGGATCTCCCGCACCGTGAAGCGCACCGCCTCGCCTGCCGGGGGGGCAGCCGGCGGCGGTGCGGCTTCGCGCCGGACCGGATCGGTGATCTCGCGGCGCTCGAGCTGTTCGAGCTGGCGGCGGCGCTCCTCCTCGTCGATCCGGCGCTGCTGCAACGCGCCGGGATTCGCCGCCGAGGGCAGGGTCTGGGCCAGGGCGGGGGCCGCCGAGAGCGCTGCAGCCAGGATCAGCATGGGTTTCACGATTGCGGGCTCTCCACTGGAGGGGATTGGTCGTTTCGGCCTCATTCTCCCTCCGTTCCGAGCGCGACGGGGGTGGGGGCGATGCGGACCAGGCTCTCTTCCCCGTCCTCGCGGGGCGCTCCGGCAGCCGGCGGGGCGAGATGGATGTCGGCGAGCACGCGCTCGGTGTACTCGACCACGCTCGCCAGCGGGCCATCGGGTCCGCGCACCTCGTGCGAGGCGCGACGGTCGATGACTAAGCTGTCGGTGGCGATCAGGTTGCGATCGAGCGCCAGGGCGAAGGGGGCCCCGCCGGAGTAGAGCTGCACGTCGTAGCCCTGCAGGCGGAAGTTCTGCTGGTCGATCAGCAGCCGAGTTTGCGGATTGGTGACGACCATGCGCTCGCCGACCTGGAAGCGATCGACCTGCAGGGTGCCGAGGGGCAGGTCGAGCCGGCCGGTTCGAGCGGCGATGTCCTCGAAGTGGAATCCGCCCGGGCCGCTCAGCGTCAGGTCCGCGACCGAGGCCATCCCGCCGCCATGGCCCCCGATGGAGCCGACGATCGGCGCGCCACCGCTGGCGAAGACCCGGGCGACGATGTCGTTGCCGCCCAGTCGCAGGCTGCGGCCGGCGTCGAGACGATCGATGTCGAGGCGATCGCGCGCGCCGAGGTCGACGTCGCGGGCGTCGATCGAACCGATGCGAGCGTCGCCGTTCTCCACCCGGAGCCCGAGGTCGCGCGCGTCGATCGAGCCGATCTCCGCATTGCCACCCTGAACGCCGAGTTCGACGTCGCGTCCCGCGATGGCGCCGACGCGCAGGTCGCCGCCATCGGCCGCGAGCCGTACGTCCTCGGTCACGCTGGTGACGGAGTCCGCACTGATCGAGCCGGCGGCGCGGATGTCGATCTCGCGTTCGGCGCGTACGTCACCCATGGCCAGCGAACCCGGCGAGTCGAGGTGGATGAGGCCGCCGGAGTCGGCGTTGAAGTGGAGCACGTCGATCTCGAGCGGGTTGCCGCCGATCTGGCCGCCGGCACGGATCGTCAGGGTGGCGGCGGGGGCGGTGCGAGCGATGATGTCGAGGCGCTTGTCGCCACCGTCGAGCACGCTGCCGAAGGCGTCGATGAGGATCGCGCTCTCGGTCGGGTTGCCGGTGAAGATGCCGGTGATGACCGCGTCGCCACCGCTGCGGGGCGCGTCGGGTGCAGCCTGGTGGCCCACGGTGCGCAGGTCGATGGTGCCGACGTCGACCTGGATGCGCGCCGCGTCTGCGCCGTCCGCCGATTCCTGCATCAGCAGGTCGGAAGCCTGCAGGAACACGCCGAGGGTGGTGGCGTGGATGTCGGCGAACGGGGTCAGCACCATGCTGGCGCCGGACACCAGGCTGATCGGGCCCGGCCCGGTGACGCGGCCGTCGATGAACATGAAGGTGGCCGAGGACAGCGCGACGGCGTCGCCCGACGTGACATTGGCGATGTTGAAGAACTCGCCCATCGGCCCGTTCAGGTGCGCACCTTCGCCGAAGCGAGCGGTGCTGGCGGAGATGCGCCCGTCCTCGTGCGAGACCGCGACATCGAACGGATTGACGGACGAGCCGATCGCCCCCGTGCGCGAAGCCAGCGCCACATTGCGCGCGAGCAGATTGAGCTCGGGCGCCAGGGGCGCCTCGGTGAGCTGGAAGTCGAGGATGGCGCCGCTGGCGTCGAGGCGTACGTCGCCGAGCGCGAACACCGTGTCGACGAAGAGGCCCGACTCGGCCGCGACCCAGGCGTGCCCACCGGCGCGCAGGATCAGGCCGGCGTCGGGCGAGGTGAGCTGGATGCCGAACGGGGTCAGGAACAGCCCGTCGGGGTCCAGCGTTCCGCCGATGCCGGCGCTGGCGGCCTCCAGGATGAGGCGGCCGCCGCTCTTCACGTTGACCGCGTCGGTCGCGCTGGCGAGACCGCTGAGGCCGCCCGCCACCTTGATCCGCGTCTCCCCGCCGGCGACGATGCGGTCGATGCGCAGGTCCTGCTCGGCGCCGATCAGGACATGGCCGCCCGCCCGCGCGCTCAGCGCGCCGTCGGGCGCGACCGCGAGGTTCACCGCCTGCGGCTGGCGCAGGGTGACGATGCGCGGGTTGTCCGGGTCGTCGACCTGGGCGTCGCCGCGTTCGGCCGCGGCCAGCGCGGCGCGCTCGGCCTTGCTCAGGGTGTCGATGCCGGCGGTGGTGTCGATCACCAGGTCCGGACCATAGGCGCCGATGTCGCCGTCGGCGATGAGCGTGACCTTGCGGCCGACGACGTTGGGTTCCTGGATCGTGGTGACGGTGTCGGTGACCTTCTTGATCAGGCCTGCGCCGACCGACAGCAGCAGCTGCGCCTCGGTCCAGCTCGAGCCGCGGGTGATCGCGGCACGCTCGGCGTCGGTGGCGACGTAGCGGAAATCCTCGTCGAAGGCGGTGGTGTAGCCGCCGACCTCGGCGTGCAGCGCGTGGTACTGCGCGCTGCGGTTGGCGGCGAAGGCGGCGATCTCGGCGTCGCTCATGCCCGAATCGGCGAGCACCCGGCGCTCGGTGGCGGTGGGCACGTACTGGTATCCCGGGTCGTAGGCCGCGCCGCCGTCGGCCTGGCGGCCGCGGAGCTGCCAGTACAGGCGGTAGTTGTTGCTGCGACCGTTGGCGAAGGCGGCGACCGCCTCCTGTGCCTTGGCATCGGCGCCCACCGCGACGCCGTCGTTCGGGTCGGGGTCGGCCTTCACGCGCAGGCGCAGCTCGTCCCACAGCGCGGCGAGCTGGTCCTCCGTGCGCGTGTCGACCGAGCCGTAGGGGTTGTTGTCGATCGCGCTGCCGCTGGTGCGGATGCGCACGTCGCCCGCGCCCGACTCCACGCCGATCAGCAGCAGATCGCCGGTATAGGTGCCTGCTGCCGCCGGGTCGGGGTCGGCCTCGTTGGCGAGGTGGATGTTGCCGCGCGCGCGCGCCGACAGGCCGTGGCGGGCGAGCACGTCGGGGTCGAGGCTGGTGCTGTCGCCGCTGCGGATGCGCAGCGGCGTGCCGTTGCCGGCCTCATCCAGCGTGCCGATGCGGCCGTTCTCGGCGACCAGGTCGATGCGCCGCGCCTGCACCAGGGCGTCGGCATCCTTGGCGAGGATGTCGCCGGCGGACTCCAGGGTCACCCTGTCCACCCCGGCGCTGCCGATGCGGCCCACGTTCAGGTTGCCCACCACCTGGTCGAGGTGGATCGAGCCGCTGGTGGTGTCGGCATGGACCACGCCGCCTTCGAGCTGGCGAATGCGCAGGGCCTGCTGCGGCTCGCCCGCGGGCGTCGTGCTGCCGATGCCGGTGCCGGCCGACAGCTCGATCGTGCGCCCGCCGACGGTGGCGGTCGCGTTGCCCTGCGACAGGTGGCCGTCGGTGTCGACCGAGGTCGTGCCGCTGCGGTTGTTGAGGCTGCCGGCGAGCACCACGTCGCCGACGGAGTCGATGGCGATGCGGGCGGTGTCGAAGCCGATGTACTCGATCGGGATCGGGTGGTCGGCGCGTACGCTGCCGGTGACCGTGGTCTTGTTGCCGGTGGTGACGAAGTACTGCATGTAGTACGTCGCATTGGCGCACAAGGTCCACCAGTTGCACTTCTTCCAGCTCGCCCCCTGGGTGACGGACCGGAAGCCGTTGACCGTGGTCGTCGTGGGCACGAACGCGTCCGGGTTGGTCAGGCTCTGCACGCGCAGGAACTCGCCCTGCAGCAGCGGATCGAGGGTGTTCGCGGTGGTGCCGACCCTGTACTGGTCCTGCACCGGGGCCGCGGTGATGCCGAACCAGCCGTTCTGCGAGTACAGGTACTCGTCGGTGCGCACGGAGTTGAAGCCGGTGGCCATCACGTAGCGCAGGTTGGTCGTCGGCGTGTAGGCATCGACGCCGCTGCGCGCCTCGCCCGCCGCGCGCGTGAAGGTGCGCGGCGTGCCCGGCACCGTGTCGCCACTGGCGTCCACCGACAGGTCGGTGATGACGATCCTGCCTTCCGCGCCGCGCCCGGCGTCGAGCGTGTTCACCCGCAGGGTCTTGCCGCTGTCGTTACGCACCTCGATCTGGCCGTAGCCGTCGAGCACGCGCAGCTTGCCGCCGCCGGCCTTGGTGTTGAAGATCTGCCCGAACAGCTCGATGTAGCCGCCCTGCACCTGCACGCCGGCGAGCTCCAGGCGGTCCTCGCGCGCGTTGTAGTTGACCGTCACCTGCGTCCATTGCCCCTGCTGCGCGGACGTGAGGCCGCTCACCGAGGCGTTGGAGAGCTTGAAGAACTCGGCGCCGGGCTGGGCGCGCGCGCTCGGGTCGAGCGCTTCGTACCAGGCCTTCGCCGTGGCGAGGTCGACGCTGCTGCCGTCGGGCAGCTCCACCTGGGCCTGCGCGGGGACGTGCACGCCCCACTCGGGGAGGCCGCTCTGGATGGTGCCGTTGATGTTGAGGTAGCGCGCCGCGACCAGCACGCTGCCGTTGGCGACGATGCTGCCGCTGCCGCTGGTGTCCTGCACGATGGAGCGGGTCCCCCCCGAGCCGACCACCTCCTTGAGCGGCGAGGTGGCCACGTGGGTGAAGCTGTCGGTGTAGCTCTGCACGAAGTCGCCGTTGAGGGCCTGCACCTCGACGCTGTTGGCCGCGATCGACGCGGTCTGCTCGAGCCGGATGCCGCCGGCCTCGCTGTGGATGCCGACCAGGCCGCGCAGGTTGGTGATCGCGTCGGTGAGCACGATGTCGGGGGCCACCGGCGCCACGCCGGCGCCGATCGCGCGCGTGGCGTCGGCGTCGTCGAGCGGATTGAAGCGGTTCTCGACCAGGATGGCGGGGGCGTCGCTGCCCGCCTCGGCGGTGACGATCCGCGCGAACGCGGCCGTGCCCGCGCCGCGGTTGATCGCGGCGATGCCGGCGTTGTCGCGCACCTCCACGCCGTTGAAGACCAGCCGGCCACCCGCGTCCGAGGCGATCTCGAGCTTGCCCAGAGTGAGGAAGGACGGCCCCTCGTTGATGATGTGGATGCCGGCGTCGCCCGGCGCGTCGAGCTCGCCGGTGCCGGTGAGGCGGTCGGCGCGCACGTCGATGTCGCCCAGCCGGGCCACGCTGTCGCCGATGCGCAGGAACTTCGCCTGCAGGCCGGCGCCGCTGGCGTCGCCGTAGTCGCCGGCGGCGATGCCCTGGCGGATCTTCCCGACCGTGGTCTCGAGGCTGCCGATCTCGGTGTTCACCGCGGCGATCTGGGCATTCTTGGCGTCGAGCGGCGCGTTGTTGAGCGCGATCTGCTGGTTGTTGGCGGTGATCGCGCGGTTGTTGGCGTCGATGGCCGCCTGCCGGGTGGCGACCTGGCCCCGCAGGGCGGCGAGATCGGTCGCGTAGTCGTCGTCGTCCGGATCCAGCGCCGCGATCTGCGCGTTCAATCCCGTGATCTGGTTGCCCAGCGTCGTGTTTTGCGCCGTCCGCGTGCCGTTGTCCTCGTCGAGTGGCTGGTTGAGCGTGGCGACCTGGCCCTCGATCGTGGTCTTCTCGGCCTGCAATTGCGTGCGCGTGGTGCGCAGGCCGCCCAGCTGTCCATCGAGCGCGCCCACGCGGTCCTCGGCCATCTGGCGCGGATTGCTGTCGTTGAAGCCGGGCTCGTCCGGGTTGCCGCCGAAGCCCATCTCGTGGAGTTTGTGCTCCAGGAAGGAGATCTCCGCCCGGTAGGCCGCGGTGGCGATCGCCGCATCGCTGGTGGTGTCGCCCGGGCCTACCGCATAGTCGCGGATCAGCGCCCGCAGGGTCTCGATGCGCGCCAGGATGTCCGCGTAGATGTCCTGCATCCGTGTCGATGCGATGCCGATGCCGTCGGTCTGCTCGATCACCGAACCGTCGTAGTCGATGTGCAGGCGCTGCCTGCGCTCGATGCCCACGCGCACGGTGCCGCGGACGTCGACCGTGCTGTCCTGGCTTACGCCGGAGCGTCCGGTGCGGGTCTCGAAGGAGACGTCGCCGCCGCCGAAGAGGTTGCTGAACCAGCTCGCGATCGCCGCCAGGGTCTCGCGGTAGATGTCCTTGCCGATGCCCACGCCCGAGGCGCTCGCCGAGCCTTCCACGGCGTGCAGGGCCACGTTGCGCACCGCGGCCACGTCGGCGCCGGCAGCGACGCTCACCGCGCTGCGGCTGGTGACGAAGGCGTCGGCCACCGGGTCGCGGTTAACCGGGATCGCGGTGTTGTTGAAGACGTCGGTGCGCGCGCTCGCGCCGAGCGCGTTCGCGGTGCCGTCGCTCGCGGCGCCGGCCGCCAGGCGGATGTTGCGTTCCGAACGCAGATCGGCGTCGCCGATCTCGATGCGGTTATCGCCGTCGTACACCGCGGTGCTGCTGCCCTCGGGGGCGACGCCGACCAGGCCGTAGACGTCCACCGCGCTCTGCGAATGGAGATTTGCGCTGGTCCGCGAGCCCATCGCGATGTCGCTCTCGCCCGTGGTCTCGACGTGGGCGCCGTCGCCGACGCGCACGGTCGCGGCCGGGCGTTCGCCCGCGTTGCAGGCGGCGTGCTCCGGCGGGCACACGGTCGACACGACCGACTCGCCGCTCGCTGCCGACACCGCGCCGCCCGAGGCCATCTTGACCCGGTCGCTGGCACCGATCTCGTTGCGCGCATCGACGCGGATCCCCGGCGTGGCGGCATTGCCGCTCGTGGAGAGAACGGTCGCGCCCGCGCCGATCCCGGCGAGCGTGTCCGCGAGCAGGATCGTGCGGCTGCCGGCGGCGGGGAAGTCGGCGAGCCCGCCCGAGCTCGACTCCACGTTCCAGTCCGGGCGTGCCAGGCCCGTGCCGGCGAGCAGGCCGGCAGGCGCCCCCTTGCTCAGCGTCGTGCTGGCGTCGAGCTGCACCGTTCCGGCTTCGATCTCGCCCTCGGCGCCGATCGTCGCGGTGGTGGTGGCGCGCGCGAAGTTCTCGGTCTGCGCGCCGCTCACGCCGACCAGCGACGCGTTGGTGTTGCTCATCCAGGCGTCGAAGCTGGAGCCCTGCGTCGCCGCGAGCGTCAGGCTGTCGACCGCGATCGTCGCCGGGTCGCCGGGCTGACGCGCGGCCTTGCTGCCGGTCGTGGCGCTCGTCCTGCTCACGGTCGTGGTGTAGCTCGCCGAGAACGGCACCGAGACCAGCCCGCCGGCACCGGCCACACCGTAGGCATGGTTGGTGGCCTGGCCGTCGGCCAGCACGTTCAGCGTGCCGCCCTCGACCCGGACATGGTCGCCGAGCGCGGCGTGGCTGTCGGTGTTCGAGCCCGCGCTGGCGGTGTTGGCGCCGACCGCCACGAAGCCCGCCGACACCCCGGACACGTAGGCGAGTTGCGAGTGCGTGTTATCCGTCCGTACGGTGGCCGTATCGCTGATCTTCAAGGTGCTGTCGTCGCCAAGCTTCGCGTTCACCGCAGCGTCGTTCAAGGCGGTCGAGCGCGATGCGTTCGCCCCCACCAGCAGGCCGCCGGCAGCGCCGCTGGCGCTGGCGAAGGCACTGCGTCCGCCGCTCGCTGGCAGCGCCTGGTGTGCGGCCAGCGTGAAGTCGGTGGCGTCGATGAGGCTGCGTTGCCCGATCGTCGCGGAAACCGTGGGCGACATGGTCGCGGTGGCGATCGAGGCGCCGACCGCTCCGCCCAGGCTCACGTTGATGCCGGTGGCGTCGGCGCGTGCACTGCCGGCGCTGTTCGCGTCGACCTCGACCATACGGGCGACCTCGATCCGGGCGTCGTCGCCGATCGTCGCGGAGACGCGGGTGTCGACCACGGCGTCGGCCACCGTGCCGCTGGCAGCGAGGCCGAGCCCGCCCTTGGCGGCGAGCGCGGTGGCGATGGCGGTGTGGCTGGCGTCTGCGAGCACATGGAGTTCGCCGACGGTGTCGCCCGCGACCTGGCCGATGGCCACCTCGTTGCCAATGCTGGCGGTCGCGCCGCCCTCGACCGTGCTGCCGGTCACCGAGGCGCCGGCCGCGACCAGGCCGACGCTTACGCCGGTGGTCCCGGCTTCCAGCCTGCGGGTGTCGTCGGCAGCGATGTTCACCGCGTTCGCGCGTTCGATGGCGACCTCGTCGCCGAGGCCGGCATGGACATCGCTCGTGGAACTGATCAGCGCCACGGCAGCGTCGACCGCGACGATGCCGCCGGTGCCGGCGAACGCGGTCACGTCCACATCCTCGTCGAGCGCCGCGGTCAGGCTCACGCTGCCGGCGGCGCCGGCACGCAGGGTGCTGCCCCGGCCGACGGAGGCGAGGGTGTCGTTGTCGAAATCCGCGACCCCCACGCCGGCGCCGAGGCCGATCGCGCCGATGGCGAGGGCGCCGTCGAGCGCATCGAACTCGACGTCCGTGCGTGCATCGAGGTCGATGTCCCTGCCCGCCTCGAGGTCCGCATTCTCGCCCACGAAGGCGGCGGTACCGGCGGGCAGGGTGCGGGTTTCCGCCGCGGTGAGGCGGCCGCTCGCGGCGAGCGCGCTGCGCTCGTCGGCCACCCGATCGGCGGCGTCGCCGATGCGGCTGTCCTCGTAGCCGCCGAGCAGGCTGCCGATGCTGCCGTCGGTGGCCTGGCCATCGACATAGCTGCCGGCATCGTCGTCGCCGGACTCGAGCCGGCCCTGCGCCTCGTCGCCCAGCCCGCCGCCCACGGAATACACGCCGACGCCGCCGGCGAGCGCGCCGATGCCGCCGGCGGCACTCACCACGTAACTCTCGATGTCGGTCTTCGCGAGCGCGTTCACCCCGATGTCGCGCCTGGCGCCCACTTCGGCGCGGTCGCCGATCCACGCGGTGGTGTCGTTGCGGATCACCCCCACATCCACGCCGCCGGCGATGCCGGCCGCGCCGACGCCGAGCGCGCCGGAGACGTTGAAGAGTTCCATCTTGTTGCGCGCACCGACGTTGACGTCCTGCGCCGCGTCGGCAGCGCCGCCGCCCTGATTCACCCTGGCATCGGCGCCGATCCAGGCCGCGGTGTCCGAATCCACCGTCGCCACCGACACCGCGCCGGCGAAGCCGAGGTAGAGCCCGCCCGCGGCGGCGGCCGAGACGGTGAACAGATCCTCGCTCGACTCCGCCTGCACCTGCACGCCGCGCGCCGTGGCGGTCTCGTCCACGCTCTCGCCCGAGCGCACCACCAGGTCGGTGGTGTCCTTGCCGAGCGCATCCACCACCGCACCCTCGCCGATCCAGGCGCGGGTGTCCTTGTCGATCAGGGTCACGCCCACGCCGGCGCCGACTCCACCGCCGCCGATGCCGAGCGCGATCGTGCCGGCGACCAGGGTGGTGTCGGTGTGGTCGTCCGCCGTCACGCTCAGGTTGCCGCCGGCGGCGACCTGCGCCTCGTCGCCGATCGAGGCCGAGGTTTCGTTGTCGAAGCTCAGCACCGACACGCTGCCCGCCACGCCGACCGTGCCCGAGGCGCCCAGGCTGGCGCTGATCGACACCACCTCCTGGCTGGAGGTGGCGGCGACCTCGACGTCGCGCTGCGCGTTCACCGCGCTCTGGTCGACGATGGCCGCATGAGTGGCGTGCTGCATTGCCGCCACGTCGGCGCCGACGCCCACGCCGACCGTGCCCGAGGCCGACAGTGCGCCGGCGATGCCGAGGTGGAAGCTGTCGTTGCCGGCGGCGACGCGCACCGATTGCGCGGCGTTGGCACCGGTGTTGTCGGCATTGACCTGCACCCCGGTGTGGCTGGCGCCCTCGGCGAGTTCGATGCTGCCGATCGAGGCGCGGGTGTCGGTCTGGTGCACCGACACTTCGCCCGACAGGGTCACCGCCGCGGTGCCGGCAGCGGCGCCGGTAACTGCGTAGCCCTTGATGTCATCGCGATTCAGCGCGGTCACCGCGAGCCCGCGATGGGCGCTGGTGCTCGCGCTGCTGGTGCGTGTGGCGTCGAGCGCCGCGCTGCCGCCGGCGAGGTCGTTCTCGCCGTCGGAGGGGGTGATGCCGGGGGCGGCGACCTCGCCTTCACCCGCAGCCGTGGCCGCGTAGTCGATGTCGAAGCCGCCGTCCGCCACCTGTGCCGCGGCGGCGTTGCCGAGCGCGCTCGCCGCGGCGCCGTCGTCGATCCAGGCGTGGGTGGTCTTGTCCACCACCGCGACCGCCGCGCCGGCGCCCACCGCCGCGGTCCCCGCCGCGCCGATCGCGCCGGCGAGCAGGTCGAGGTCGCTGTCGGCGTCGGCCGCGATCACCAGGTTGCCGTCGGAGAACAGCGCGCTGCCCGTCTTCACCGAGGCGAGCGTGTCGATGTCGAGCACCAGCACCGAAGCCGAGCCCTGCACACCGGCCGTGCCGCCCGCGCTCAGGCCCACGCCCACCGAGCGGATCGCCTCTGCGCTGCTGGCGCCCACCGCGAGGCTGTCGCCGCTGCGGGCGATGACGCCCTCGCCGATCCAGGCCGCGGTCTCCTTGTCGATCACCACCACGTCGGCGGCGCCGCCGACGCCGGCGGTGCCCCCGATGCCTACCGTGCCGACGATGGACAGCAAGTCGGTGCGGGCGTGCGCGTGCACCGCAAGGCTGCGGCCCGCAAGGGCCGCGCCGCTCACGCCCTGATTGATGCGTGCGCCGTCGCCGATCCACGCGTAGGTGAGCGGGTTGTAGTCGTTCACCGCCGCGGATGCGGCTACGCCCGCGGTGCCGCCGCCGGCGCCGCCGACGACGACCGAGATGACATCCTGCACCGCGGTGCCGCGCACGCCGATCGCGCCCGCCGCGGCGACGTCGGCCGCGGCGCCGATCGAGGCGCGAGTCTGGTTGTCGACCAGGAAGGTGCCGGCGGATACGCCCACCCCGGCGGTTCCGCCCACGCCGGCCACCCCGGCGACGCCGAGGGCATCGAAGGTGTTGCCCGCGTCGACGTCGATGGCGCCGTCGCTGCGCAGGAAGCTGCGCGCGCCGGTGGCGGCCTCGACCTGGTTCTCCGAGTCGATCAGGCTCAGCACGCCGCCCACGCCGGCCTTGCCCGCGGCGGCCGCGCTCGCGGTGACCGCGGCGAGATCCATCGCGGCCGTGGCGTCGATGTCGATCGCGGCGGACTGCTCGATGCGCGCGTCCGCGCCGATCGTGGCCCGGGTCTGGCTGCGGTTGACGATGTCGGCGCTGGCCAGGCCCACGCCGACCTTGCCCGCGGCCGACACGCCGCCGGCGAAGGCGGTCGCGGAGGACTGGTTGTCGGCTTCCAGGTCGACCGTGCCGTTGGTGTTCACCCGCGCGCCGTCGCCGATCGTGGCCTCGGTGCGTTCGTCGAAGACATTCACCGAGAACGAGCCGGTGACCGCGACCTGCTCGCCGCCGGCGCCGGCGATGGTCTCGGTGTAGTAGTTGCTTTCGCCGAGCAGCACCTGCAGGTTGGCCTCGGTGAAGCGGTTCTCGAGGTCGTCGAGGATCGTCCAGTCGAAGCTCGGCGAGCTGTTCAGCAGATGGTTGCGCCCGGCGAGCTGCAGCCCGGCCGCGGTGACCTCGGCCTGTTCGCCGATCCAGGCATGCTGGCTGTTGTTGGCGCGCAGGATGGCGATCGAGGCGCCGACGCCGACCTTGCCGGCGAGCGCCGCGCTCCAGGCCTTGGCCGCGAGCTTGCTGGTGTTGTCCGCGGTGATGCTGACTTCGCCGGCGTACTCCCCGGTGGTCCGATCGCCGATGCGGACGCCCTCGCCCAGCGAGGCGGAGGTGGTGGACTGCGACCATGCCACCGCAAGTGCGCCCGCGATGCCGACCTTCTCCGCCCCGGCGCCCGCCACGCCTTCTGCGGCGAGCTTGTTGGCGAACTCCGCCGAGGTGTTCTGCGACGATCCGGCGGCAACTTGCACGCCCGCCGCGTCCGCGACCAGCGTGCCGTCGCCGATCGTGGCGGCGGTGTCGTTGCGCGCGATCGCCAACCCGACACCTACACCGATGCCGACCTGGGCGCTGCTCTCGAGCTTGGACACGTCCAGGGTGTTGCCCAGGCCGCGGGCGCTGAAGTCGCTCTGGTTGTGTGCGCCGATCGCGAGTTCACCGCCGACGTCGAGGCGGACGGCAGGGTCGCTGTCCGCCCCCTGCGCACGCCCCACGTCCGCGCGCACGTCGTCGTCCATGACCACCGCGCCCACCGCGGCCGCCACCGCCAGTTTGTTGCTGTTGCCGGTGGTCTGGGTGCCCTCCTGGGCGTCCTGGTTGTCCTTCAGGGTCGAGCTGGTGCTGGCCTTGTCGCGCTCGGCGGCGGTGGTGTCCTCCTCGGCCTTGCCGCCGGCGGCGCTGGCCTTGGCCACCGCCTCGTAGCTGCGCGTGGCGTCGGCGTCGATGGTGAGATTGCCCTCCTCGCCGCTGGTGGTCGTCTGCAGCGAGCGCTGCAGGCTGGCGGTGGTCGTGGTCGTGCTGAGCACGATCGCGCCCGAGGCGCCGATGCCGACCTTTTCCGATTCGGTGTCGCCCGTCGCCTCGGCCTCGTGCTCGCCGGTGGAGGTGGCGCGGATCTCGACGGCGCCGGCGGCGACGATTTCGGTGCCGGCCTCGACCACGGCGGCCGTGTTCAGCTTGAGGTCGGACAGGGCCACGGCGGCGTCGAGCGCCACGCTGCCCGCAGCGCCTGCCTCGGCGGTGGCGCGGGTGTCGCTGCTGGCGTTGGCGATCACACGCAGCTTGTCGAGGTCGGTGATCTCGGCGCCGCGCCGGATGCGTGCCCGCACCTCGTCCTCGCGGAAGAGGTTGAGCGCGACCGAGGCACCGACGCCGAAGTCGCCGCCGTCGACCGGCTCGTCGGGCAGGGCGGTGGCGCTGGTTTCCGTGGTGCTGCCGGCTTCGAGCTCGACATCGCCACCCTCGGCGTCCGCGCGCGCGCCTTCGAGCACCTCGGCGCGGGTGTGGGTCTCGAGCAGGTTGAGCGCGAGCGCGCCGGCGATGCCGACCTTGCCCGCGCCGGCGCCAGCCTTCGCGCTCGCGCTGAAGCGGTTTTCCTCGTCGTCGCCGAGGATTTCCGTGCCGGCGTTTACGGCGATGCCGTTCGCGGTCACCTGAGCGTCGCCGATCCAGGCCAGGGTGTGGGTCTCGATGCTGTTGACCGCGGCGGCGGCGCCGATGCCGACCGTCGCCGTGCTCCCGGCCGCGCTGCCATCGGCCTCGGCTTCGGCGTCGGTGTTGCTCCAGGCCTCGACCGCGAGCCGGCCGCCGGCCTGCAACTCGATGGCGCTGGCGACGTAGGCCTCGCTGCGGCTGTCGAGCGCGTTCACCGCGACCGCCGCGGCCACGCTGAGCTTGCCCTCGCTCGATTCGGCCGAGCCCGGCTGCTGGGTCTTGCTCGCGCTGCCGTCCTTCTGCTTGTCCTGGGCGAAGCCGGACTGGCGCTGGACCTCGAGGTCCACGCCGTCCTCCGCGCTGCTGCCGTCCTCTTCCTCGCCCTTGCCGCCCTTGGCGCTCGCGCTCGCAGTCGCCGAGCCCTTGTGGGCGTTGTGCGCGGCCACTTCGATCGCGCCCGGGGTGAACACGTCGCGCTGGATGCTTGCGCTGACGCGCTCGGTGAGCACATTGACCGCCACGGCGATGCCGATCGCGGCCTTCTCGCCCTCGGCGCTGCCCTTGGCCGAGGTTTCGACGGTGCTGGAATGGGTGGCGGTGACGCCGACCTTGGCGCCGGCCTGCACGCGTTCGCCGCTGCCGATCACGGCATGGGTCTGGTTGTCGACCACCGCGACCGCGGCCACCGGGGTGGCGGCGATGCCGCCCTCGGCGCCAGCCTCGGCCTCGGTGTGGACGAGGTAGTCGCCGACGGCCTCGACCGTGACGGCGCCCGGGTTGATCAGGCGCGCGCCGTTGGCGAGCTCGGCGCGGCTCTCGTTGGCGACGACGTTGACCGCCACGGAGGCGCCGATGCCGAGGGTGTCGCCGCTGGCGGTGGCGTCCTCGGCGGGGGTCGCGCTGGCCGAGGATTCGCTGCGGTGATCGCTGCCGATGCGGACGGTGCCGCCCTTCGCGTCGGCGCTGCCGGTGATGCGGGCGCGGCTGCCCGCGTCGATGACGTTGAGCGCGAGCGCGCCGGCCACGCCGACGTCGCTGGCACCCGCGCCCGAGGTGGCGGCGGTGGTGAAGCCATTGATCTCGTCGCCCGTGGGCAGGGTTGCCACGACCTCGATGCCCTGTGCGTCGGCGCTGCCGCCGATGCGCGCCTCCGCGCTCGTGCGCGCGAGGTTGAGCGCGACCGCCGCGCCGACGCCGACCGCAGCGCCGGTGCTGCTGCCGTCGGCGACCACGTCCGCCTGGGTCAGTGCCTCGCTGCCGACCGCGAGCATGCCCTCGCTGGTGGCCGCCCGGGTGGCGTCGAGCGCGGCCAGGGTGGTGCTCTCGAGGTCGCTCACCGCCACCGCCGCGGCGACGCTGACACTGCCGTCCGAGGTCGAGGCCTCGTCCTCGTAGTCCGCGAGCGTCCCCTCGGTCTTGCTCGTGCCTGCCGGCTGCGGGCTGGCGCCGCCGGCCGCGGCCTTGGCCGAGGTGGTGACGCGGGTATCCGACTGCGCGTGCACGCCGACACCGATCTTGCCGGCCAGGCGCGCGTTGTCGGCGGTGCGCGCGCGGGTGGTGCTGCGCACCACGCTGACCGCCACGCTGCCGCCCACCGCGCTGCTGCCGGCGGCCGAGGCGTCGACCGCCGCGTCCACCGTCGTGCGGTTGCTCGCGACGAGCTCGGTCTTGTCCGCCGTGCTGGCGAGCTCGGCGTTGCCGAGCAGATCCACGCTGGCGGTGGTGTCGGCGATGACGATCGCCGCGCCGGCGTCGGCCGGCAGCGCGCCGAGGTCGGGCAGGCCGGGACGGGCGTCGATGGTCGTGGTGGTGGTGGCGCCGAGGCGGGCGGGACCGGCGCTGGTGATCCGGGTGTCGCCCTGGACGCGCACGCTCGCCGCGACGTCCACATCGACCACCGCCAGCGGCACGACATCCGGGGTGGCGATGGCGGCGGTGGCGGTGGCCTCGAGGGTGGCGCGGCCGCTCGCCTCCAGCGTGGATCCGTCCACCTCGATCGTCGCGCTCGTGGTCTTGGTGACCAGCGGCGCCAGCGTGCTACGGTGTTCCGCGCTCGCCTGCAGGTGCAGGTCGCGGCCGGTGAGGGTCGCGCCGCTCGCCTCGATGCGCGCCGCGGTGTCGGACAAGGCGTCGAGCGTGCCGCCGACGGCCTGCGCCTGCAGCGTCACGTCTCCGCCCGCGTGGGTGTCGCTGCCCGCGGCGAGCAGCTTGCCGCCGCTGCCGATGCGGATCGTGGGCGCACGCAGGGCGATGTCGCCCGAGGCGGCGATCGACACGCCGCTGCGCAGGCTGGCGTCGTCGCCGACGTTCACCCGGCGCGAGGAGACCGTGCCGGTGAGCTCGATGCCGCTGTCGCCGACGATTTCGATGCGGCCCTGGTTCTCGACCACCGCGCCGCCCGTCGCCAGGCCGTGCACGTTGACCACGTCGCTGAAGTCGGGGGCGCCGCCGGCGAACTTCGCGCCGCTCAGCACCTTGCCGCCCACCGTGATCGAGCCTGCGGACAGGCTGACCTGCTCGGTGGCGTTGACCTCGCCGTCGATGCGGATCTCGGCCGCGGTGTTGCGCGGCGCGCGGCCCTCGACCAAGGCGGCGGCCGAGGCCTCGGCGCCGCCCGGGGCGTCGAAGAAGTCGTCGACGAAGCGCTGGCTGGGCGTGGACACGTGCAGGCTGCCGACGTTGACCTTGCCGCTCGGGCCGACGACGACGCCGTGCGGGTTGGCGAAATAGACCTTGCCGCCGATCCGGCCTTCCTTGATGGCATTGAGCATGCCGTCGATCGTGGTCTTCTGGTCGCGCACCAGATTGATGAGCGCGGCGGCGCCGTCGGGCAGGTGGAGGTTGGCGGTCTCGCCGCTGCCGACATTGAAGCGGCTGAAGGAGTTGACCGCATTGCCGTTGCCGAGGAGGCGGTCGGTGTTGCGGACGTCGGCGGCGTTCGTGCCGAGCGGGCTCACGCTGGTCGCGGTGCGGCCGTCGGGGACGATGTCGACCGCCCACGCCAGCTCGGGCACCAGGCCGTGGCTGACGATCAGCGCGCAAGTGACATGGACGACGATTTCCTTCAGGCGCGGCGCAGCTGCGACCGGCTCGGGCTCGCGATGGTGATGCATGGCTTGTCTCCCCCCAGCCCCTCTTGTCGAGGGCGCGGAGCCGCGCTTCAGGTCGGGGCTCCACCATGCTTTCCGCGCACGCCTGAAGACGTGTCCGACTTGCCGGAGAAAGACTCCAGATCAACTCATATTGGGTTGCCGACTTGTCGGGAGCAAGTTTTTTTTGTCCTGGGTCAAGATCCGCCCAGGCCGCATGGGGATTGCACGGCGGTGCAGGCTCAGCTCGCCAGCCGCGATGCGGCGAGCAGGGCGAGGTAGATGGCGAGCTCGCTCGCCTGCTGGGTGGCGCCGAGCAGGTCGCCGGTGTAGCCGCCGAGCCGGCGCTGAAAGAGGCGCGCGCTCCACGTCGTCACCGCAGCGGCGGCGAGCAGGGCGCAGAGCGCGGCGGCGGGTGGCAGCAGCAGCAGGGGTAGCAGGCCGCTGGCGACGGCCAGCGCGAGCCCGGCCGGTGCCAGCGGGCGCGCGAC